>NZ_BAGK01000079.1 GCF_000308795.1 Nocardia thailandica NBRC 100428 | reverse complement strand
AACCGGCTGAGCCTGCCGTCCTGGCCCGCCTTCAGCGCGGCCACCGCCTCGGGTTCGTGGCGCGCGGCGCTGGCGATGATGCCGAACATGAACAGCGTGATCGCCAGCGACGAGCCGCCCGCCGACACGAGCGGCAGCTGCAGACCGGTCACCGGAAGCAGGCCGACGACGTAGCCGATGTTGATCAGCGCCTGCGCGGTGATCCAGGTGGTCGCGGTGGCGGTGAGCAGCAGCAGGAACGGGTCGACCGAGCGCAGCGAGATGCGGATCCCGGTGTAGACGAACAGCGCCAGCAGCGCGACGACCAGCATGCAGCCGACGAAACCGAGTTCCTCGCCGATGATGGCGAAGATGAAGTCGTTGTGGGAGTTCGGCAGATAGCTCCACTTGGCCCGGCTCTGCCCGAGACCGCGCCCCCAGATGCCGCCGTCGGCCAGGGAGTACTTCGCCTGGCGAGCCTGGTAGTTGATGCCCTGCGGGTCGGCGCCGGAGTCGAAGAAGGCGCGCACGCGGTCTGACCGGTAGCCGGCCGACACCGCCAGCACCGCGGCCGCGATCAGGCCGGTCACCGCGATGGTGACGAACAACCGCACCGGCAGCCCGCCGTACCAGAGCAGCGCCGCCAGCACGATGCCCAGCGCGATGGTGGTCGACAGGTTGGGCTCGAGCACCACCAGCAGGCAGACCAGCAGACCGGCGGGCACCAGCGGCACCAGGATGTCCTTGAGCGGCCCGCCCCGGCGGTAGGCCAGCAGGTTGGCGCCCCACAGGATGAGGGTGACCTTGACGATCTCCGAGGGCTGGATCGAGACCGGCCCGATGTCGAACCAGCGCCGCGCGCCGTAGACCTCCGAGCCGATCCCGGGGATGAGGACGAGGAACAGCGCCAGCACCGACACCGCGAACAGCGGGAACGACCACTGCCGCAGCCGTTGCAGCGGCAGCCGCAGCGCGAGGTAGAACAGCACCGCCCCCAGCCCCGCGAACATGGCCTGCTGGACGAACAGCGAATAGGCCGACCCGCCACCGGCGTAGGCCTCGACGCTGGACGCCGAGAGCACCATGACCAGCCCGAGCACGGTCAGCAGCACCGCGATGGTGACGACGAGATGGAACGACGCGAGCGGCCGGGCCAGCCAGGTGGTGAACCGCTCGCCCGCCCGCGCCCGCCGCGTCGTCTCCGTCACGGCTGTGTCCTCTCCCCGTGTCCGATCACACGCCCTGCCCGATGTCTCCGTCGTCCAGCGCGTTGACCGCGGCGACGAAGCACTCGCCGCGGTGGCTGTAGCTGTCGTACATGTCGAGGGAGGCCGCCGCGGGGGCCAGCAGCACGGTGTCCCCCGCCGTGGCGAGCCCGGCGGCGGCGCGCACGGCCCGCTGCATCACGGCTTCGGCACGCTGGGACGGTGGGGCCTCCATACCGGCATCGTCCCCCGTACCCAGCTCGATGACCGGGACCTCGGGCGCGTGTCGCGCGAGTGCGGCGGCGATCACCGGGGCGTCCTGGCCGAACAGGACCGCGCCGACGAGCCGCTCGGCGACCTCCTCGATCAGGTCCTCGACGCTGGCGTCCTTGAGCTGCCCGCCCGCCAGCCACACCACGTGCGGGTGGGCCAGGATGGAGGCACGGGCGGCGTGCGGGTTGGTCGCCTTCGAGTCGTCGACGAAGTCGACGCCGCCGACCTCGCGCACGAAGGCGGTCCGGTGCGGACCCACCTTGTGCTCGATCAGGCCCTCGCGCACGAACTGCGGGGCCACGTCGATGGCCCGGGTCAGCGCGGAGGCCGCGAGGGCGTCGGCGATCCCGGCGGGGCCCTGCGGGCTCAGGTCGCCGGTCTCGGCGAGGATGGCGGCCTTGGTGAACGCGCGGTCGAGCAGCTTGCCGTCGACCACGCCGAGCTCGCCGTCGGCGGGCACGCCGATGCGGAAGCCGACCGTGCGCCGCGCCTTGGCCTTGCGGGCCAGCGAGGCCGCGACCGGGTCGTCCAGGCCCACGACGCCCACCCGGCCCGTCAGCGCGCGGGCCTTGGCGGCGGCGTAGGCGTCCAGGCCGCCGTGCCAGTCCAGGTGGTCCTCGGCGACGTTGAGCACCACGCCCGCCTCCGGACGCACCGAGGGCGCCCAGTACAGCTGGAACGAGGACAGCTCGACCGCCAGGACCTGCGGGCCGGGGTTGCGGCGCAGCGCGTCCAGGATGGGCAGGCCGATGTTGCCGCAGGCGACGCTGGGGATACCGGCGGCCCGCAGGATGGCGTGGGTCATCTGGGTGGTCGTCGTCTTGCCGTTGGTGCCGGTCACGACGAGCCACTTGCGGACCGGGCCGTAGATGCGGGCCTGGTCCACCCACCAGGCGAACTCGACATCGCCCCACACCGGGATGCCCTCGGTGACGGCGCGGACCAGCACCGGGGAGTCCGGCCGCCAGCCCGGGCTGGTGATCACCAGGGCGAAGCGGGTCAGGTCGCCGGACTCGAGTTCGATCGAGGACGCGACCTCGAGCCCGAGCTCGGCGGCCTCGGCCAGGGCCTTGGCGCCGGAGTCGGTGACGACGGGATGCGCGCCGATGTCGCGCAGCGGTTCGATCAGCGAGCGTCCGGAGACGCCCCAGCCGGCGACGAGCACGTCGCGGCCACGCAGGAATTCGAGCATCGGACCCGGGGAGCGCAGGGCGCGGGAGGAGTGATCGACCATGGCTCGCCTCACCCGACCTGTGCGAGATATTCGCTGTAGAACAGTCCGAGACCCACCGCGGCCGCGATGCCGGCCAGGATCCAGAACCTGATGATGACCGTCGTCTCCGCCCATTGGCTGAGTTCGAAGTGATGGTGGAACGGCGCCATCTTGAACAACCGGTTCCGCGTCGTGCGGAACACCGCGACCTGCAGCACCACCGAGCCCGCCTCGGCGACGAACAGCGCGCCGATCACGGCCATGAGCAGTTCGGTGCGGGTGGTGATCGACAGGCCGGCGATCAGGCCGCCGAGGGCCAGCGAACCGGTGTCGCCCATGAAGATCTTGGCGGGCGCGGCGTTCCACCACAGGAAGCCGATGCACGCCGCGCCCGCCGCGGCGCAGACCAGCGCCAGGTCGAGCGGATCGCGGACGTCGTAGCAGCCGGTGGCCGGGTTGGTGGCGCACGCGTTGCGGTACTGCCAGAAGGTGATGATCACGTAGGCGCCGAGCAGCAGGCTCATCGAGCCCGCGGCGAGGCCGTCGAGGCCGTCGGTCAGGTTGACCGCGTTCGACCAGGCCACCACGAGGACGACCACCATGATGACGAACACGATCGCGCCGAGGGTGACCGTGCTGTAGTCGCGCACGTAGGAGATGTGCCTGCTGGCCGGGGTGAGCCCGAACTGGTTGCGGAACTGCAGGACCAGCACCGCGAAGATCACCGCGGCGCTGACCTGACCGATGTACTTGCCCGCGGCGGTGAGGCCGAGGTTGCGCTGCTTGCGCAGCTTGATGAAGTCGTCGAGGAAGCCGACCGCGCCCAGGGCGGTGGTCAGGCTCAGCACGAGCAGGCCCGAGGCGGTCGGACCCTCGGCGTCGTAGGCGATGCCGATCAGGTGCGAACCGAGGTAGCCCGCCCACATGCCGATCAGGATCGCCACGCCGCCCATGGTCGGGGTGCCGCGCTTGGCCTGGTGGCTGGCCGGGCCGTCGACCCGGATCTCCTGGCCGAAGCCCTGGCGGGCGAACAACCGGATCACCCACGGTGTCAACAGGATCGACACCGCCATCGCGATCCCCGCGGCGAACAGAATCTGCCTCATCGTCGAGCCTCCGTGCTACCTTCCGCTGCCGCGGTCAGGTGTTCGGCCACGGCCCACAGCCCGGCCGCCTTCGATGCCTTGACCAGCACGATGTCCCCGGGGGCCAGTTCCTCGTCGAGGACGGCCACCGCGGCATCGATGTCGGGGACGAGCAGCGATTCCTCGCCCCACGAGCCCTCCATCACCGCGCCCTGGTGCAGGCCGTGCGAGGGCCTGCCGTCGCCGATCACGATCAACCGGTCGACGTCGAGGCGCACGGCGAGGCGCCCGATCGCGTCGTGCTCGATGACCGTATCGTCCCCGAGCTCACCCATCTCGCCGAGCACGGCCCAGGAGCGGCGCGGCGCGGGGCCCGCCTTGGACATGGTGACCAGCGCCTTGAGCGCGGCCCGCATGGAGTCGGGGTTGGCGTTGTAGGAGTCGTTGATGACGGTCACGCCGTCGGGCCGGGTGCGCACGTCCATGCGGCGGGCCGAGGCGGCCGTGGCGCCGGACAGCGCGGCCGCGACGGTCGGCAGGTCGGCACCGCACTCGAGGGCGACCGCGGCGGCGGACAGGGCGTTGCCGACCTGGTGTTCGCCGTGCACGGCCAGCCGCACCGGGACCGACTCGCCGCGGGCGTGCAGGGTGAACCGGGCGCGGGCCTCGTCGTCGGTGGTGACGTCGGTGGCGCGGATGTCGGCCTCACCGGACAGGCCGACGGTGACCACGCGGGCCTTCGTCCGCGACGCCATGGCCGCCACGCGCGGGTCGTCGGCGTTGAGGACGGCGAGGCCGTCGGCGGGCAGCGCCTCGACCAGCTCGCCCTTGGCGGCGGCGATGGCCTCCCGGCTGCCGAACTCGCCCAGGTGGGCGGTGCCGACGTTGAGCACCACGCCGATGCGCGGCGGCGCGACCCGGGCCAGCGCGGCGATGTGCCCCCGGCCGCGGGCGGACAGTTCCAGGGCGAGGAAGCGGGTGTCCGCGCCGGCGCGCAGCGCGGTCCACGGGTGGCCCAGCTCGTTGTTGAAGGACCCGGGCGGGGCGACGACCGGGCCGAGCGGCGCGAGCACGGCCGCGATGAGGTCCTTGGTCGAGGTCTTGCCGGACGAACCGGTGACCCCGACGACGGTGAGACCGGTCTGCTCGGTCAGCCGCTCGGTGCTGGCGCGGGCCAGCTCGGCCAGCGCGGCGAGCACGGCGGCGCCCGAACCGTCGGCGTCGTGCTCGCGCGCCATGGCGTTGGCGGGCACCGCGTCCGGGTCGGGGGCGACCACCACGGCGGGCACGCCGACCGGGCGTGCCGCCAGCACCGCGACCGCGCCCGCCGCGACCGCGCCCGCGGCGTAGTCGTGGCCGTCGGCCGCGGCGCCGGGCAGGGCCAGGAACAGATCCCCGGGCCCGATCCGGCGCGAGTCGAACTCGACCCCGCCGGTCACACGCACCTGCGGGTCCGGCGCGTCGTGGAGCTCACCCCCCACGATCCGCGCGATCTCCCCCAGTGTCATCTCGATCATGAAACCGTCAAGTCCTCCGCGTCCGTCTCCGGACTGTGTTGTGCCAGCAGAGAATCCAGCGCCCGCGCGACCACCTCGCGATCGTCGAAGGCGTGTTTGACCCCCTGGATCTCCTGTCCTGCCTCGTGCCCCTTGCCTGCCACCAGCACCACATCACCGGGGTGGGCCCAGGCCAGCGCCGCCGCGATCGCGGCGGCGCGGTCCCCGATCTCGCGGACCTCGCCGCGCTCCGCCTCGGGGACCTCCCGCGCGCCCGCGAGCACGGCCGCGCGGATGGCGGCCGGGTCCTCGGAGCGGGGATTGTCGTCGGTGACGACCAGCAGGTCGGCACCGCGCGCGCCGGCCGCGCCCATGAGCGGGCGCTTGGCCGCGTCCCGGTCGCCGCCCGCGCCGACCACCACCGCCAGCCTGCCCGTGCCCGCCGCCGCCAGGTGTCCGCGCAGGGTGCGAACGACGGACTCGATCGCGGCGGGCTTGTGCGCGTAGTCGACCACGGCGAGGAACTCCTGGCCGCGCTCGATGCGCTGCATGCGCCCCGGCACGTCGACCGCGGCCAGCGCGGGCGCGGCCACCGCGGGCTCGACACCCGCCGCGGCGCACACGGCGACGGCCAGCAGCGCGTTGGCGACGTTGTAGCGGCCGGGCAGCCGCAGCCGCACCGGCACCTCGCCCCCCGGGCCCGCCGCGACGAACTCCTGCTCGCCGCCGCGCGCGGTGACCTCGCCCGCCACCCGCCAGTCGGCGGCGCCGGTCGTCGAGACGGTGACCGGCGCGGCCAGGCTCGCGGCGAGGCGAGTGCCCCACTCGTCGTCGACGCAGATCACCGGCACGCGCGCGGCGACCGGCGAATCCGCCTCGAACAGCTTCCGTTTGGCGGCGAAGTAGTCCTCGAAGTCGGCGTGGAAGTCGAGGTGGTCCTGGGACAGGTTGGTGAACGCGCCGACCGCGAACCGCACCCCGTCGACCCGGCCGAGCGCCAGCGCGTGGCTCGAGACCTCCATGACCACGGCGTCCACGCCCTGCTCGACCATCGCGGCGAACATCGCGTGCAGCTGGGGCGCCTCGGGGGTGGTCAGCGCGCTGGGCACCCGCTGCCCGCCGATGCGGGTCTCGATGGTGCCGATGAGCCCGGTGGACAGCCCGGCCGCGGCCAGGCCCGCCTCCACCAGGTAGGAGGTGGTGGTCTTGCCGGAGGTGCCGGTGATGCCGACGATGCGCAACCGGTCCGACGGGTGGCCGTAGATCTCGGCCGACAGCTCGCCGAGCACGGCCCGCGGCCGCTCGCTCACCAGCACCGGGACCCCCAGGTCGCCGAACTCGGCGGCGCCGGCGGGGTCGGTGAACACCGCGACCGCCCCGCGCGCGACCGCGTCGGCGGCGAAGCGGGCACCGTGGGCGTGGGCGCCCGGTAGCGCGGCGAACAGATCACCGGGGCGCACGGCGTTCGAGCGCTGCTCGATCCCGGTCACCGACACCGTCGCGGGGTCGGCCCCGCGGGTGGTGGCTCCGGTGAGGTCCAGCAGGGCCGGTAGCGGCGTCGTCGGCGGGTTGACCGGCCGGAGCGCGTGCGGGCTGGACTGCACTGGCACAGGGTTCCTCTCCGATGAATCGAGCGCGGGGACGAGACGGGCGAGACGACGTGTCAGGGTACCGACGCGCGGGTGTTCGCGGACCAATGGGTTGGTCATTCCGGCGGCCGGCTACACCCCTGCCTGCAGAACGAGCCGTTTGGGCGTGGGCGAGGGCGGCACGCGGTCGCGCTGCAGGGCCCACGAGGCGATGTTGTGGAACAGCGGGGCGGCCGACTGGCCGCCGCTGCCGTCGGCGCTGCGCACCGGCGCGTCCAGCATCATCCCGATCACGTAGCGCGGGTTGTCGGCGGGGGCCATCCCGGCGAAGGTGATGTAGTACGACGAGGTCGAATAGCACCGGCAGGCCGGGTCGACCTTCTGCGCGGTGCCGGTCTTCCCGGCCACCTGGTAGCCCTCGATCGCGGCCGACGCGCCGGTGCCCATCTGCACGCCCATCGGGTCCTTCTGCACGACGGACTGGAACATCTGGCGCAGCGTCGCCGCGGTCTGCGGGCTCACCACCCGCACGCCGTCGGGCTGGAGTTCCTCGGTGCGCTCGCCGCCGGGCCCGATGCGGGCCTTCACGATGCGCGGCGGGATGCGGAGGCCGTCGTTGGCGATGGCCTGGTACATGCCGGTCATCTGCAGGGTGGTCATCGAAAGGCCTTGGCCGATGGGCAGGTTGGCGAAGGTGCCGCCCGACCACTGGTCGCGGGCGGGCACCTGCCCGGCGCTCTCGGCGGGCAGGCCGACGCCGGTCCGCCTGCCGAGCCCGAACCGGTCGACCATGTCGGCGAAGCGGTCCTCGCCGACGCGCTGGGCCAGCATGAGCGTGCCGACGTTGGAGGACTTCCCGAACACGCCGGTGGTCGTGTAGGGCGCGGTGCCGTGCTCCCAGGCGTCGTTGACGGTGACGCCCGCCATCCGGATCGAGCCGGGCACCTGCAGCACCTCGTCGGGGTTGGTGACGCCGTACTCGATGGCCGCGGCGGCGGTGATGATCTTGTTCACCGAGCCGGGCTCGAACGGCTCGCTCACCGCCGGATTGCCCATGTCGGCCGAGGACCAGTACTGGCGCGGCTGCATGGGGTTGAAGGTCGAGTCGTTGGCCATGGCCAGCACCTGGCCGGTCTTGGCGTCGAGCACGACGGCCGAGGCCGACCCGGCGCCCGACATCTGCTTGGCCTGCTGGACCTGCTGCTGCACGTAGTACTGCAGGTCGTGGTCCAGGGTCAGCTCCACGCCCTGGCCGTCCACGGCGGGCTGCTGGTCGCGGTAGCTGCCGGGGATGACCGCGCCGTCGGAACCGCGATCGTAGGTGCGCGAGCCGTCGGTACCCGCGAGCACCGAGTCCAGCGCCGATTCCAGGCCCATCTGGCCGTGCCCGTCCCACCCGGTCGCGCCGAGGACGTTGGCCGCCAGCGACCCGCCCGGGTATTCGCGCAGCGCCTGGCGCTCGGTGCCGACCTCGGGATAGGCCGCGGTGATCTCGGCGGCCACCCGCGGGTCGACGTAGCGGGCCAGGTAGGCGAAGGTCTTGTCGCTGCGCAGCTTGTCCAGCAGCTCCGCCTCGGTGGGGGCGTTGGCGCCGAGCTTGTCGTGGATCATCTTGGCGATCCCGCGCAGCCGCTCGTCCACGTCCGGCGCCTTGGGATTGGCGGCGCGGGCGTCGGTGAGCTGCTGGCGCACCCGGATCGGCTGGAACGTCAGGGCCTTGGCGAGCACGGTGAACGCCAGCGCGGTGCCGTGCCGGTCGGTGATGGGGCCGCGCAGCGCGGCCATGGTCTCCTTGGTGGTCCGCTGGCCCGCCGCCTGCGCCGACAGCGCGGGCGCGGCGATGCTCTGGATCCACAGCAGCTGCAACGCCACCACGGCCAGCACGGCCAGCAGGGTCACCCGGCCGATGCCGAGCCGCAGGCGGACCGGACGGTCGGGACCGCCGGAGCGGCCGCGCGACCGCGCGGGCCCGCGCCGCTGCCGCGACGCGGGCCTGCCCTGCCTCATCGAAGACCACCGTCCACGGTGGTCGGCGGTGCGCCCGCTGCCTCCGGATCCGCGGCGGCCGAGGGGTTCTCGGGGTTCTCGGTGTTCTCTGGGTGACCGCCCTGCGGCCCGGCCGCGGCGCCGGGCAGGCCGGCGTGCGCGTCGACCAGCGGGCCGCCGGGCGGATTCGCCGCGGCGGGCACCGGCGACGGCGCGTTCTCGTGCGGCTGCGGCGCCGGGGCGGGCGCGGCCAGCACGTTGGGCGCGAGCTGGGCGCCCGCGGGCGCGGGCGCCGGGGTGGTCGTCGTGGTCTCGCCCGGCCGCACCGGGACCACCCGCTCCCCCTGCGCCTGGGCGTGCCCGGGCGCGGGCACCGGCGAAGTGGTCGGCGGGGTGTTGAGCAGCGGCGCCGGGGCCCCCTGCGCGGGCGTCGGGGTGCCGATCACCGTGACCTCGCCGTGCGGCCCGAGCACCAGCCGGGCCGGGTCGACCGCCGGGATCATGCCGAGTTCCCGTGCGCGCGCGGCCAGTTCGGGCGCCGAATCGGCCCCCGCGACCTCCCGCTGCAGCGCGCTGCGCTCGTCGGCCAGCTTCCGGTTGACCGCCCTCGCGTCGCCGAGCTGGTAGCTGTCCTCGGCGGCGCGCGTGGTCAGCAGCAGGGTCAGCGCGAGGCCGCAGCCGAGCAGGCCGATGATGGCGGTGACGAACGGGATCCGGCCCGCCGTCGCCGATCCGGCGCTCACCGGCAGGTCGGCGGTGCCGTCGAGCTGCTCGGCGCGGGTGCGCCTGCGCGCGTAGGCCCGCTGCGCCGCACCGGATTTCACCCGATCGGCGGCCTGCACCCGGCGGCCGGACCCGGTCCGCACCGCGACGGTGCCCGTCTGCACGCTCATCGTGTCCCCTCCTGTGTCTGGCCGGAGCCCGCCGCGATCCGCTCGGCCGCGCGCATGCGCACCGGCGCCGAGCGCGGGTTCTTCTCGATCTCGGACTCCGTCGCCTTCTCCGCGCCGCGGGTCAGCATCCGGAATTCCGGTCCCATGCCGGGCAGTTCGACCGGCAGGCCCGGAGGCGTCCGCGACACGATCCGCGGCGCGAACTCCTGCTTGACCAGCCTGTCCTCCAGCGACTGGTAGGACATGACGACGATGCGGCCGCCCACCCGCAGCGCGTCGAGCGCCGCGGGCAGCGCCGCGCGCAGCGAGTCGAGCTCGCCGTTGACCTCGACGCGCAGCGCCTGGAAGGTCCGCTTGGCGGGGTGCCCGCCCGTGCGCCGCGCCGCCGCCGGGATGGTCGCGTAGAGCAGCTCGACCAGTTCGGCGGAGGTGGTGAACGGGGTCACCGCGCGGCGGCGCAGCACCTCCGAGGCGATCTTGCCCGCGAAGCGTTCGTCGCCATAGGTTTTCAGCACCCGGGCCAGGTCGCCGTGGCTGTAGGTGTTGAGCACGTCGGCGGCGGTGATGCCGGTCGTCGGGTCCATCCGCATGTCCAGCGGCGCGTCGACGGAGTAGGCGAACCCGCGGTCGGCCTCGTCGAGCTGCATGGAGGACACGCCCAGATCCATCAGGATCGCCGACACCGACCCGGTCTCCGCGAGGCCCGCCTCGGACAGCGCGTCGGCGATGCCGTCGTATCGGGTGTGCACCAACGTGATCCGGTCGGCGAAGGGCGCCAGCCGTTCACCGGCGAGTTTCAGCGCGGTGGTGTCGCGGTCGAGGCCGACCAGGCGGGACTGCGGGTAGGCGCGCAGGAAATGTTCGGCGTGACCGCCCAGACCCAGCGTGGCGTCGACGTAGACCGCGCCCGGCTCGCCGAGGGCGGGACCCAGCAACTCGTCGGCCCGGTCCAGCAGGACGGGCACATGACGGGGGGTCTCGGCTTCGTGGTTCACCTCGACCTCCCGGGATCCTGCCTCGCGCGTCGCAGACGGGTCGCCTTGCCACACAGTGCTTTACAGCGTTTCATCGAAAGAAGCGGCCCTGCCGCCGAACGGCGGGGCCGGCGAATGCGTCGAGGTCTCTGTCCGGGGGGTGGCACCTGGCGTCGGGGAAGTACGTCAGGGTCCACGTCCGGGCAGAGGCCTCGCAGCACTCGCGTGCTCTGGGCTAGAAGATCCCGCCCAGCGCCTCGTCTCCGGCTTGCGCGTAGTCCTCCTCGTGTTCGGCGAGGTAGGTCTCCCACGCCTGCTTGTCCCATATCTCGAGGAAGTCGACCGATCCGATCACCACGCAATCCCGTGAGAGGTTCGCGTAGCGGCGGTGATCCGCCGACAGCGTGATCCGGCCCTGTGCGTCCGGACGTTGCTCGTCTGTACCCGCCGCGAGAGCGCGGACGAAGGCGCGGGCCTGCGGATTGCTTCGGGACGCCGCCGCCGCTCGCCGGGCGAGCGCGGTGAATTCTTCACGGGGGTAGACGGCCAGGCTGTGGTCCTGACTCTTCGTGACCATCAACCCTCCCGCCAGATCGTCTCGAAATTTCGCAGGCAACGTCAGTCGCCCTTTGTCGTCCAGGCGGGGGGTGTAGGTACCGAGAAACATCTCGACACCTCCCTACTGGACAACTGCCGTGCGGCCTCTCCTGTAGTGCGCGCCCCACATTACCCCACTTTCCCCCACTTTCAATCGAAACCCTCCGTGATCTGCCTCCCCGCCGAGCCAATTCCGCAGGTCACACCAGCTATCACCGAGATTCGGCGCTATCGCGTGTTCTGCTTGCCGACACGCCCGACACGCCAGGTTCCGGGCAATCCCCAGCAAACTTGCCCGGTCGGGGTGTCCGCCGCGGCGGCCGGGGGCCCGCGGCGGGCCTCGGTGGGGGGTGGTGGGGAAGGTGGGGCGCGCGCCCTGCCCCGGACACACGACGAGGGCGGTGGCACACCGTCATCGGTGTGCCACCGCCCTCGTGGGACGTGCGTGGGGAGGCGGCCCCCGCGGGGCCTACTCCTGCTCGAACCTGCGGCGGAAGCGATCCTCCATCCGATCGGAGAATCCGCCGGCCCGGCGCTGGCGGCCGCTGCGGCCGCTCCCGGAACCGCTGGGGTGCTCGGAACTCCCGCGCTCGGCCCGCTTGCCGACCTTGGGCCCGCCGACCAGCAGCAGGACACCCGCACCGAACATGACGATGAAACCGACCAGGCTGATGATGGGGAAATCCCCCAGCTTCACCGGGGCGGCGATGCCGGCGACCAGCAGGAACAGGCCGATGGCGAACAGGGCCGCGGCCTGGAGCCTGCGTCGGCTCGACGTGGAACGAAGGCGTCCGCCGCGGACGGACGACGCGAACTTCGGATCCTCAGCATAGAGAGCGCTCTCGATCTGTTCGAGCATGCGCTGCTCGTGCTCGGAGAGTGGCACGGTACCTCCCCCGGCACTAGGCGTGGTGGCCGCCTCCGGGTAGACGGCCTCTTATCTCCCCCCATGATACGAGTTCGATCACCGCCGTACCACCTACTCGGGCATAACTAAGCGGTCATGCCTGGATTGCGACCCGGCTGCGACGCTCCGCGGCCCGCCGCGACGAGGGCGTCGTCGACGTCGTAGAGGAAGGCGCCGACCCGCGAGCAGAATTCGTCGGCCTGCGTGTCGGAGATCGAGCGGTCCAGACCGGCTTCCAGCGCCGCGCGCAACTGGGAGTGCGCGGCGAAGTAGTCCGACCACATGGCGAACTCCGGCGCGGCGCGTTCCATCAGCACCCAGGCGCTGCGCGAGCGGGCCCGCGGCGCGCGATCGGCGCCGGTCAGCGCGATCACCGCGCCCGCGCCGCGCAGCGCGGCCAGGTAGGCGGTGCGGAAGCGCTCGGCCGGATCGTGCTCCCACGCCGAATCGGTGAGCAGGGAATCGGCCTGGCGCAGCAGACCACCCGCGCGTCCGTCGTGCGACGCGTGCCCCCGACTATCGTTGCGACCAGCCATCAGCTGCCCCCTAAATGATCGAACAGGCATTCGAAGGTTTGCTCGATGTTGAATATAAGGACAGCCACCGACAACTTTCCGCGCCCGGCGCGGCCGACGAGAGCCATGACAGCCGTCAAGCCACATCACACCCCCGCCCCCGCCGTCGTCGAACTGACGGCCGCGGCCCTGCGTGCGCGCCTGCACGACGCCCTCTCGGTCTATGTCGCCGCCATGGACTACCCCCGCGGCACCGAGCACCATCGGGCGCCCATGTGGACCGAGCACACCACCCGCGCGGGCTGGCGGGCCGTGGCCGCGCTGCTGCCCGAGGACGACGGCCACGTCGACCCGCGGACCTCGCCGATCGTCGCCATCGCGTACGGCTACCACGGCGCGCCGCGCCAGTGGTGGCATCAGCAGGTGCACTCGGGCATGCGCCGCTGCGGCTGGCCCGAACAGGCCACCCGGGAACTGCTCGCCGACTACTTCGAGCTCACCGAGCTGCACGTGCACCCCAGCGCGCAGGGCCGCGGGATCGGCGGCACGCTGCTGGAACGGCTGCTCGACGGCCGGACCGAGGCGGCCGTGCTGCTGTCGACGCCGGAGGTCCCCGAGGAGGCCAACCGGGCGTGGCGGCTGTACCGGCGGGCCGGATTCACCGACGTCATCCGCAATTTCGTCTTCTCCGGGGACAGCAGGCCGTTCGCCATCCTGGGCAGGCGGCTGCCGCTGACCGACGGGGCGGACGCGTGAGCGGTCACCGGCCGCGTGCGACGCGCGTCCACGCGCGCGGCGGCGTGCGGGCGGGCACGGCGTGAGCGAGGACCACACCGTCGTCGTCGGCTCCGGGCACAACGCGCTGGTCGCGGCCTGCTACCTGGCCCGCGCCGGGCGCCGGGTCCTCGTGCTCGAGCGCGACGAGGTGCCCGGCGGCGCGGTGTCCACGGTGGAGCGCTTCCCCGGGCACCGGGTCGATCGCGGGTCCTCGGCGCACATCATGGTGCGGCACACCGGGATCGTCGAGGAGCTCGGGCTGGCACGGTTCGGCCTGCGCTACCTCGACTGCGATCCCTGGGCGTTCGTGCCGTCCGACGGCGACCGGGCCCCGATCGTGTTCCGCCGCGATCTCGACCGCACCTGCGCCTCGATCGCGCGGGCGTGCGGGCCGCGCGACGCCGCCGCCTACCGCCGCTTCGCCGGGGTCTGGGGGCCGCGCAGCGCCCGGGTGATGCGGGCCTTCGGCGGGCCGCCGACGCCCGGCAGGCTGCTGCGCTCGTTCTGGGGGCTGGACGCGCGGGCGGGCGGCAGCGCCCTCTCGCGGGAGTTCCTGCAGACCGGGGACGCCCTGCTCGACAGCTGGTTCGACGACGAGCGGCTCAAGGCGGCGCTGGCCTGGTTCGGCGCGCAGTCCGGGCCGCCCATGTCCGAGCCGGGCACCGCGCCGATGGTCGGGTTCGCCGCGCTCATGCACACGCTGCCGCCGGGGCGCGCCGTCGGCGGCAGCGGCGCGCTGACCCAGGCGCTGATCGCGCGGCTGCGCGCCGACGGCGGCGAGCTGGTCACC
>NZ_BAGK01000080.1 GCF_000308795.1 Nocardia thailandica NBRC 100428 | reverse complement strand
CGAAGGCGTCGTCGTTGATCTCCGCGTCGGCGGCGATGCTCATCCGCAGTCGTTCGGCCGGGCCCGACAGGTCGTGTTCGCGCGCGAAACGCTCACCGCGGCGGTGGTGTTCGCGCAGCAGGTGCGACACCTCGTGCACCAGCACCGAGGCCAGCTCCTCCACCGGCCGGTCGGCCACGAACGCGGGCGAGACGTAGCAGCGCCAGTGCCGGTCCACGCCCATCGTCGGCACGGACGGCGCCGCGACGAGCCGCATCGCGTACAGGGCCGTCGCGAGGTAGGGCCGGGCACGCACCGCGTACAGCCTTGCGGCCCACAGCTTCTCGTGGTCGAGCTCGCGGGTGCTCATCGGCTCACCCCGGCGGCGACCCGGTCCGCGGCGCTGTCGGCGACCCGCGACACCGACACCAGGCCGGCCAGCCGCTCGATCGAGGCGGGCACGTCCCAGCCGGGCCTGCGCAGCGTGGCCAGGGTTGTCGCCGGGACGACGACCAGGTCGGGGGCGCCGGTCTCGACCGCGCGCACGAGCAGCGCCCAGGCCGCGTCCCAGCGGGCCGCATCGGGGCGCGCCCGCACCGCGGCGACCGCCGCGTCGAGGGCGGCCTGGCGCAGGTCGCCGCGGGTGGGCAGTTCGGCGGCGGCCGGATCGGCCAGCAGCGCTTCGGGATCGGGCAGGTCCATGCGGTCGATGCTGGTGAGCAGCTCGAAGCCCGGGCCGTCGCCGACGGTGCCCCGGACCAGCATCGACAGCACGTCGCGGCTCGCGCCCGCCGCGTCGGCGAAGGCGATCAGCCGCACGGTCATCTCCCAGGTCCGCGGCGAGGCCCAGGCGCCGCCGCGCCGGGTCTCCGTGCCGGGCATCTGGTGCGCGAGCTTGGGCCGCGCCGCGAGGAGTCCGCAGACCGCGCGGCGGGCGAACGCGACCGAATCCGTGAGCTTCTCGGGCCGCAGGCGGGGCAGGGTCGCGCGCGGCCAGGTCCCGCCGAGGCCGCGGACGACGACCTCGTGGTCGTGGGTCCACGGCAGATGGACGAAGCGGTTGGCCAGCGGGGCGCTCAGTTCCCAGCCGTCGGCGGCCGAGGCCCGCGGGTTGGCGGCGGCGACGATCCGCACGCCGTCCGGGAGCCGCAGCGCGCCGATGCGCCGTTCGAGGACCAGGCGCAGCAGGGCGGCCTGCACCGCGGGCGGGGCCGTGGAGAGTTCGTCGAGGAACAGCAGGCCGTGCCCCGTCCGGGCGAGGCGGACGGCCCACTCCGGCGGCGCCATCGGGACCCCCTGGTTCGCGGGATCCGCGCCGAGGACGGGCAGACCCGAGAAGTCCGAGGGCTCGTGCACGCTCGCGATCACCGTGGTCAGCGGCAGCCCGAGCGAGTCGGCGAGCTGGGTGAGGGCGGCGGTCTTGCCGATCCCGGGCTCACCCCACAGCAGCACCGGCAGATCGGCGGCCACCGCCAGCATCAGCGCCTCGAGCCGGGAATCGGGACGCGGTTCGGTGGTGACGTCGCCGAGCAGCGCCAGCAGGCCGGCGGAGACGTCGAGCGGGGAATCAGGGGTGTTGTCGGTCATGGGGTATCACCTCGGGTGTGTGGGCAGTCGCTCGGCGCGACCGCGGCGTCGGACTCGGAACTGGTGGTGGGTGGGGCGTTGCCGGCCGGGTCCGCCGGGCCGGGAGCAACGTCGACGGCGGACGGGGCATCGGCTGACGCGTGGCGGGGTCGTGACCTGGTGCGAGGCCGGGTCGGCCTGCGATGCAGCAGCACCGTCGCGGCCAGCGCCCCGGCGAAGGCGCGGGGTGGTCGGGGGCCGCGGGCGAGGCCGATCCCGATCGGCCACCTCCCCGTGGTGATGCGCGGTCGGAGCGGGGCCGACTCCGGCGGTTGGCGGCCCGGCTACGTCGGCCGGTCGCTCAGCGGAGCGGTGCCCGCCGGGGGTGGGTGCGCCGGGTCCGGCGCGGTGGGCGGTGGACGGGGTGGTCGGGGCCGGCGCCGGGCGCGGGGAGGCCGGCGCGGAACAGGCCGTAGGTGACCCGTTGGCGCGCGCAGGTTTCCAGGGCGTCGCGCAGGGGGCCGTCGCGCAGCACGGCCTCGGGGCCGAGCATGCGTTCGACGACCGCGAGCGCGCCGGCGATGTCGCCGTGGTCGAGGCGCTCGCGGACGCCGGTGAGCCAGTCCGGCCTGCGGTGCGCGGTGTCGATCGCCCGCAGGCAGGGCAGCGGGGTGCCCGTCAGCGCCGCGAGCAGTTCCTCCCGCCGGATCTCGGCCGGGTCGTGGTCGAGGGCCGCGAGCACCCCGTCCACCGGGCCGATCCGGTGGTCGGCGCCCCGGCAGGACACCCATTCCACGGGATCGGCCCCGTCGCCCGCGCGGGGTGCGCGGCCGGCGGAACCGCGCGCGTCGCCATCGGGACCGAGGGCCTGGGCGACGAGGGGGTGCAGGTGCTCGAGGGAGAGGGCGCCGGTGCGGAGGAGGTCCAGGTCGGGGAGGTTCCAGGTCGCCGCGTCGGGCAGGATCGGGAGGGCCGAGATCGCGCCGCGGGGGTGGGTGGTGACCAGCCGCAGCGTGGGGGCGGCCGAGCCGACGGGGCCGGTGTCCAGGGCGAACACCAGGCGGCGGCGCGCGCCGCAGCGCACCAGGAACCGGGTCCGATGATGGTCGGGGACGGCCGCGTTCGCACTGTCCGGCGACGTGCCGGGGGCTGCGAGGAGAAGCGCGGCTTCGGCGGCCCAGCGGTGGACGGCGCAGCCGGGAGGCAGCGTGACCGGGAGGCCGGGGTCCGCCGGGTCGCCGGCGAGGAGATGCGCTGCGCCGGAACGCGTTCGCAGTTCCGGGGCGCGCCGGGCGTCCCAGAGGTGGCGGTGCAGGTCGAGGCGGTGGCGACGGTGCGGGCGCGGGTGCGGGTGCCGGGCGGCCGAGCCGAGGGCGGTGCCGTCCCACAGAGTCAGCATGATCCGCTGACCCGCGGCCGCCCAGGCGGGCGGGGTGCGGACCACCAGGTGCAGGGAATCCCTTCCGCCGACCGGGTTCTCGCCGGGGTCGTAGCCGGCCAGCGCCAGGGTCAGGCCCGGCCGCAGCAGGCCGTCGGGCGCCACGCGGGGCAGATGCCAGCGCAGCAGGTCGGGGGCCAGGTGACGCAGATCGGCGCGGACGGCGGCGGCGAGGGCGGTGCCCCTGGCGCGCGCCAGGGCACGCAGATCGAGGTCGACGTCGACACCGGCCGCCGCGCACGCCCCGGCCCAGTCGCCTGCGCGGCGGCGGGCGGTGGCGGTGGCGATCATGGCGGGCGGCACGGCGAAAGCGCGGACACGCGGCCAGAAGGACGAACGGGAAGCCGGTTCGTGGACCGGCGGGCGGCTCAACGGCCCGGGCGCAGAACGCCCTTTCGACGAGATGTCATGGGCCAAGTATGCACACCGGCGCCGCACCCGACAAGCGGCGACGCGGCCGTCAGCCGAGCAGGCCGTCGAGGACCTGCATGAGCATGGCGCGCACGCGAGGCCACGGCGGGTGCAGGTCGCCGAGCCCGGGAATGGCGATGAGCGTGGACGATCCGCGCACGGTGGACACCGCGACGGCGATGAAGTCGGCGAAGCCCGGCACGGCGGCGTAGGTCGGCAGCGAGACCGCGGCGATCGACTGGATGGCGGCCATGCCCGCGCGGGTCGAGGGCACGACCTGTTCGGCGAGTTCGGTGTCGGTGCGGGCCGCGTTGAGCAGTTCGATGACCGCCGGGCAGATCGGCAGGTTGTGCAGGTCCCACAGGCGGTCGAGCAGTTCGGCCGCGCGGTCGCGTTCGGTCTCGGCGACCAGCGGGGTGGCCACGGCCTCGGCGGCCAGTTCCTCGACCATCCGGTGCAGCGCGGCGTCGACGAGGGCGTTCTTGGTCGGGAAGTAGTGCTGCTGGGCGCCCTGGCTGACCCCGGCGCGCTCGGCGACCCTGCGGGTGGTCAGCGCGGCGTAGCCGCCGTCGATGAGCACCTGGATGGTCGCGGTCAGCAGCGCGTCGACCGTCGCGGCGCGGCGCTCGGACTGGGTGCGGGACAGGGTGCTCACCCGCCGGATCCTACCCAGGGTGGATTTCCAGTCAGCTGACTTGTAATGCAACTGACCGGTAACTAGCGTGACGGGGACCGCACTCCCCGATCGGAAGAGACACGATGAAGGACTTCACCGGCAGAGTCGCCGTGATCACCGGGGCCGCCTCGGGCATCGGGCGCGCGCTGGCGATCGAGCTGACCGCCCGCGGCGCCCGGGTGGCGATCAGCGACGTGAACGCCGAGGGCCTGGCCCGCACCGCCGAACTCTGCGGCGGCCGCGCGCATCAGCAGGTGCTCGACGTGGCCGACTGCGCCTCGGTCCACGCCTACGCCGACACCGTCGCCGAGCACTTCGGCGCGGTGAATCTGGTGATCAACAACGCGGGCATCACCAAGTTCGGCACCGTCGACGAGACCCCCTACACCGACCTCGAGGCGGTGATGGACGTCGACTTCTGGGGCGTGGTGCACGGGACCAAGGCGTTCCTGCCGCACCTCATCGCCTCCGGCGACGGCCACATCGTGAACATCTCCAGCGTGTTCGGCCTGTTCGGGGTGCCGACCCAGAGTTCCTACAACGCCGCGAAATTCGCGGTCCGCGGCTACACCGAGGCCCTCGCCCAGGAGATGCTCATCGCGGGCCACCCCGTCGGGGTGACGTGCGTGCATCCCGGCGGCGTGAAGACCGGCATCGTCGCGAGCGCGACCTCGAGCACGGGCGGCGACATGACCGCGCTGCGCACGCTGTTCACCGAGAAGCTGACCCCGACCAGCCCCGAGACCGCCGCCCGCACCATCCTGCGTGCCGTGCGCGGCCGCAGAACCCGCGTCCTCGTCGGGTACGACGCGGTCGCCATGGACGCCGCCGTGCGCCTGCTCGGCCCGCACTACCAGCGGATCTTCGCCGGAGTCGCCACCCGCCTGCTCGGCGCGCTCGCCCCGAGACCCACCCGGACCGTCACCACCACCGCGGGAGCACTGCGATGACCGAATCGATCGCCCAGCGCACCCTCTCCGACCGGGTCGAGCTGCCCGGCGGGGGCGTCCTGGCCAACCGGCTGATGAAGTCGGCGCTGAGCGAAGCGCTCGGCGACGCGCGCAACCGGCCGACCGATCGCCTCGTCCGGCTGTTCGAGCGGTGGGCGGACGGCGGTTACGGGCTCGTGGTGACCGGCAACGTCATGATCGACCGCAGGCACCTGGGCGAGCCCGGCAACGTCGTCATCGAGGACGACCGCGACCTGGCGCAGCTGCGCCGCTGGGCGGGCGTGTTCGCCGGCACCGGGACCGCGCTCTGGATGCAGCTCAATCATCCGGGCAGGCAGTCGAATCCGCTCGGGCGCGTGCGCCCGGTCGCCCCCAGCGCGATCGCCGCGGGCGTGCCGGGGGCGAGTACGCCGCGCGAACTGACCGAGCCCGAGATCCTCGACATCGTCGAGCGCTTCGCCACCGCGGCCGCCGTCGCGGAGTCCGCGGGCTTCGACGGCGTGCAGATCCACGGCGCGCACGGCTACCTGGTCACCCAGTTCCTCTCGCCGCTGGCCAACCGCCGCGAGGACGGCTGGGGCGGGGACCCGGTCCGCCGCAGGCGCTTCCTGCTCGAGATCGTGCGGGCGGTGCGGGCCCGGGTCTCCCCCGGATTCGCGGTCGGGGTGAAGCTGAACTCGGCCGACTTCCAGCGCGGCGGGTTCTCCGAGGAGGAGTCACGCGAGGTCGTGCGGGCCCTGACCGCGGAGCGCGTCGACCTCATCGAGATCAGCGGCGGTTCCTACGAGGCGCCCGCCATGATGGGCACGGCCGCGGCGTCGACGGTGGCGCGGGAGGCCTACTTCCTCGAGTACGCGCGCACCGTTGCCGAGATCGCCGCCGACGTGCCGGTCGCGGTGACCGGCGGCTTCCGCACCCCGGCCGCCATGGCCGAGGCCGTCGCCTCCGGCGACTGCGATCTGATCGGCCTCGGCAGGCCGGCCTGCCTGCTGCCCGACGCGGCCCGCGCGGTCCTCGACGGCCGGGTCGACCGGCTGCCGAGCCACACCGTGACGGTGCCGCTCGGCGGCAGGCTGCCGCAACTCCGTCCGGTGCAGAGCCTGCTCGACCTGCAGTGGCACACCGATCAGCTGCACCGCATGGGCGCGGGCCGCGCCCCCGACCCGCACCGCCCGTGGTGGCGCACCGCGATCGCGGCGGGCGCGCGCAACGGCGCCGACCTGTGGCGGCCGAAGCGCGGGTGACCGCCGCCGGACGGGCACCGGACCGCCGGGCGCGCCCGGCGGTCCGGCCGCGGTCCGCGCCCGGACCGGGTCAGGACGCGTCGGCGCCGACCGGCTCCGGGACCCGCGCGGTCTCCGGCGGGTAGGTCGGGTACTCGATGCCCGAGATGTACTGCACCGTCCGCACCACCTGGCACGAGTAGCCGAACTCGTTGTCGTACCAGACGTAGAGGATCGCGGTGTCGCCCTCGACGATGGCGGCGTTGGCGTCGATGATCGCCGCCGCGCGGGAGCCGATGAAATCGCTGGAGACGACATCGGTGGCCGCGGTGTAGTCGAGATTGCGGCTCAGCGGCCCCTCGAGGGACGCCTGACGCAGGTACTCGAGCACCTCCTCACGGCTCGTCTCCCGCTTCAGCTGCAGGTTCAGGATCGCGACCGACACGTCCGGGGTCGGCACGCGGATCGAGTTGCCGGTGATCCTGGCCTGGAAGTCGGGCATGGCCTTGGCGACCGCGGACGCGGCGCCGGTCTCGGTCAGCACCAGGTTGAACGGCGCGGACCGGCCGCGACGGTCGGCCTTGTGGTAGTTGTCCAGCAGGTTCTGGTCGTTGGTGAACGAGTGGACCGTCTCCACGTGGCCGCGCACGATGCCGAACTCGTCGTCCATCGCCTTGAGCGGGGGCACGATCGCGTTGGTCGTGCACGAGGCGCAGGAGAAGATCTCCTGCGACAGGTCGAGGGCGCGGTGGTTGACGCCGTGCACGATGTTGGGGATGTCGCCCTTGCCGGGCGCGGTCAGCACGACCTTGGCGATGCCGGGGCGCAGGTGCTGCGACAGCCCGGCCCGGTCGCGCCAGCGGCCGGTGTTGTCGATCAGGATCGCGTCGGCGATGCCGTGCTCGGTGTAGTCGATCGAGGTCGGGTCGTCGCTGTAGATGAACTCGATGACGTTGCCGTTGGCAGTGATCGTGTTGCTGTCGTTGTCGACCTTGATCGTGCCGTTGAAAGCGCCGTGCACCGAGTCGCGGCGCAGCAGCGAGGCGCGCTTGTCGAGGTCCTCGTCGCCGCCCTTGCGGACCACGACGGCGCGCAGGCGCAGCCCGTTGCCCGAGCCCGCCTTCTCGATGAGCAGCCGGGCGACCAGGCGGCCGATGCGGCCGAAGCCGTAGAGGACGACGTCGCGCGGACCCTGCGCGTGGGGCGCGTCGCCGCCGATCACCTCGGCCAGCGTGGCCGCGGTGAACTCCGCCACCGACCGACCCGCGCCCTCGGCGCGGTAGGCGGTGACCAGGCGGCCGAGGTCGACCTTGCAGGGGCCGAGGTCGAGGTGGCTCAGGGCCTGCAGGAACGGCAGGGTCTCGTCCACCGACAGTTCCTCGCCCTCGATCTGGCGGGCGAAGCGGTGGGTGCGCAGGATGCTGATCACCGACTTGTTCACGAGTGATCGGCTGTGCAGCAGGATCGTCACGCCCTTGTCGCGGTAGAGGGTGCCGATGATGGGGATCATCGCCTCCGCAGCGGCTTCCTGAGCGTTCCAGCGATCAAGGTGTCCGGTTGTCAACACACGTCCTCAGGTTTCGTTCATCGTTCGGCCGCATTGATGCTATGCACGGCCCGGAATTCACCGTCACCGCCCTCGCCCCGGTGAGGTCCGTGACACGTTCCCGGACCCCGTAACGTGGGACGAATGCTGCGCAGCTCGTCCACGCCCGGTGTCGCGTTCGGTGCGGGGGCGTACCTGATCTGGGGCATGTTCCCCGCGTTCTTCGGGCTGCTGGCCTTCGCCTCGCCCGCCGAGGTCGTGGCGCAGCGGATCCTGTGGACGCTGGTCGTCGTCCTCGGCGTGCTCGCCGTCACCGGGCGGCTCGGCGGGCTGCGCGGCATCGACGCGCGCACGTGGCGGCTGGCCGCGGCGGCCTCGCTGGCGCTGTCGATCAACTGGGGCGTGTACGTCTACGGCGTCCTGGTCGGGCGGGTGGTGGAGTGCGCGCTGGGCTACTTCGTCAATCCGCTGGTGACGGTCGCGTTCGGGGTGGTGCTGTTCCGGGAGCGGCTGACCCGCCCGCAGTGGGTGGCGCTGGCCCTCGGCGCGGCGGCGGTCGCGGTGCTGACCGTCGACTACGGCAGGCCGCCGATGATCGCGCTCGTGCTGGCCTGCTCCTTCGCCGCCTACGGGCTGGTGAAGAAGGTCATCCGGCTCGACGCGCTGCGCGGCATCGCCGCCGAGGGCCTGGTCGCCGCGCCGATCGCCCTGGTCGTCGCGATCGGCTTCGTCGTCACCGGTCACAGCGAGATCGCCTCCAGCCCGGCGCATTTCGGGCTGCTCGCGGCCACCGGCCCGGTCACCCTCGTCCCCCTGCTCCTATTCGCCGTCGCCGCCCGGCGCGTCCCCCTGTCCACCATGGGCCTGCTCCAATACCTCACCCCCGCCCTGCAGATGGCCTGGGGCGTCCTCGTCGTCGGCGAACCCATGCCCCCGTCCCGCTGGGCGGGTTTCGCCCTGATCTGGCTGGCCCTGCTGATCTTCTCCGCCGACGCCGTGGCACGGACGCGGAAGCTTGCGGCGCTACGCTGATCCGGGGCAGTACCATCCGGGCCACGGCGCGTGGCAACGCGCTGCTTCGTCGGATACTCTGCCGTACACAGCGACCCCGACGCGGTCGCGAGGATCTGGTGGGGAGCCTTGTGAGAGCCCGTCATAGGTTCTGCTCACTACTTCTGCTGCTTACCTCAGCTGTTGTGGCGCCGGCCACAGGATGCAGTTCGGCGACGGAATCGGTGCTCGACGAGGTCGCGCGCTGCGGCGGAATCCGTTTCCCCCGCACGCCGGTCATCGTGGCCGAGAACGACGCCTATGTGTTCCACGGCGACGAGATCTACGAGGTCGTGGCCGACGTGCCGGAGGGCGACCTCGACGCGTTCCGGACCGGTTCGGGGCTGGGCGCGTTCGGGCCCGGGTTTCCGAAGTACTGGGCGCAGAACTACTGGACACAGGGTGCGGCCGCGGGGCTGCTGGCGGGGGGCGGGGGCTACGCGTCCGTCGGGGAGACGACGCGGCTGCCCGCGCGGTGGGTCGTCGTGCGCGACAACGGGGACGGTACGCGGCGGGTGTTCGTGCGGGTCGCCTGCTGAGGCGTGGGCAGGGGTGTGACGGCGGCGTGGCGGCGGTCCGGCGAGGCGCGTGGGTGTGGTGGGGCGGCGGGGATACAGTCAGGGGGTTGTCCTCCGGGTGAAAGGGCTGGATCGATGCAGGATGCGATGTTGTCCGATCGCATCGCCGGGGTGCTGGTCGGCACGGCGGCCGGGGACGCGCTCGGCGCGGGGTACGAATTCACCACGCCCGGGCCGGACGTGACGATCGACATGATCGGCGGCGGGCCGTTCGACTGGGCGCCGGGCGAATGGACCGACGACACCTCGATGGCGCTGGCGGTCGCGCTCGCGGCGGCGAAAGGGCCGGGCATCGACCTGGATTCGGTCGCGGCGGGCTTCGTGCGCTGGTACGACTCGGAGCCACCCGACATCGGCAACCAGACCCGCCGGGTCCTGTCGGCCCGCCCCGCCTCGGCGCGGGAGATGCAGACGCGGGCGCTGTCGCTGGACGGGCGCACCGGCGGCAACGGCTCGCTCATGCGGACCGCGCCGGTCGCCCTGGCCTACCTCGACGACGACGCCGAATGCGTGGCGGCCGCGGGACGGATCGGCCTGCTGACCCACGCCGACGAGCACGCCGTCGACGCCTGCAAGCTGTGGACCTCCGCCATCCGGCACGCGGTCCTGTCCGAGAGCTTCGACGGTGTCCGCGCCTACGTCGCCGGATCGCCGCTGCGTGACTACTGGACCGCGCGGCTCGACGAGGCCGAACACGGGACGCCGCAGGACTTCCCGAACAACGGCTGGGTCGTGCACGCCCTCCAGACGGCGTGGTGGGCGATCACCACCACCGACGCGTCCGGGCCCGAGCATCTGCCGCGCGCGCTGGAGGCCTGCGTGCGCGCGGGCAACGACACCGACACCACCGCCGCCATCGCGGGCGGGCTGCTCGGCGCCCGCTGGGGCGCCTCGGCGGTCCCGGCGCGGTGGCGCGCGCTCCTGCACGGCTACCCCGGCCTGACCGGCGCCGACCTGCCCGACCTCGCCGTGCGTATCGCGGCGGGGTCGTGGCAGGCCCAGCGCTGAGCGCCGGGCCGGACCTCAGTAGGTGGTGTTGATCGGTCCCGGCGTCCACAGGCCGCCGTGGGTCCGCACCGACACCTCCGGCCGGACCGGGACGGCCGAGCTGTCCAGGCGCGTGAACCGTTGCAGCTCACCCCAATCGCGGCGCCAGTCGTTGTTCAGGTAGGTGGCCATGGGGGTGGCGCGCAGCAGCATGCCGGTCCAGCCGAGCGGCCCGCCGCCCTCGTGGCTCTGCCACAGGTTGGTGATCTGGGCGCCGGGCCGGTCGGGCAGGATCCGGTACGACGGGACCTCGGCGATGCCGTCGTGGTGGCCGAAGGGGCGCTGGTCGGGGAACTGCAGGCCGACCATCCAGTCGTTGAGGACCGGGGTGGAGGAGCCGACCAGTTCGTCCAGGGTGACCGTGCGCGGCACGCGCGGCGCGGTCACGGCCAGCCACTGCTTGGGATTGCGGTCGCGGTCGACGGCGACCAGGCGGACCGCGTCCGCCTGAGCGGGGATGTCGGCGAAGGGCACCCGCAGGTTGCGCCACGACGGGGCCGGACCGATGTCGATCGGGGTGACCCGGCCCAGCGGCGCCGCGGACTCCGCGGAATCGGCCGTGCCGTACTCGAGTTCGAGCTGCTGGCCGGGGGTGACGACGCCGTCGGCGTCGACCGAGCGGATCCGGCCCGCCGCGCTGAAGGCCAGGATGCCGGTGCGGTCCGCGGGCAGGCGGAACCACCCGGTGGTCAGCTCGGCGACGCCCTCGGCGCGGTAGCTGCCGAGCATGGGGGTGCGGGCCGGGTCCATGCCGTAGGGCAGGGCGGTGGTGGTGCGGGCCGCGGCCTCGCCGCCGACCTTGCTGTTGAGCGCCTCGGCGATGCTGCCGACCGCCGCGTCCTCCTCGACGTCGGCGCGCAGGTCCTCGGCGACGCCGCCGGGGGTGAACCCGGTGGCCGAGGCGCCGAACGCGCCGAACACATCGCCCGAGAGCGGGGTCAGCAGGCCGACGTTGGGGTCGGTCTCCACCAGCACCTGCCCGCCGAGGCCGGACGTGTCGCCGGTGACGGCGGCGATGTTGGAACGGGCCAGCGAGAACGCCGGGTACTGGCTGACCGCGGCCTTGCCGAACATCGCCAGATCCCACAGCACGACCAGCGCGAGCGCCACGCTCAGCGCGGGCACCGCCGTGACGCGCCACGCGGTGCGCGAGACCCGGTGCGGGGTACCGGGTTCCGGGGCGCGGACCTGCCAGTAGGCGGCGACCGCGAGCAGGGCGAAGGCGATCGCGAGGAAGACCCGGTACAGCGCGATCCCGGCGATCACCGGCGGCTTGTCCCACCACGGGATGCCGTAGTAGGAGACGTACCACCAGCCGTTGGTGCCGGTGAAGATCAGCGCGAGCAGGAACGCCACCCCGGCGGCGAGCAGCGCCCGGTTGCGGGGGCCGCGCAGCACCCGCGGCGCCACGGCCAGCGCGGTGACGGCGGCGACCGCGCCCGCGATGCCCGCGTAGACGCCGAAGTGGTGGGTCCACTTGGTCGGCGTGGTCATGATCAGCAGCAGCGCGCCGACCGCGGTGCCGAGCACCCGGCGGGCCGGCCCCGCGGCGACGCCGGGGATGCGGCCGCCCTTGCGCAACAGGACGAGTACCGAGATCACGATGCCCGCGATCATCGCGAACACGCCGGTGCGGCGGCCGAGCGAGCCGTCGACCTCGCCTTGGAGCAGGTACTGGTAGCGCAGGTACTCCTGGTACCACGGGACGTCCGGCCCGACGATGTGGTGCACGCGCTGCATCTCGGCCATCGCGGCGATCGGCTGGTCGGCGAAGGCGACGGCCAGCACGACCAGTCCGGCGGCGGCCGCGGGCGCGAGCAGGCTCGCGTACACCAGGAGCCGGCCCCGGGTCGTCGGCGCGGCGGCGGCGCGATCCATCACGATCCGCGCGACGGGACGCAGGCCCGCCAGCAGCGCGGCCACGCAGATCAGGCCCGAGGGGCCCGCGGTCGGCGCGAAGGCGGCGACGAGGATCGCCACGGCGGCGGGCAGCAGGCGGCGGGTGGCGATGGCGCGTTCCACCGACACCCAGGTCAGCAGCAGGGCCAGCGCCACCGGGGGCTCGGGACGAAGGCCGTTGCAGTAGGCCAGCCAGATGGCGAGGAAGCCGAGGGCGCCGGTCCACCGGGCGGCGGCGCCGTGCCGCGCGGCGACGCCGAGGCGCGGGATCACCTCGCGGCTGAGCAGGAACCACAGCAGGATGCCGGCGATCAGCGCGGGCAGGCGCACGAACGGGCTGGCCGGGGAGATCTCGGACAGGATCCGGATCAGGTCGTAATAGGGGGTGCCGACCGGGTTCTCGGGGACACCGAAGTAGGCGAAGTAGTTGGCCATGTAGCCCGCGTTGCCCGAGGTGCGGGCCATGCCGAACTGATAGCCGTCGTCGGAGGTGGTCGAGCCGATGAAGTGCCAGAGCACCAGGATCCCGACCACGACGGCGTCCAGCGGGGTCGGCCGCCACCAGCGGGCCGGGACGAGCCTGCGCAGCCGCCTGCCGTCGAGGCGGTCCAGCCGGGCCAGCGCGCACAGCGCGACCAGGGTGGCGGCCACGGCGGTCCAGATGGCGAGCCGCTTGAGCGGGCCGGGGGTGGAGGAGAACCGGCTGTCGACGGCCACGGTGGCGGAGGCGCCGTCGGCGGTCGCCAGGGCGCTGTAGAGGCCGACGACCTGGGGGCGGTAGTCGCCGTCGAGCACGACCGGGGTGCCGGGCTGCTCGAGAGCCGACAGCGTGGCGGTGGCCCGGGTGCCGTCGGCGTGCACGCGCAGCACGCAGCCCGGGGCGAGCGCGTCGACGGGGGTGCTCACCAGCACCTGGTTGCGCAGCACCACGTCCAGCCGGGCCGCGGCCTCGGCGGTCGGCGCGACCACCCGCGCCAGGAAACCGTAGCGGGCCAGGTCCGGGGCGCCGTCGGGGCCGGTGGCGAGCAGGACACCGCCCCGGACGGCGAGCTGATCGATGGCGGCGCAAGGCAATTCGGCGTCGAAGGTCAGGGGGGCGAACGACACCAGCGGCGCCTCGACCGAGGCCGCGCCCTGCTGGGGCCACCGGATCACCGGCTCGTCGACGCGCACCGGCAGGAACGGCACGGCGATCGCGCACAGCGCCCCGATCAGCCCGGCGACCAGGGCGACGAGCGCCCATCGTCCACCGGCGCGTCGCGATCCCGCGGAAATCTCGACGGGCGGACGCCCCTCCCGCACCATCGTCTCTACCACGGGGCCCGATAGTAGATCAGCCGTCCGGCACCGACGAACCCGCCGCACACCGCCGCTGACACCCCGCGGGCGGGCGCGCCGTCAGCGCAGGCTGTCGAGGGGGTCCGCCCGGGACAGGGTGTCGTCGTCGGCGCGGAAGGTCCGCGCCGGGCCCGGTCCGGTGGAACTGGTCTCGAAGCGGACGGTCACCACCCCGTAGCCCGACCCCTGCACCCAGCCGTGGCCGAACTCCGGATGCCGCACGTCCATCCCCGGCCACCACACCCCCGCGGGCTGCTCGCGCACGGTGGCGGGCGGGGTCGCCTCCTCGGCGGCACCCGGGTCGACGTCCTCGGGCGTCATCCGGTCGAGCTCGGGGAACAGCGACTCCTGCTGAACCGTGCCGAGGCCGCCGTAGCCGACCCCGACGAGGCGGATCGGGCCCAGCTCGACCGGGTCGATGACCGAGCGCTGGGCCGCGGCGGCCAGCGTGGCCGGGTCGTCGGTGGCGTAGGGCAGCGTGATCGAGCGGGTCACGATGCTCATGTCGGCCTTCTTGAGCTTGAGCACCACCGTGCGCGCCGCGCGGCCGTCGGCGGCGAGCCTGCGGAAGGCGTGCGCGGCCATGGCGGTGACCGCGGCGCGCAGCTCGGTGAGGGTGACGATGTCGCGTTCGTAGGTGCTCTCGGCGCTGATCTGCTTGGCCTCGGCACGTTCGGCCACCGGCCGGTCGTCGATGCCGCGGGCCAGCCGGTGCAGCGCGACGCCGACGCTGCCGCCGAGCAGCGAGGCGGCCTCGGTCTCGGGCAGGGCGGCGAACGCGCCGACGGTCTCGATGCCCAGCGAGCGCAGCCTGCCCTCGGCAACCGGCCCGATACCCCACAGCTTGCGCACCGGCAGCGCGGCCAGCAGACCCGCCTGCTCCCCCGGCGAGATCACCCGCACCCCGTCGGGCTTGGCCAGGCCCGACCCGATCTTGGCCAGCTGCTTGCCGGTCCCGACCCCGACGGAGGCGGCCAGCCCCGTACGCGCGCGCACCAGTGCCCGCAGGTCGGCGCAGTAGGCGAGCACCTCGTCGACGCTCGCCCCCGCCAGCTCGGCGGGCTCGCCGAACGCCTCGTCGAACGACAGCGTCTCCAGCACGGGGATCCGGCTCCGCAAGGCGTCGAAGACCCGGCCGCTGACCACCGAATACACCGCCCCGCGCGGCGGCACGACCACCGCGCCCACCCCGACCAGCCGGCGCGCCTGATGCATGGGCATCGCCGAGCGCGCGCCGAAGACGCGCGCCTCGTAGCTGGCCCCCGCGACGACCCCGCGCGCGCCGGTGCCGCCGACCAGGACCGGGCGGCCGCGCAGGGTCGGCCGGGTCAGCTGCTCGACCGAGGCGAAGAAGGCGTCCATGTCGACGTGCAGGACCCACCGGCGCGCCCGCTGCGCGCCGTCGGCGTGTCCCGGCGCGGCCGGTGACCGGGGGTCGGGCAAGGCGGTGGACACAGTCCGGCAATCTACGCGCACCGTCCGACACCGCCGACGGACCGCGCGGGATGGTTACGCACTCCCCCCTCCGGGCGCGCGGCTGTGTGATGATCTCTGCATGAAGATCCGTAAGGCTGTCATTCCGGCCGCCGGTATCGGTTCACGGCTGCTGCCGCTGACCAAGGCGACGCCGAAGGAGATGCTGCCGGTCGGTGACAAGCCGGTCATCGAACACACCGTCCGCGAGCTCGTCGCCTCCGGGATCACCGACATCACCATCGTCGTCAGCGGCGGCAAGTCCCTGATCCAGGACCACTTCCGGCCGAACCCCGCCCTCGTCGAGCAGCTACGCGCCGACGGCAAGACCGCCTTCGCCGACGCGGTGGAGGAAGTCGGCGAGCTGTCGCGGGCCGGGCACATCACCTACCTGGACCAGCACGGCCCCTACGGCAACGGCACGCCGGTGCTCAACGCCGCCCGCAACCTGGGCGACGAGCCGATGCTGGTGCTGTGGCCCGACGACGTGTTCGTGGCCGAGGTGCCCCGCGCCCAGCAGCTCATCACCGCCTACGAGACCACCGGCTGCCCGGTGCTGGCGCTGATGCCGATGGCGCCCGCCGAGTCGGCGCGCTACGGCGTGCCGATGGTGCACGAGGACCTCGACAACGGGCTGCTGCGCATCTCGGGCCTGGTGGAGAAGCCCAAACCCGAGGACGCGCCGTCGGCCTACGCCGCGATCGGCGGCTACGTGGTCACCCCGGGCATCATCGACGAGCTGCGGACCCAGACCGAGCGGTGGCACACCCACCATCAGGGCGAGGTGTACCTGACCGACGCGATCAACGCGTACGCGGCCAACCACGCCGTCTACGGGCAGGTCATCCAGGGCCGCTGGTACGACACCGGCAACCCGGCCGACTACCTGGTCGCCCAGTTCGCCTCGGCGCTGGCCCACCCGGAGTACGGCCCGCTGCTGCGGACCCTTGCCCTCGACCTCGAGGACGCGCGGCGCGCCTGATCGCGCGAAGGACCGAGTGGCGGCGCGACCGGATGTCGGGGAATCCGGCCGTGCCGACCACTCACCAGCCTGCGGTGCGCCCGGGACCGGCCAGGACGAGGGTGGTGGCGACCGAGACGGCGAGGCCGAAGCACAACCGCCACAGAATCTTCCGCCGCATGCCCCGCCCCTTCCCTCCGGCCGGTGCCCGGTGCCACCGACAGATCCGGCTATCGCACGGCATCGATGCCCGCCGTGTACCGCTCCGGTGACGTTCCGGGGCCTCGCATGCCCCGGCGCGCACCGTTACCGCTGGAAACGCTGTACAGACACTCACTCCCGGCCGCATCCGGCTCCGCGTTCCATGCGCATCGGTGGCGACCGGAAACCATTGTGCCCGAAGGACGGACACGCCGCCGCCATTTCAGCAAACCAACAGCATCTGCCCAGTACAGAGGCGGGTTCGACGGCGTGGCGCGGCGGGCGGGGCGGCCACGCCGCGACCCGCCCGCCGCCCGGGACTACCCGCCGGCCTTGACGACCCGCGCGCGCACGCCGCCGGTGAGGTCGGCCGCGCCGTCGCCCGCGGCACCGAATTCCAGTGCGGTGGCGAGGATCTCACCCGCGATCAGGTCGCGGTGGGTCTGCGCCCAGCCGAGCCGCTCGGCGGGCACCTCCAGTACCACGGTGATCCGGTCCGACACCTCGAGCCCCAGCGACTTGCGCGTCTCCTGCAGGTCGCGGATGAGGTCGCGGGCCCAGCCCTCGGCCTCGAGCTCCTCGGTCACGTGCGAATTCAGCACCACCAGACCGGCGTTGCCGGGCAGCGCGGCGGTGGACTCCGGTTCCGCGGCGACCAGGCGCTGGGTGTACTCCTCCGGCAGCAGGGTGATCCCCGCCGCGGTGACCACACCGTCGGCCGACTCCGACCACTCGCCGGCCTTGACCGCCTTGATGACCGTCTGCACCTGCTTGCCGAGGCGCGGACCGGCGGCGCGAGCGTTGACGGCCAGCTCGAACCGGCCGTGCGCGGCCACGTCCGTGGTCAGGTCGACCTTCTTGACGTTCACCTCGTCGGCGACGATGTCGGTGAACGGCGCGAGGCGCCGCGCGTCGGCCGCGGCGATGGTCACCTCGGCCAGCGGCAGCCGCACCCGCAGGTTCTTGGCCTTGCGCAGGCCGAGCACCGTCGAGCACACCTCGCGGACCTCGTCCATGGACGCGACCAGCTCGGCGTCGTGCGGCAGCTCGCCCTCGGCGGGCCAGTCGGCCAGGTGCACCGAACGCCCGCCCGTCAGGCCGCGCCAGATCACCTCGCTGATCAGCGGCAGCAGCGGCGCGGCGAGGCGGGTGACCACCTCGAGCACCGTGTGCAGCGTGTCCACCGCGTCGCGGTCCTCGGACCAGAACCGCGAACGCGACCGGCGCACATACCAGTTGGTGAGCGCGTCGGCGAACGAGCGCAGTTCGTCGCAGGCCCCGGCGATGTCGTACACCTCGAGCGCCTCGGTGATGACGTCCCGGCTCTGCGCCAGCTTGGCCAGGATGTAGCGATCGAGCACGTTCGGCGAATCCGTGCGCCACACACCGGGCTTCGAGGCGTAGAGCTGCAGGAACGTCCAGGCGTTCCACAGCGGGCGCAGCGCGTGGCTGACCCCCTCGCGGATCCCGCGCTCGGTCACGATGAGGTTGCCGCCGCGCAGGATCGGCGAACTCATCAGGAACCAGCGCATGGCATCGGAACCGTCGCGGTCGAAGACCTCGTTGACGTCGGGGTAATTGCCCTTGGACTTCGACATCTTCAGCCCGTCGTCGCCGAGCACGATGCCGTGCGCGGCGACGGTCTTGAACGCAGGCGAATCGAACAGCGCCGTCGACAGGACGTGCAGGGTGTAGAACCAGCCGCGGGTCTGGCCGTTGTACTCGACGATGAAGTCGCCGGGGAAGTGGCTGTCGAACCAGTCCTTGTTCTCGAACGGGTAGTGCACCTGGGCGTAGGGCATCGACCCCGACTCGAACCAGCAGTCGAGCACCTCGGGCACGCGACGCATGGTCGAGCGGCCGGTCGGGTCGTCCGGGTTGGGCCGGGTCAGCTCGTCGATGTAGGGGCGGTGCAGGTCGTCGGGGCGCACGCCGAAGTCGCGCTCGAGCTCGTCGAGCGAACCGTAGACGTCCACCCGCGGGTGCGCCGGATCGTCGGAGACCCACACCGGGATCGGGCTGCCCCAGTAGCGGTTCCGGCTGATGTTCCAGTCGCGCGCGCCCTCGAGCCACTTGCCGAACTGGCCGTCGCGGATGTGCTCGGGCACCCAGGTGATCTGCTTGTTGAGCTCGACCATGCGCTCGCGGAACTTGGTCACCGCGACGAACCACGACGGCACGGCCATGTAGATCAGCGGCTGGCCCGACCGCCAGCTGTGCGGGTAGGAGTGCTCGATCGTCTCGTGCCGCAACAGCTTGCCGGCGGCCTTGAGGTCCTTGATGATCACCGGGTTGGCGTCGAAGACCATCAGGCCCTCGTACGGCGGCACCATCGAGGTGAACTTGCCGCCCGCGTCCAGCGGCTGCACGATCTCGATGCCGTTGGCCGTCGCGACGTCCATGTCCTCCTCACCGAACGCCGGTGCCAGGTGCACGATCCCGGTGCCGGAGTCGGTGGTGACGTAGTCGGCGGTGAGCACGCGGTGCGCGTTGGGGTGGCCGAGGAAGAAGTCGAACGGCGGCCGGTAGGACAGCCCGGCCAGCGCGGCACCCTCGAACTCGCCGAGCACCGTCGGCTCCTCGCCGAATTCGCGCGCGTAGTGCGAGACCCGCTCGGCGGCCAGCACGTAACGCTTGCCGTCCGCGGCCTCGAGATGCACGTAGCGCACGTCGGGGTGCACGGCGACCGCCAGGTTCGACGGCAGGGTCCACGGCGTGGTGGTCCAGATCAGGGCGTTGGCGCCGTCGAGGGCGGCCAGGGGGTGTTCGCCGGGGACGGCGAGGACCATGTCGACGGTGACCGCCGGGTCCTGGCGCATCTTGTAGGCGTCGTCGAGGCGGGTCTCCTGGTTCGACAGCGGCGTCTGCTCGTACCAGCTGTAGGGCAGCACCCGGAAGCCCTGGTAGATCAGGCCCTTGTCGTAGAGCGACTTGAAGGCCCACATGACCGACTCCATGAAGTCGGTGTCGAGGGTCTTGTAGTCGTTGTCGAAGTCGACCCAGCGTGCCTGGCGGGTGACGTAGTCGCGCCACTCGCCGGTGTAGCGCAGCACCGAGGACTTGCAGGCGGCGTTGAACTCGGCCAGGCCCATCGCGTCGATCTGTGACTTGTCGGTGATGCCCAGCTGCTTCTCGGCCTCGATCTCGGCGGGCAGGCCGTGACAGTCCCAGCCGAAGCGGCGATCCACCTTCTTGCCGCGCATGGTCTGGAAGCGCGGGACGAGGTCCTTGACGTAGCCGGTCAGCAGGTGCCCGTAGTGGGGCAGGCCGTTGGCGAAGGGCGGGCCGTCGTAGAACACGAACTCGGCGCCCTCGCGGGCGGCCACGCTGGCGCGGAAGGTGTCGTCACCGGCCCAGTAGTCCAGGACCAGTTTCTCCAGATCGGGGAAGCTCGCGCCGGCGGGCGCGCCGAAACCGGCGCGCGGGTAGGCGCTCTGGGGGGAGGTGCTGCTGTCGGGGTCCGCCATCGCGGAATGCTCCTCGTGCCGCCGCGCCGGGGGGCGCGAATCCTGGGCACGGGGACGATGCCGGCGCCCGGTGCGCCGAAACCGCGGTACCACCCCGTTTGCCCGCACCGACCGCGTGCGGACCTCTCGTGGCGAGCTGTGACGGGCTCACCCGTTCGGTTCTACTGAGCGCCTCGCGGCGCCGTTCTTCCGAAAGCTCCCCGGTGATGGCCGGATCGTCGCTGGTGTTCCTTCGATTCTAACCGGGCGCGTCCACCGCTTTATCCGCGACCGGTCCGGTCCCGCCGGGCATGCCTGCCCGCGGGCGGCGGCGGGGTGTCGGGTCCGCGCATGGCCAGCGCGCTCACCAGGAGCATGCCCGCGCCGATCACGCACACCACGATGCAGCCCCACGCCCACAGCACCGACCCGGTGGCCAGCGCCGCCACGAGCAGGCCGAAGCCGACCGCGGCGAGGACGAGCGTCGCGACGAGCATGGTGGATTCCCTCTCGCCCGGTGCCCCTCCGGGTCGCGCGGCGTCCTCCCGCGCGCCCGGACGGGACTACTTGCCGCCCTTGGCGAAGGACGCCGGAGCCAGGTTGCCCGCCGAGCCGTTGTCGCCGGCGAACTCGCCGCCGTCGACCGGGACGGCCGAGCCGCGGTTCTCCAGCTCCTCGAGCTGCGACTCCAGGTAGGACTTCAGGCGCACCCGGTACTCGCGCTCGAAGGTCTTGAGCTGCTCGATCCGGCTCTCCAGCACGGTGCGCTGCTGGGTGATGGTCGCCATGATCTCGGCGTGCTGACGCTCGGCGTCGGCGGTGAGCGCGTCGGCCTTGTCCTTGGCCTGGCGGATCTGGGTGTCGCTGCGGTTCTGCGCGTCGGCGAGCATCGCGTCGGACTTCTGGCGCGCGTCGGTGATCATCGCCTCGGAGCGGGTGCGGGCGTCGCCGACCAGTCGCTCGGAGTTAGCCCGGGCGTTCGAGAGCAGGCTCTCGGCCTCGGTCTTGGCGTCGGTGGTGAGCCGGTCGGCCATCTCCTGGGCCAGCGTGAGGACCTTCGCCGCCTGCATGTTCGCGTCGGGGCCACCCGCGGTGGGCGCCGGCGCGGCCGGGACCGGGGCCGGGGGCGCGACCGGGACGGGCGCGGGGATCGGCTCGGGGACCGGAGCCGGGGCGGGCTTGGCGGCGGCCACCGGCGCGGGACCGCGGTTCTTCTTGGCGTCGGCCAGCTCGGCGTCGAGCTCGGCAACCCGCTGGCGCAGGTCGGCGTTCTCCTCGATCAGACGCGACAGTTCCTGTTCGACCAGGTCGAGGAAGGCGTCTACTTCGTCCTCGTTGTATCCGCGCTTCCCGATCGGCGGTTTGCTGAATGCGACGTTGTGCACATCGGCAGGTGTCAGCGGCATCGAAGGGTCCCTTCACGCGTCTTTTGGAGAACTAGCAAGCGGTCTTCTCGGATCATTGTGTCACACGAAGGTCACGATGGCCCCCGGCCTACCCCTGGCTACCGACGATCTGCATGAGGATGAAGACGCCGAAGAGCAGGATCATGATCGACAGATCGAGCCGGATCCCGCCCAGGTTGATCGGGGGGATCAGCCGCCTGAGCAACTTCACCGGCGGATCGGTGATCGTGAAGATCACTTCGAACACCACCACCAGGAAGCCGGACGGGCGCCAGTCGCGGGCGAAACTGCGAATGAACTCGATGATCACCCGGCTGATCAGCAACAGCCAGAAGATGAACAGCACGAGGTACAGAACCGCGAACAAGGCCACGGTTGTCACTCTGCCGCAAAACGGGCTACGTGCAAAATGGCCGCGCCGCGTGATACGCGGGCGGCCATCTGCGTGGCGTAGGTTGTACCGCTATTTCTGGTTGTAGAAGCCGTTTTCGGCGATGCGCCTGCGCTCCTCGGCCGAGACGTCGACGTCGGCCGGTGAGAGCAGGAACACTTTCGTGGCGACCTTGTCGAACGACCCGCGCAGCGCGAAGGCCAGGCCCGCCGCGAAGTCGACCAGCCGCTTGGCGTCGGCGTTGCTCAGGTCGACCAGGTCCATGATCACCGGGTTGCCCTCGCGGAACCGCTCACCGATGATCCGCGCCTCGCTGTAGTCGCGCGGACGCAGCGTCGTGATCTTGGACAAGGGACCTCCGTCCTCGAAGATCCCGGGTCGACGGGCGGGCGCGGGCTCGGGACGCACGCGCTCCTCCAGCCGTCGCTCCTCGGCGTCGGGATCGACGGCGAGCGCACCCCGGGTGGTGCCCCGCATACCTGGGGCAACGCCGCCCGCCCGGAACCGGCCCGAGGAGGGCGCGGCGTCGATCCGGGTCGGACGCCGCGGCGCCTCGTAGCGATCGTCGACGTAGGAATCGCCGACATAGTCGTCCCGGCGGGCCTGGTAGGCCGACTTGTAGGCCGGCTCCGGGTAGTCGGGCTCGTCGTCGAAGCGGTCGGGACCGTAGCGATCCTCGGCGTAGCGGTCGTAGCTGCTGCGCGAGCGGGGCCTGCCACGCTCCTCGGCGCCACGCGGAGCGTGGTCGTCGACGTAATCGTCCTCGTACTCGTCGATCGGAACCATGCCGAAGTACGCCTTGAACTTGTGCAGGGTGCTCATGCCCTCACCTCGCTGACGGTCGGCTCCGACACGACCACGCCCGTGGCTGAGCCTTTGACTCGCTCGCTCCGCTCGCTCATGATGGTCGACCTTCCTTCGGCCCCGGTGGCGGCCGGGTGTTGAAGTTCTTGCTCAGCGCCTCGTCGGCCCATCGTATGTGTCGAATGTGACTGATGAGGTTTCTTTGCTACGCCGAGGTTATCGGTCGAGCGCCCATCAGGGCAGTTCCGACACGCACAACCGTCGAACCGTGAGTGACCGCGGATTCCAGATCACCCGACATACCTGCGGAAAGTTCGGTGGCGTCGGCGTGTCGCGCCAGGAGCGAAGTGTGCAACATCGCAAGATTCGCAAAACACGCATCACTGTCCGCGTCAAGGGGAGGAATCGCCATCAGACCGGCCAGATGCAGTCCCGGCGCGGCCGCGACGACGTCGGCGAGGGCGGGCAGGTCGGCCGGCGCGACACCCCCGCGCGCGGGGTCGGCGTCGAGACTGACCTGCAGCAGCACACGCAGGGATTCTGTGCGCTCCCCCGCGTCCAGCGCCTCGCACGCGCCCCGGCTCAGCGCGTTTGCCAGCCGTTCGCTGTCGACCGAGTGCACGGTGTGCGCCCACCGGGCCACCGCACGCGCCTTGTTGCGCTGCAACCGGCCGATCATGTGCCACTCGGCGTCGGGCAGGCCCAATCGGTCCACCTTGGCCGCGGCCTCCTGCTCGCGGGACTCCCCGAACTCGCGGCGGCCGAGTTCGTACAGGATCGCGATGTCGGAGGCCGGATGGAACTTGGTCACCGGGAGCAGCCGGACGCTGCCCGCCGGGCGGCCCGCCGCGGCGACCGCGGCGTCGATGCGGGCGAGCAGGCCGTCGAGGCGGCCCGCGAGCTCGGTGGCCCTGGCCGAGGACGCGACGGTGCTCATGCGCCGGTGTCCATCCAGATCACGCCCGCGATCCGCCCGGTCGGCGCGCCACGGCGATGGCTGAACAGGGTCTTGTCCTCGATGGTGCAGCGCGGATCGAGGGCGACCCCCGCCACCCCGGCCTCGGTGAGCTGACGGGTGATGCCCGCGCGCAGGTCGAGGCCGGGGGTGCCGCGCACGGTCGTCGTCGCGCTGCCCGGCAGGTGCGCCTCGACGTCGGCGCGCATCGCCGCGGGTACCTCGTACTGCCTGCCCGAGGCGGCCGGGCCCAGGAAGGCCCCGATGCGGTCGACGCGCGCGCCCACCGACACCATGGCCTCGAGCACCCGGGGCACGATGCCGATCCGCGCGCCGATACGGCCCGCGTGCACCGCCGCGATCACCCCGGCCTCGTCGTCGGAGAGCAGGATCGGGACACAGTCGGCGGTCAGCACGACCAGCGCGAGGCCGGGAACCGTGGTGACCAGCGCGTCGGTCACCGGGACCGGCTCCGCGCGGGGCCCGTCGACGATCTCGACGGCGCGGCCGTGCACCTGCTCCATCCAGACCAGCCGGTCCGGGGTGAGGCCGATACCCTCGGCCAGGCGGATACGGTTGCGGCGCACGGCCTCCGGGTCGTCGCCCACATGGTCGCCCAGGTTGAACGAGTCGTAGGGCGGGGCGGAGAAGCCCCCGGCGCGGGTGGTGGTCACCCGCCGGACGGTCACGGTCGGCGCGGTCATGGCACCGAGGGTAGTCGGCCGGGCGCGGTGGGGCCGAACACGTCGGGACGGACCCGTACACACCGCGCCGACCGGGGGAAACGCCGCAATCGGTCGTTCGTCTGAAACCATCGATGACATGACGCCGAACCACGACCACGGTCGTTCGGTGACGACCGGCACCACGGCACCCGCCGATGCCTTCGGCCTGTGGGAGGCGACGGTGTCGGAGGCGCTGCTGCCCTGCGGCGCCGCCCCCGCCACCCCCTCCCAGCACTCGGCCCTGTTCACCGGCCGGGCCACCGGCCACCTCGACACCGCCGAGCTGCGGCTGGTGAGCTTCGCCTCCGATCCGGTCTCGACGTGGCGCACGCACCGCCACATCGACGCCACCGCGACCGAGATGATCGTCGCGGTCATGCTCATCGAGGGGTCGGCCGTGCTGCACCGCGGCGACGAACGGATCACCGTCGGCCGGGGCGACATCGTGCTGATCGACAGCCTCCACCCCGCCCGCCTCGACGCGATGACCCCGCACCGCGCGCTCACCGCGACCGTGCCCCGGCAGTGGGCGGCCGACCGGCTCGACCTCGCCGAGGACGCCCTGCGGATACCGCGCATCGCCAGCGGCAGCGTCGCCCGGCTCACCACCACCTACCTCGACGGCCTGGCCGCCCTGCCCGCCGAGGACATCGCGGGCACGCTGACCAGCACCGGCACCGAGCTGATCCTCGAGACCATGGCGCACACGCTCGGCCGCGACACCGCCGACCGGCACGGCCCCGACGCGCTACGCGAGCGGGTGCGCGCCTTCGTCCGGCGGCACTCCGGCGACCCCGACCTGACGGTGGAGGACATCGCCCGGGGCTGCATGCTCTCGCGGCGCACCCTCTACCGGGTGACCGAGCGCCTCGGCGGCCCCGCCGAGCTGCTGCGCACGGTCCGCATCGACAACGCCCGCCGGCTGCTGGTCGCCCATCCCGGCCGCGAGGTGGCGACCATCGCGCGCTGGTGCGGTTTCCGCACCGACCGGCACTTCTACCGGGCGTTCCGCGCCGCGACGGGCGTCACGCCGCAGGAGTACCGGCAGCGGGCACTGGGCGGCTGAGCCGCGACACCGGCGCGGCGGCCCGCGGCAGCGCGACCCAGCGGGTCAGCGTGCTCAGCCGGTCGAGGGCGCCGAGCGTGGTGAACGCCTCGAGCAGGTCGGCCGCCAGCACCGCGTCGTCGCCGAGGGTGAAGATCGACACCAGCAGGCCGCCGCCGCGGGCGCGCACCCGGGTCACCGTCACCGGGCACCCCGTGTGCGCCATGAGCACCGTGGCCAGCGCCTCGGCCGGGCCCGCGTAGAACGGCGGCTGCCCCGCGGCGAGCGCGGCGAGCAGCCGCCGCGGCCGCGTGCCGACGCCGCCGAGGTAGTCCGCGGCGACCTCGGACCAGGCCCGGACCGGCGGGAACGCGGCGATGTCGGCGCGCCCGGACCAGCGGGTCTCCGCCCGCGCCACCAGGATCCGGGCCAGCGACAGGCAGCGGGGCAGATCGGTCACCCGGACGAGGACCTGGGTCAGCCGCGCGTCGACGCAGTCCTCCGGCGCGGGATCGGGGGCCCACTCGGGGGCGACGAGGGCGGTCACGAGGCGCGGCCCTTCCGGTGGCGTCCGTGCGGGGTGCGCACCGTGCGCCGCCAGGCCAGCACGAACATCGCGACCGCCGACACCGCGGCCACGCTCACCGCGAGGATGGTCAGCGCCAGGGCGACGGTGGCGCCCGCGTCGGTGGGCCCGGCGTCGTTGCGGCGGATCAGCAGCGCGGCGAGCAGCGGGCCGAGCACCGCGGCGGCGATGCCGGCCAGCAGCAGTCCCCCGGTGACCAGGGCGACGGGATCCACGGTGGCTCGGCGGGAATAGCGCAGTCCGCCGCCGACTCCGGGCAAATAATGGACATCGATCATCAGCGATCCCCTTCTCCTCCGGAGGGTGTCCCGCGGGACCGACCCCGACCTGGACTGAAAGGTACCGCCGGGAACCGCGATCCCCCGGAGTGCGCAACCAGACCGATGCCATCACCGACATCGGCTACCGCCGAGCGACCGTCCGTGCCACGACCCGCCCGCCCCACGCGCGAGGGCGGGTGGCCCCGGTTTCCCGGAGCCACCCGCCCTCGGCGCTGGTAGTACGCGCGCTCAGCGCCGCATGAAGTCCGGCACGTTGATGTCGTCCTCGTCCGGGTCGCTGTCCGGGGTGTCGTTGCGCACCGGCCGGGGCGCGGGGGTGTCGAACAGCCGGCTGCGCTCGCTGTCGCGGAATCCGTTGACCGGCGCGCGGGCCGGGGTGGGCTCGGCCACCGGCGCGGGCTCCGCCGGGCGCGGCGGCTCGGCGGACCGGCCGTGGCTCAGCTCGCCCGCCCGCGCGGAGCCGATGGCCCCGCCGGAGGTGCGGCCGGTCACCGCGCCGGGTTCGAAACGCCGCACCGACGGACCGCCGCCGTCGAAGCCCGCCGCGATGACGGTCACCCGGACCTCGTCGCCGAGCGAATCGTCGATCACGGTGCCGAAGATGATGTTGGCCTCGATGTGCGCGGCCTCCTGCACCAGCGAGGCGGCCTCGTTGATCTCGAACAGGCCGAGGTCCGAGCCGCCCGCGATGGACAGCAGCACGCCGTGCGCGCCGTCCATGGACGCCTCGAGCAGCGGCGAGTTGATCGCGGCCTCGGCCGCCTTCACCGACCGGCCCTCGCCGCGCGCGGAGCCGATGCCCATCAGGGCCGAGCCCGCGCCGGACATGACGCTCTTGACGTCGGCGAAGTCGACGTTGATCAGGCCGGGGGTGGTGATCAGGTCGGTGATGCCCTGGACACCGTTGAGCAGCACCTCGTCGGCGGAGCGGAAGGCGTCCATCAGGCTGACCGCCGCGTCGCCGAGCTGCAGCAGCCGGTCGTTGGGGATGACGATCAGGGTGTCGCAGGACTCGCGCAGCAGGTTGATGCCGACCTCGGCCTGGTTGCCGCGGCGCTTGCCCTCGAACGAGAACGGGCGGGTGACCACGCCGATGGTCAGCGCGCCCAGCTTCCGGGCGATGCTGGCGACGACGGGGGCGCCACCGGTGCCGGTGCCACCGCCCTCGCCCGCGGTCACGAAGACCATGTCGGCGCCCTTGAGCACCTCTTCGATCTCGTCCTTGTGGTCCTCGGCCGCCTTGCGGCCGACCTCGGGGTCGGCACCCGCGCCGAGGCCACGGGTCAGTTCACGGCCGACGTCGAGCTTGACGTCGGCGTCGCTCATCAGCAGCGCCTGCGCGTCGGTGTTGACCGCGATGAACTCGACTCCCTTGAGTCCCTGTTCGATCATCCGGTTGACGGCGTTCACGCCGCCGCCGCCGATACCGACGACCTTGATCACTGCAAGGTAGTTGTGCGGGGGCGTCATGGGCTCTCGCCTTCCTTCGATCTAAAACCCTAAACCTCAACCATAGGGTTGGCGTTATGTCAAGTATCCGGCTGTAGCGGAACGCTATTCGCCGCAGCCGCGATCCGTGCGCAGGCGCGCCGAGACGAAAGCAGAATCCGGATCCGGATTCCGTCCGTCCCACCACGCGATACGCCGCATCATGGTTGGATGCCCCCAACCCGGACCGGGCAAAACGTACCGGGCGCAAAGGGTGTCGCTCACTTTACCGTGACCAGATTAGGACTCGAAACATCGAACACGGTGCCTTCCCGAGTCAGTAACGGCAACACCACCGCTGCCTTGCGCTCCCCGTCGGCGGTGCCTCCCCACAGCACCTTACGCCCGTCCCGCAATTCCAGCGACACATCCGAAACCGTCCGCGCGACAACCTGGTCCACCTGCACCGACAGGGCCGGTGGCAGGGCCGTCAGCACCGACACGGCCGCCCGGGTGACCGGGTCGGCGCCCCCGGGGCGTTCGGTGAGCAATTTCGGCACGCCGAGGGGCGCGGGCTCGATGGCGAATTCCACGCCGTCGCCGTCGACGAGATGGGTGCCCTGCGGGGAATCGAAGTAGAGCACCGCGGTTCGCTCGGCCACGGTCACCCGTACGGTCGAGGGAAATACCCGCTGCACCCGCACCGAGCGCACTTTCGGGATCGCCGCGACCCGCCGGGCGATGGCGTCGGTGTCGATGCGCAACATCGAACGGCCGTCGGGAATTTCGAGGCGGGTGCGGACCTCGGCCTCGGGGACCGCGGCCAGCCCCTCGATGCGCACCGTCCGCACCGACAGCAGCGGGGTGAACCAGGCCAGGGCCACCAGCACCGTCACCGCGGCGACCGCGACGACCGACCAGAGCCGGTACCCGGCCCAGCCACGCGCCTGCGGCAATCTCACCGGCCGACCTGCTGCGGGCGGGCACGCAGCCCGTCGAGGATCTGCGAACCGAGCATCGTCACGTCACCGGCGCCCATGGTGATCACCACGTCGCCCGGCGCGGCCAGCGCGGCGACCTGCCTGCCGACCTTGGACATGTCCGGCTGATAGTGCACCGGTTTCGTCACCGCCGCCGCGACCAGCGCGCCGTTGACCCCCGGCAGCGGCTCCTCGCGGGCGCCGTACACGTCCAGCACCACCACCTCGTCGGCCAGGCTCAGCGCCTCGCCGAACTCGCCGGCGAAAGTGGCCGTGCGGCTGTAGAGATGCGGCTGGAACACCACGATCACCCGGCCGGGCCGGGTGCGCGCGCCGTCGGCGGCCTCCTGGGTGACCAGCGCCGCCGCGGCCTCGAGCACCGCCCGGACCTCGGTCGGATGATGGGCGTAGTCGTCGAAGACGCGGACGTTGTTCTCCCGGCCGGTGAACTGGAACCGGCGGTGCACCCCGCCGAAACCCTCCAGGCCCTGCAGGATCTCGTCGAGGTCGGCGCCGGTCGCGCGGGCGGCCAGCAGCGCGGCCAGCGCGTTGAGCGCCATGTGCCGCCCGGGCACCGACAGCCGCAGCGTCCGCGGGGCGGCCTCGCCGGTCAGCGCGAACTCCACGATGCCGCCGACGTCGCGGGGCTCCCAGCCGAGCAGGCGCGCGCCCACCGGGACGGGGGCGCCCTCCAGCGCGCCGGAGCCGTACCCGAGCACCCGCACGCCACGCTGGGCCATCCGGGGCGCGACCCGCTCGGCCAGGGCGCGCGAGCCCGGGTCGTCCAGGCAGACCACCAGCAGGCCGCCCGGCTTCAGCCGGTCGGCGAAGTCGTCGAAGACCTGGACGTAGGCCTCGTCGGTGCCGAAGTAGTCCAGGTGATCGGACTCGATGTTGGTGACGACGGCGACGTCGGGGTCGTACTGCAGCAGCGAGCCGTCGGACTCGTCGGCCTCGGCGACGAAGATGTCACCGGTGCCGTGGTGGGCGTTGGTGCCCGCCTCGTTGAGCTCGCCGCCGACCGCGAACGACGGATCGAGGCCGCAGTGCTGCAGCGAGACGATCAGCATCGAGGTGGTCGAGGTCTTGCCGTGGGTGCCCGACACCAGCAGGGTGCGGTGGCCCGCCATCAGCGAGGCCAGCACCGCCGGGCGCAGCAGCACCGGGATGTTGCGGCGGTTGGCCTCCACCAGCTCGGGATTGGTCTTGGGGATCGCCGCGTAGGTGGTGACCACCACGGTGGGGCCGCCCGGCAGCAGGTCGAGGGCGCCCGCGTCGTGGCCGATGCGCACCTGCGCGCCGCGGGCCCGCAGCGCGAGCACGCCCCGGCTCTCGCGCGCGTCCGAGCCCGACACGGCACCGCCGCGCGAGAGCAGGATGCGCGCGATGCCCGACATGCCCGCGCCGCCGATGCCGACCATGTGCACGCGCTCGAGTTCCGGCGGCAGGGCCGCGGACCCGGGCGTGCCCGGCGCGTCCGGCCCGGTGCTCATCGGGCGGCCTCGGTCACGATGCGGGCCACGGTGGCGGCGGCGTCGCGGTGGCCCGCGTCGGCGGCGTCGCGGCTCATCCGCGCGAGTCGGGTGGGGTCGAGCAGCAGCGGTATCACCTCGTCTATCACGTATTTCGGGGTCAGCTCGGCGTCGGCGACGATCGTGCCGCCACCGGCGGCGACCACCGGGCGGGCGTTGAGTTCCTGCTCCCCGTTGCCGTGCGGCAGCGGGACGTAGAAGGCGGGCAGGCCGACGGCCGACACCTCGGCCACCGTCATCGCCCCGGACCGGCACACCACCGCGTCCGCGGCGGCATAGGCCAGATCCATCCGCGACAGATACGGCACCGCCGTGTACACGGCCGGTGCCGCGGGCCGGGACAGGGCCGGGTCGAGGTCCAGGCTGTTCTTGGGACCGTGGGCGTGCAGCACCGAGATGCCCGCCGCGATCAGTTGCGGCGCCGCGCCGGAGATCGCCTCGTTGAGGCTGCGCGCGCCCTGGGAGCCGCCGAAGACCAGCAGCACCGGGCCCTGCGCGGGCAGCCCGAAGTGCGCGCGGGCCTCGGCGCGCAGGGCGTCGCGGTCGAGCCCGGTGATCGAGGCGCGCACCGGGATGCCGACGACCTCCGCGCTCGGCAGCCCGGATCCGGGCACCGCGGCCAGCACGCGCGCCGCGACCCGGGCGCCGACCTTGTTGGCGATCCCGGCCTTGGCGTTGGCCTCGTGCACGACCACCGGCACCCGCCGGCGGCGGCGCAGCGGCCCCGCGCCCGCGGCCAGGTAGGCGGGCAGCGCCACGTACCCGCCGAAGCCGACGATGACGTCGGCCTGGGTGGCGTCGATGATCTCGCGGGTGCGGCGCACCGAGGCGCGGACCCGGCCGGGCAGGCGCAGCAGGTCGACGGTGGGTTTGCGCGGCAGCGGCACCGGCGGGATCAGTTCGAGCGGGTAGCCGCGTTCGGGGACCAGGCGGGTCTCCAGGCCCCGTTCGGTGCCGAGCGCGGTGACCCGGATCGAGTCGTCGAGCGCGCGCAGCGCGTCGGCCACCGCCAGCGCGGGCTCGATGTGGCCCGCGGTGCCCCCTCCGGCGACGATCACCGAAAGTCCGGACCGCCGAACGTCACTCACCTGGATCTACCTCGT
>NZ_BAGK01000081.1 GCF_000308795.1 Nocardia thailandica NBRC 100428 | reverse complement strand
AGCTGCCGGTGAGCCGCCGTCACCTGCGCGAGCTCAAGCAGCGGTTGGTGCACCGGCCGCGTCAGAACTGGACCGGTCGATGAGCGCGCCGGCCGCCGCGGGCACCGGCACGCGGCCCGGTCCGCGTGCCGCCTGCCCCGGCGACCGGCGCGGGCCGCGATGACCGGCCCGCAGCGGCCCGCGCGCGAACGGGTCGTCCTCGCCCAGCGGCGCGGCGCCCGGCAGGTGCGCACCCGCACCGAGGTGATCGAGCAGACCGATCTCGGCGCCGCCCTGATCGGCGGGCTCATCCGTGCCCAGCTCGGACTCGCGCTGCGGCTCGCGCTGGTGACCGTGGCGGTCCTCGGCGCGCTGCCCCTGCTGTTCGGGATCGACGCGGTGGCCCGGACCCGGGTGTTCGGGGTGCAGGTGCCGTGGCTGGTGCTCGGTTTCGCGGTCTTCCCCGCGCTGTACGCGGTCGGGCGGCTGTATGTGCGGCTGGCGCAGCGCAACGAGGACGACTTCCTGGATCTGGCGGGTGACTGAGCCGATGCCGCGCCCGGAACGCACCCCGTGAACGGCGTCGCGCCCGGCGCCACCCTGGCCGCGCTGCTGCTGGCGGCGGTGGCGACCATCGGCATCGGCGTGTACGGGGTCCGTTTCTCGCGCACCACCTCCGACTTCCTGGTGGCCTCGCGCAGTGTCGGGCCCCGTTGGAACGCGGCCGCCATCTCCGGCGAATACCTCTCGGCCGCCTCGTTTCTCGGCGTCGCCGGCCTGATCGCGAAGTACGGGGCGGACGCGCTGTGGTACCCGGTGGGTTTCACCGCGGGCTATCTCGGTCTGCTCATGTTCGTGGCGGCCCCGCTGCGGCGCTCGGGCGCCTACACCGTCCCGGACTTCGCGGAGTTCCGGCTCGGCTCGATCCGGTTGCGCCGCCTGGCGGCCGGGCTGGTCGTCGTGGTGTGCGCGGTGTACCTCATCCCGCAGTTCCAGGGCGCGGGCCTCACCCTGCACCTGCTGCTCGGGGTGCCCGCCTGGGTGGGCGCGGTGGCGGTGGGCGGCATCGTCATCGGCAACGTGATCGGCGGCGGCATGCGCTCGGTCACGCTGGTGCAGGCCTTCCAGTACTGGCTCAAGCTGACCGCGGTCGCGATCCCCGCGCTCGTCCTGGCCGCGCACTGGCTGGGCGACGAGAAGCCGATCGGCACCCCGGCGCCGCCGGTGGTGGCCGAACGCACCACCGTCGACATCACCACCGACGTGGTCGTGCACCTGGACCGCGCCCAGCCGGTCACCGTCACCGGGGTGCTGGACGGCGCGAGCGTCGACGGCCCGGTCGTCCTCGCACCGGGCGCCCACACCCTCGACGCGCGATCCCGGCTGATCCTCGACGCGGGCGCGACCGTCCCCGTGGTCGCGGGGGCGCCCGACGACGGCGCCGACTGGGTCCGGCCGGGCGGCGGGTTCGGCGGCGATCACCCGACGTACCAGGTGTTCTCGCTCATCGTCGCCACGTTCCTCGGCACCATGGGCCTGCCGCACGTGCTCGTCCGCTTCTACACCAACCCCGACGGCCGCGCGGCGCGCGCCACCGCGCTGACGGTGATCGCGCTGGTCGGCCTGTTCTACCTGTTCCCGATCCTGCTCGGCGTCTTCGCGCGGCTCTACGTCCCCGAACTGCTCATCACCGGCACCTCCGACGCGGCGGTCGTGCTGCTGCCCGGCGCGGTCCTGGGCGGCCCCGCCGGGCAGCTGCTGGCGGCGCTGGCGGCGGCCGGGGCGATCGCGGCGTTCCTGTCGACGTCGTCGGGGTTGCTGGTCAGCCTGGCGGGTGTGCTCAGCACCGACGTGCTGCGGGGACGGATCCGCGACTTCCGGGCGGCCGCCGCGGTCGCGGGCGCGGTGCCGCTGCTGCTCGCGTCGACGGTGGCCTCCCTCGACCTGTCGCGCACGGTGGCGCTGGCGTTCTCGGTGGCGGCGTCCACCCTGTGCCCGCTGCTGGTGCTCGGCATCTGGTGGCGGGGGCTGACCGCCGCGGGCGCGGCGAGCGGGCTGATCACCGGCGGCCTGGCCGCGGGCGGCGCCACGGTGGTGTCGGTGCTCGGCGGGGTGTCGGCCACCTGGGCAGGCGGCTGGCCCGCCGCGATCCTCGACTACCCCGCGGCGGTGAGCGTCCCGCTGGCCTTCGCGGTGACCATCGCGGTCAGCCTGGTCACCCGGGGGCCGGACCCCCGCCAGGTGTCCTCGATCTTCGTGCGGCTGCACGCGCCGGAACGCATGGTGCGCAGCGCCGACCGGGAACGCGGCTTGACGGCCTGACCGCTCGTCGCGCCGAATCGACCGCTCACCGCACCGATCCGCCCCTTCACGGAGTGACCGAGGCCACATCGATCGCGACGGGTGCCGCGCGCCCTACCGTCGTCGAAACGCACCACTCCTGTGAGGACCGCCACCCATGATCGATCCCGCACCCGACGAGGCACCCGTCCGGCGCACGCCGACCGGCGAGGAATTCCTCGCCGTGCAGGCCAGTCCCGAGTTCCAGGACCTGCGGAACCGGCTGCGCCGCTTCATCTTCCCCATGACCGCCCTGTTCCTGATCTGGTACCTGGTCTACGTGCTGCTCGGCGCGTACGCGCACGACTTCATGGCGACGAAGGTCTTCGGCAACGTCAACGTCGGCCTGCTGCTCGGCCTCGGGCAGTTCGTGTCGACCTTCGTCATCACCGGCCTCTACGTCCGGTTCGCCAACCGTGAGATCGACCCCCGCGCGGCGGCGATCCGGCAGCAGCTCGAGGAGGGCCGCGCATGAACGTCCTCGCCGCAGGAACGACCGTGGGCAACCCGGTCGCCAACATCGCCATCTTCGCGCTGTTCGTCGGCGTCACCATGGTCGTGGTGATCCGCGCCAGCCGCAACAACGCCAGCGCCGCGGACTATTTCACCGGCGGGCGCGGCTTCTCGGGGCCGCAGAACGGCATCGCCATCGCCGGTGACTACCTGTCGGCGGCCAGCTTCCTCGGCATCGCGGGCGCCATCGCCGTCTACGGCTACGACGGGTTCCTCTATTCCATCGGCTTCCTGGTCGCCTGGCTGGTCGCGCTGCTGCTGGTGGCCGAGATGCTGCGCAACACCGGCAAGTTCACCATGGCCGACGTGCTCAGCTTCCGGCTGAAGGAGGGTCCGGTCCGCACCGCGGCGGCGCTGACCACGCTGACGGTGTCGCTGTTCTATCTGCTCGCGCAGATGGCGGGCGCGGGCGGCCTGGTCGCGCTGCTGCTCGACATCTCCTCCAAGGCCGGGCAGTCCGTGGTGATCGCGGTGGTCGGCCTGCTGATGATCGTCTACGTGCTCGTCGGCGGCATGAAGGGCACCACCTGGGTGCAGATCATCAAGGCGGTGCTGCTGATCTCGGGCGCGGCGCTGATGACCTTCCTCGTGCTGGCGAAGTTCGGGTTCGCCTTCTCCGACATCCTCGGCGCCGCACAGGATTCGGTGTCGGCCTCGGCGAACAAGGCGGTCGCCGCGCGGGACGTGCTCGCCCCCGGCGCCCAGTACGGCGGCTCGGAGACCTCCAAGCTGAACTTCCTGTCGCTGGGGCTGGCCCTGGTGCTGGGCACTGCCGGCCTGCCGCACGTGCTCATGCGCTTCTACACCGTGCCGACGGCCAAGGAGGCCCGGCGCTCGGTGGTGTGGGCGATCGGCCTGATCGGCGCCTTCTACCTGTTCACCCTGGTGCTCGGGTACGGCGCGGCCGCCATCGTCGGCCCCGACCGCATCCTCGGCGCCGCGGGTGGCCAGAACTCGGCCGCCCCGCTGCTGGCCTACGAGCTGGGCGGGGTGATCCTGCTCGGCGTCATCTCCGCGGTGGCCTTCGCGACCATCCTCGCGGTCGTCGCCGGCCTGACCATCACCGCCTCGGCGTCCTTCGCCCACGACATCTACGCCAGCGTGCTGAAGCGCGGGAAGGCCGACGAGGCCAGCCAGGTGCGGGTCTCGCGGATCACCGCCGTGGTGATCGGCCTGCTCGCCATCGGCCTCGGCATCCTGGCCAACGGCCAGAACATCGCGTTCCTGGTGGCGCTGGCGTTCGCGGTCGCCGCGGCGGCCAACCTGCCGACCATCCTGTACTCGCTGTTCTGGAAGCGGTTCAACACCACCGGCGCGCTGTGGAGCATGTACGGCGGGCTGATCTCGACCATCGTGCTCATCGTGTTCTCGCCCGCGGTGTCGGGCAGCAAGACCGCGATGATCCCGGGCGCCGACTTCGACTGGTTCCCGCTGTCCAATCCCGGCATCGTGTCGATCCCGCTGGCGTTCGCGCTCGGCGTGGCAGGCACCTTCGCCGGTGGCCGCCGGGAGCAGGCCGACGCGGCCAAGGCCGCCGAGATGGAGGTGCGCGCGCTGACCGGCGTCGGCGCGGAACAGGCCGTCTCGCACTGAATCCCGTCCCGTGCCGGTGCCGCCCGCACCGGCACGGGGCACATCCCCTCTCTACCGTCAGGAGTTTCCCGTGACCGGTGCCGTCGCCGATCCGTCCCGTCCGCTCGCGCCCGTGCGCTATCCGCCCGCGGAGGAGTTCACCGCCGCCGCCAACGCCGACGCGAGCCTGTCCGTCGCGGCGGCCGCCGATCGGGAGGCGTTCTGGGCCGAGCAGGCCCGGCGGCTGCACTGGCACACCCCGTTCACCCGGGTCCTCGACTGGAGCGACGCGCCCGTCGCGCAGTGGTTCGCCGACGGCGAGCTCAACGTCGCCTACAACTGCCTGGACCGGCACGTCCTCGACGGGCACGGCGACCAGGTCGCGCTGCACTGGGTCGGCGAGCCGGGCGACGCGCGCGACATCACCTATCGCGAGCTGCTGGCCGAGGTGTCGAGGGCCGCCAACACCTTCACCGGCCTCGGCCTGGTGGCGGGCGACCGGGTGGCCGTGTATATGCCGATGGTGCCCGAGGCCATCGTGACCATGCTCGCGTGCGCGCGTCTCGGCCTGACCCATTCGGTGGTCTTCGCGGGCTTCTCCCCCAGCGCGCTGCGCCAGCGCGTCGACGACGCCGAGGCCCGCCTGATCGTCACCACCGACGGCCAGTGGCGGCGCGGCAGGCCCGCCCCGCTCAAGGCCGCGGTCGACGAGGCGCTCGGCGCCGACCCGACGACGGTCGAGCACGTTGTGGTGGTGCGCCGCACCGGGATCGACATCGCGTGGACCGAGGGCCGCGACCTGTGGTGGCACGAGACCGTCGCCGAGGCCTCCCCCGAACACCAAGCCCGACCCTTCCCCGCCGAACACCCCCTCTTCATCCTCTACACCTCCGGCACCACCGGGAAACCCAAAGGCATCCTCCACACCAGCGGCGGCTACCTCACCCAGACCGCCTACACCCACCACAACGTCTTCGACCACAAACCCGGCACCGACATCTACTGGTGCACCGCCGACATCGGCTGGGTCACCGGCCACAGCTACATCGTCTACGGCCCCCTCGCCAACCGCACCACCCAGATCGTCTACGAAGGCACCCCCAACTCCCCCACCGAACACCGCCACTTCGAGATCATCGAGAAATACGGCGTCACCATCTACTACACGGCTCCGACGCTGGTGCGCACGTTCATGAAATGGGGCCGTGAGATCCCCGACGCCCACGACCTGTCCAGCATCCGGCTGCTGGGCAGCGTGGGCGAGCCGATCAATCCCGAGGCGTGGCGCTGGTACAGGGAGGTGATCGGCGGCGACCGGACGCCGATCGTCGACACCTGGTGGCAGACCGAGACCGGCGCCATCATGATCTCGCCCCTGCCCGGCGTCACCGCCGCCAAGCCCGGCGCCGCCATGGCGCCACTGCCCGGCATCTGCGCCGAGATCGTCGACGACGAGGGCACGCCGCTGGCCGCGGGCGACTCGGGCCTGCTGGTGCTCACCGAGCCGTGGCCGTCGATGCTGCGCGGCATCTGGGGCGACACGGACCGGTTCCGGGAGACCTACTGGGCCCGGTTCGCCGAGCAGGGTTGGTACTTCGCGGGCGACGGCGCCAAATACGACGCCGACGGCGACCTCTGGGTGCTCGGCCGCGTCGACGACGTCATGAACGTCTCCGGCCACCGCATCTCCACCGCCGAGGTCGAGTCGGCGCTCGTCGGGCACCCGGTGGTGGCCGAGGCGGCCGTCGTCGGCGCCTCCGACGAGACGACCGGGCAGGGCATCGTCGCCTTCGTCATCCTCACCGGGGACGCACGACCGGGACCCGATCTCGTCGCCGAACTCAGGGCGGCGGTGTCGCTGGAGATCAGCCCGATCGCCAAGCCGCGCGAGATCCATCTCGTGCCGGAGCTGCCCAAGACCCGCAGCGGCAAGATCATGCGCAGGCTGCTGCGCGACGTCGCCGAGGGCCGCGAACTCGGCGACACCTCCACCCTGGTCGACCCGACCGTGTTCGAGGCCATCGCCCGCGGCTGAGGTGACCTCGGCGTTCCTCGACTCTGCCTGAGCGAAACCCTCTCGCGGCCGCGGCCCCGTCACCACACTCGATGCGGGGGCGCGGCGGAGAGGGAACCACGATGCGGATCGAGCAGCTCGAATACGTCCAGGCGGTCACCCGGCTCGGTTCGCTGCGCCGGGTGGCCGAGGAACTGCACGTCTCCCAGCCCGCGCTCAGCGAGACCCTGCGCAACCTGGAACGCGAACTGGGCGTCGAGCTGCTCGACCGGCGCCGGTCCGGGGCGCGGATCAGCGATCAGGGCCGCGAACTGCTGCCGCACATCGCCCAGGTCCTCGAGGCCGTCGACGGGCTCAGGCGGGCCGCCGACGCCCAGCACCGGAGCAGCCGGATGGTGCGCGTCGGCACCGTCAACGCGGCCACCGTCGCCCTCGTCATTCCCGCGATCCGCGAGTTCCGGGTGCGTCATCCCCAGACCCAGGTCGAGGTGATCGACGCCCAGCAGGCCGAGATCCACACCGCGCTGCGCGAGGGCAGCCTCGACATCGGCCTGGTCAACTACCTGCGCGGCGACGACCTCACCCCGGAGTTCACCGCCACCGAACTGCTCGCCGGCCGCCCCATCGTGTGCCTGCGCCCCGACAGCCCGCTGGCCCGGCGGGCGGTGGTGACCATCGACGACCTGCTCACCGAACCGCTCATCGTCATGCGCTCGGGGTACGTCATGCACCGCTACGTGCACCGGCTGCTGAACGGGCGGAACCCGGTGTTCTCCTACTCCACCGACGGCGCCGAGATGGGCAAGGTCATGGTCGCCAACGGCCTCGGTTCGACCGTGCTGCCCGACTACAGCGTGCTGGGCGACCCCCTGGTCGAACGCGGGGTGCTCACCTGGCGGCCGCTGGCCCAGGAGACCTGTGACGTGTTCCTCGTCGCGCAGCGGCGCCGGGCCACCGCCCCGCCCCGTGCGGCGAGCGCGCTGTTCGACGCGCTGGTGCGCCGGGCCGGTTCGCTGGCCGCGGGCGCGGCCTGAGCACGGTGGCAGGGAAACCCTATCGTGGCCTCGAAAATGCCTGTTGGACAGCGGTTTCCTCCCGTTCGTAGAGTCGGGGACATGCCTTCCCTCCCGCCGCCGCACCGCGATCCGTTCGCGCGGCGCTGGGTGTTCAGCAGGCGTCGGCACCTCGACTTCCTGCGCACCGCGGGCCAGTCCTGTCGCCCCTCCCGTGTCCCGGCCGCTGCCGGAAACCCCCGACCTCTTTCCTTCCGACACGATGGAGACCCGCCGTGCCCGCACCGATCGATCCCGAGACCCTGGCCGCCGAACCCCTGAAATTCGCCTACTGGGTGCCCAATGTGAGTGGCGGCCTCGTCGTCAGCGACATCGAGCAGCGCACCGACTGGAGCTACGAGTACAACACGAAGCTCGCGGTGCTCGCCGAGAACAACGGCTTCGAGTACGCGCTGACCCAGGTCCGCTACATGGCCAGCTACGGCGCCGCCTACCAGCACGAATCCACCAGTTTCAGCCTGGCGCTGCTGCTGGCGACCGAGCGGCTGAAGGTGATCGCGGCGGTGCATCCCGGCCTGTGGCAGCCCGCCGTGCTGGCCAAGCTGCTGGCCACCGTCGATCACGTCTCCGGCGGCCGCGCCGCTGTGAACGTGGTCAGCGGCTGGTTCAAGGGCGAATTCACCGCGCTCGGCGAGCCGTGGCTCGAACACGACGAACGCTACCGCCGCGCCGAGGAGTTCATCCGGGTGCTCCGCAAGAGCTGGACCGAGGACGACGCGCAGTTCGCCGGCGACTTCTACCGCCTGCGCGGGTTCGACCTCAAGCCCAAACCGCTGACCGCCGAGGGCCGTCCGCATCCCGAGATCTTCCAGGGCGGCAACTCCACCGCCGCCCGCGCGATGGCGGGCCGGGTGTCGGACTGGTATTTCAGCAACGGCAAGGACTTCGACGGCATCACCGAACAGATCACCGAGGTGCGGGCGGCCGCCGCGCAGCACGACCGCACGGTCCGCTTCGGGCTCAACGGTTTCCTCATCGCCCGCGACACGGAGGCCGAGGCGAAGGAGACGCTGCGCGAGATCGTCGCCAAGGCCGACCGCACCGCGGTCGAGGGCTTCCGCGACGCCGTGCGGCAGGCGGGCGGCTCGACCGGCGACAAGCGCGGCATGTGGGCCGACTCGAGCTTCGAGGACCTGGTCCAGTACAACGACGGGTTCCGCAGCAAGCTGATCGGCACGCCCGAGCAGATCGCGCGCCGCATCGTGGAATACAAGAAGCGCGGCGTGAACCTGCTGCTGCTCGGCTTCCTGCACTACCACGAGGAGGTCGAGTACTTCGGCAAGCACGTGCTGCCGATCGTGCGCGCGCTCGAGGCCGAGCTGCCCGCGGGCGCGGGCGTCGCGGCGGGCACGGGACCGGCGTGATGCGCGGCCTGCCCAACCCGGGGTGGTCCCGGTGACAGAGTTCGACTCCCGGCCCCGCGCCGCGGTCCTCACCGGCCCGGACGAGGCGGTGGACGTGGCGGCCCGCCTGGCCGCCGCGTTCGCCGCGGGCGCCGCCGAACGCGACGCCCACCGCGTCCTGCCCGTCGCCGAGCTCGATCAGCTCTCGGACTCCGGCCTGCTCGCGATCAGCGTGCCGCGCGAGTTCGGCGGGGCCGACGTGCCGACCGAGACCGTGGTGACCGTCTTCCGGCTATTGGCCGCCGCCGACCCGGGGCTCGCGCAGATCCCGCACAGCCACTTCGTCTACGTCGAGGCGCTGCGCCGGACCGGCACCCCCGAGCAGCAGCGGTACTTCTTCGGGGAGGTGCTGGCGGGCAAGCGCTTCGGCAACGCCCAGTCCGAGGCGGGCACCAAGCACGTGCAGGACTACCGCACCCGGCTGCGCGCGCGACCCGACGGCGGTTTCGTGCTTGACGGGCTCAAGCACTACGCCACCGGCGCCTACTTCGCGCACTGGATACCGGTGCTCGCCAAGGACGACGGGGACCGCCTCGTGGTGGCCTACGTGCCGCGCGACGCGGCCGGTGTGACCGTCGTCGACGACTGGGACGGCATGGGCCAGCGGATCACCGCCAGCGGGTCGGTCGAGCTGTCCGGCGTGCGGGTGCCCGCCGAACACGTGCTGCCGCACCATCAGACCTTCGACGGCCCGCAGCTCTACGGCGCGCGGGCGCAGATATTGCACGCCGCGATCGACACGGGCATCGCCCGCGGCGCGCTCGGGGAGGCGGCCGAGTTCGTCCGGACCACGGCCCGGCCGTGGTTCGAGGCGGGCGTCGAGCACGCGACCGAGGATCCGCTCACCGTGCAGCGGTTCGGCGAGCTCGAGGTCGCCGTGCGGGCCGCCGAGGCGCTGCTGGGCGAGGCGGCCCGCACCGTCGACACGGCCGCGAACGCGCTCGACGACGACAGCGCCGCGGCGGCCTCGGTGGCCGTCGCGGTCGCCAAGGCCGCAGCCGACCGCGCGGCGCTGGAGGTCACCAACGCGCTGTTCGAGCTGGGCGGCACCCGCTCGGCCCTGGATTCGCTGAACCTGCACCGGCATTGGCGCAACGCGCGCACCCACACCCTGCACGACCCGGTGCGCTGGAAGTTCCAGCACATCGGCCGCTACCTGCTCACCGGCACCCCGCCGCCCCGGCACGGTGTCCTCTGAAAGGAGCCCCATGGCCCCGCTGCGCTTCCACTGGTTCCTGCCCACCTACGGCGACAGCCGCTACCTGGTCGGCGGCGGGCACGGCACCGCCGTCACCGCCGCGGGCGGGGACCGGCCCGCGGGCATCGGCTATCTGTCCCAGATCGCCCGCGCCGCCGAACAACTCGGCTTCGAGGCGGCGCTGACGCCCACAGGCGCCTGGTGCGAGGACGCCTGGCTGACCACCGCCGTACTCGCCCGCGAGTCCGAGCGGCTGAAGTTCCTCGTGGCGTTCCGGCCCGGGCTGGTCTCCCCGACCCTGGCCGCTCAGATGGCCGCCACCTATCAGCGGCACACCGAGGGCAGGCTGCTGCTCAACGTCGTCACCGGCGGCGAGGACCACGAGCAGCGCGCCTACGGCGACCACCTCGGCAAGGACGAACGCTACGAGCGCACCGACGAGTTCCTCACCGTGGTGCGGCGCCTGTGGCGCGGCGAACGGGTGACGCTGGCGGGCAAGCACATCCACGTGGTCGACGCCGCCCTCGACCGGCTGCCGCACCCCGTGCCCGACATCTACTTCGGTGGCTCGTCGCCCGCGGCGGGCGGGGTCGCCGCCCGGCACGTCGACGTCTATCTCACCTGGGGCGAGCCGCCCGCCGCCGTGGCCGCCAAGCTGGACTGGATCCGGGCCGAGGCCGCCGCGGCGGGCCGGCCCGCGCCGCGCTTCGGTATCCGGCTGCACGTGATCAGCCGCGACACCGCCGAGCAGGCGTGGGCCGAGGCCGAACGGCTGCTCTCGGCCCTCGATCCGGCGACCATCGCGGCCGTGCAGCAGGGCCTGTCCCGCAGCGGGTCCGAGGGTCAGCGGCGGATGCGGGCCCTGCACGAGGGCAGCACCGCCTCCCTCGAGGTCGCCCCGAACCTGTGGGCGGGCGTCGGGCTCGTGCGCGGCGGCGCGGGCACGGCGCTGGTCGGCAGCCACAGCGAGGTCGCCGACCGGATCGCCGAGTACCACGCGCTGGGCATCGAGGAGTTCGTGCTCTCCGGGCACCCGCACCTGGAGGAGGCGTACTGGTTCGGCGAGGGCGTGCTGCCGCTGCTGCGCCGCCGGGGCCTGTGGCGCCACCCGGCCGATCTCACGGAGGCGCCCGCCGCGGCCATTCCGTTCGCGCACTGACCACGAAACGGCGAAATCCGAAGCATTACTGTTTCGATTCCGTCTCGATAGACCACACTGCGCCCCAGGCGATTTCGAACCGATCCGGTGCGGCACACCGGCGGGCTACCCTCCTGGAGCCCGCCGGAGCCCGACCGTTTCGCCGGAGCGGGCAGCCGGGCTCCGCCGACTCTGGGAGCCTGCCGTGCGCACACCTACGGACCACCCCGTCTCGGTCTCTCCGGCGCGCCGGGGATCACTCGTCCTCGCCGTGCTCGTCACCGCGTCCGTTCTGCTCGCCGCCTGCGTCCGGTCCCCCGGTGAGCCCGCCGACCACGGCCTCACCCACTCCCCCGGCCCGGCGCTGGTGGAGCAGCCGCCGCACACCGAGGACCCCTCCCTCGTCGCGGGCTCGCTGGCGACACGCGACGCCACCCCGCCGACCGCTCCGGACACGCCGCCCGCTCCGATGGTTCCCGGAGACCCGCAGCCCGCGCCACTCGCGGACGAGTCGGGTCCGCCCGAGAACCCCTCGGACGCAACGCCTTCCCCCGTCCCGGACACCACGGCCCCGGAGACACCGACCACCACCGAGACCACGGCGCCCCCGGCGGAGACCACACCCAGCGAGGTCACCACCACGCCGGACACGACGCCTCCCGCCCCCACCTCGGCCCCCGGCACCATCGACCCGCCGCCACCCACGGGTACCGGCGCCGCCACGGAACCGACCACGCCGCTGACGACCACCCCGACGGTCGTCACGCCGACGCCACCGACCACCACACCTCCGACAACTACACCGACGTCGCCGACCGCCACGACGACCATCCCACCCGCCACCACCTCGACGTCGCCGGTCACCGCAACCACGCCGTCGGTCACCACACCGACCACGCCACCGATCACCACACCGACGGCACCGCCAGTCACCACGCCACCACGCACCACCCCCGTCACCACACCGCCGCCGGACACCACAGCCACCACGCCACCAATCACCACACCGACCGCACCGCCAGTCACCACGCCACCACGCACCACCCCCGTCACCACACCGCCGCCGGTCACCACAGCCACCACGCCACCAATCACCACACCGACTGCACCGCCGATCACCACGCCGCCACGCACTACCCAGGCCACCACCACGCCGCCGGTCACCACAGTGACCACGCCACCAATCACCACACCAACCGCGCCGCCAGCCACCACGCCACTGCGCACCACCCCGACCACGCCACCTGCGACCCCACCCTTCCTCCGGCCACCACCGTGACCCCGCCGAGAATCACCACACCGACCGCTCCTCCGGTCACCACGCCGACCAAGCCGCCGGTCACCCCGGCGAATTCGCCGTGGATCACCACCCCGACGCCACCGGCGGTCACCGCGCTGTTCTCCCCGCCTGTCATCTCGGCGACCACCCCGCCCGTCACCGGCCCCGCGTCGCCGTCGAGGACCACGGCAGCAACCACGCCGTCACCCACCGCTCCGCCGACCCCACCTCTCACCACACCGACGACGCCATCGGTCATCACACCGACCACACCGTGCTGCGTGGCGCGCTGGGCCTGGCCGAGACCGTCGTCGCCGACCCGCGGGCGGGCGACGTCACCACACCGGCCGCCACCGAGCCGGCCACACCGGCCATGACCACCCCGACCGCATCCTCGGTCACCACGCCGACTTCGCCGCCTGTCACCACGCCCGCTCCCGCCGCGAGATGACCGCCGCACACCTGGCCATCACCTCGTCGGTCACCGATCCGCCGAAGCCGCACCTACCGTCCCAACCGCCTCGTCGACCACCGGGCCGACGTCGCTGCCGCCCACCCCGCCCACCACGCCTCGGATACCGACCGCGCCGACGGTCGTCACGCCGCCGACGGTCACCGCTCCCCCGAGGTCGCGGTCGGTGACGGAACGGACCACACCGAGGTCGCCGTCGGTCAGGACACGGAACACGCCGGCATCGCCGCCTACCGCTCCGGCTGTGCCCACCCGCCGGCACGCCGACCAACGCCGACGGTCACCTCGCCGATGATCACCACACCGATCCGACCGACACAGACCACCCCGACGGCCGTCGCTCCGGCGCGGGTCCCCGAACGATTCGAGCCGCCGGTGGCACCGATCCGCGGTCCTCGGCGCGGTGCGGGGTGCCGAATCTCCGGGGCGGGTGATCGCCCGGGGGCCGGGCACCGGGCATGCTGTGGGGGTGGAGATGGCGATGTTCCCGCTCGGTGCGGTGCTGATGCCCGGGGAGACCCTGGCGCTGAAGGTGTTCGAGCCGCGCTATGCCGCGATGATCGACGATCTGCTCACCGCCGAGCGCGATCCGGAGTTCGGGGTGGTGCTCATCGCCCGCGGCCACGAGGTCGGCGGCGGGGACGTGCGCACCGACATCGGGGTGACCGCCCGGGTCACCGAGGTGATCGACCTGCCGGGCAGGCAGTTCCGGATCCGCGCGGTCGGCGGCGAACGCTTCCGGGTGCTGCGCTGGCTGCCCGACGACCCCTATCCCCGCGCCGAGATCGAGTGGTGGCCGGACGGCGTCGGCGGCGACGACAGCGCCCTGCTGGCCGGACTGCGCGAGCGCCTCACGACGGTCCGCTCGCTCACCACCGAGTTGACCCGGAAGGCGGGCATCCGGCGCACCCCGCCCACCCCGGACCTCGACAAGCTCCCCGCCGACCCCAGCGCCCGGTCCTTCGCCGTCGCCGACCGCCTCCCGATCGGCGCCGCCGACCGGCACGACGCGCTGGCCGCCCCCGATCCCCTCGTCCGGCTGCAGGGCCTGACCGACGCCCTGGACGACGTCATCGCCACGCTCCGCTTCCGCCTGCTGTGAGACCGATCCGGTGGCTACCCGCGCGCGCTGAACCGTCGCGGGCAGAGCATCGTTGTGTGACAGGGAGCGGCGTGACGACGGGTCCGGCCTCGAGACGTGAGCGGAGAGACAGATGGACAGCGAACTGACGGTGGATCGCAGGCAGGTCGTGGTGGGGGCGGCCGGGGTGGCGGCGGTGGCGGCCCTCGCCGTGGCGGGGTGTTCCTCGGGCGGCGGGTCGGCGGAGTCCACGCAGGCGGCGCAGCCCGGGGACGCGCTGGTGAAGACGGCGGAGGTCCCGGTCGGGGGCGGGGTGATCGTCGGGGACACCGTGGTGACGCAGCCGGCCGCGGGGCAGTTCGTCGGGCTCGACACCGTCTGCACGCATGCGGGGTGCAAGGTCGCCAGGGTGGCGAACGGGGAGGTGATCTGCCCGTGTCACGGGAGCCGGTTCGGCCTCGACGGGCGCGTCGTGGCCGGGCCCGCCCAGGCGCCGCTGAAGACGAAACCCGTTCGGGTCAGCGGCGATTCGGTCGTCGCGGGCTGACGTCCCCGCGGGTCCGGCCGACCGGGGCCGGACCCGCGGCGGTCAGCGGCGCGCCAGCGTGGTGTCCAGGCCGACGATGCGCAGCCCCGTGTCGGTGACCTCGACCGCCGTGTCGGTGAACCGGCGCCCGCCGAGCGCGCCGTTCAGGAACTCGCGCACCGAGGCGGGCTGGGCCGCCGGGTCGGCGGGTGCCTCGATCGTCCCGTCGAACTGCCGGACCTGGTCGGTGATCCCGGCGGCCCGCGGCGTCTGGCGGAGGCCGTCGACGGTGTGCAGGATCAGCTCGACGTGGCCGCCGTCGGGGAAGTCGAGGATCAGCGGGGTCGGGGTGACCGCCGCGTCGAAGGCGCCGACCCGCATCCGGATGCCCTGCGGCGAGGCGCCCGCGTAGTCGAAGGGCGAGGGCGGCGCGAGGGTGTCGGCGGAGCGGTCGGCGGGCGAGTTCTCCAGGGCGGCCCCCGCCAGGGGACGGTCGGTGGCGACGAAGTCCCACGCGGGGGCGGTGAGCGTCTTGGTCCAGTAGCCGGTGCGGCCGCCGTGACGGCCCTCGACGCGCAGAACGCGGGCGTCCGAGCCGGGACCGGTGCGGTGGATCGAGAGCCGGTCGGTGATCTCCCCGGGAATCTTCGGCTGGCGCACCCAGCCCGGCGCGGGCAGCTGGATCGCGGCGTAGCGCGGGTCGACGCGTTCGGCGAGCATGTCGGGCGCCTCGGGCAGCCCGCGCTGGTCGTCGTAGGAGTAGCGGAAGAAGACCTTGTCGGCGCCGGAGATGTCGAAGTCGTAGAGGCGGGTGTAGAGGTCGCCGAACCGGTCGGTGATCAGCGTGGTGGAGGCGCTCGTCGACAGCGCGACCGCCTGGAAGCGGCCGCCGAGCGGCGTGGACATCTCGTAGCTGTGGTCCACCGGCAGCCACGGGTCGATGTAGCGGATGCGTCGCCCGCCGTCGGTGAGGGCGAAGACGTGGGAGACCTTCGCGCCGCCCACGGGATGGGCGTTGCCCGCGGTGTCGGTCCAGACGTGGTCCTCGCCGGGCGAGAGCACCGACCACGACCAGGTCAGGGTGTCCGCGGGCAGGGCGTTGCCCGGGCCGGTCCACAGCGGGGTGCCGTAGCGGGTGCTCCAGTTCCAGTCGCGCGGGGCGCTCAGCGCCCGGTCCAGGGTGAAGAAGCGGCCGTCGCGGTCGACGACCACGACCTCGTCGTCGTCGGCGGAGATCCCCGCGACGCGGCCCGCGAGGCAGCCGGGCAGCGCGACCTCGCGCCAGCCGCCCTGCGCCGCGGCGGGTTTGACGAAGACCGCGCCGTCGCGCGTCGCGAAGGCCCAGCGCCGGTTGAACGAGGCGGTGGTGCCGCGGAAGTCGACGACGGCGGGCAGCTCGACCGTGGCCGGGGCGAAGGCGTCGAGGCCGGTGTCGGTGTCGTCGGCGGCGGGCTCGGGCGTGCCGACCGTGCCGACGAGCACGCAGCCCGGATCGGCGCCCGCCACCGGCGCCGCCGCGACGCAGGCGAGGACGAGCCCGGCGGCGGCGAGGGCGGCGGCCACGCGGTCCGCCCGCGCCCGCCTCACAGCCACCCCGCCGCGCCGAAACCGGCGAGCGCGAGCACGTCGACGCCGACGATCGCGCCGACGGCGACGGCCTTGGCCCGCACGGTCGCCAGGTCGTGCACGAAGAAGCAGGCGGCGAAGAACGGCACGTACCCGATCAGCCAGATGAGGAACGGGAACCCCGGCCGCCACCAGGACCAGTCCCAGGTCAGCACGCCCGCCCGGTTCAGCAGGATCTCGACGCCGACCGCGGCGGCGGCGTCGACGGCGATCAGCACCGGCCGGTTCGGCAAGCCGAAGACCCGAGTCTCCTTCGGCGGCAGCATCTTCGCCGCCGCGACGCCCATGATCGCGAACATGAAGCAGATCTCGATGTTCAGGCCGATGAGGATCTGGTACGAGGTCGGTCCCACCGCGCCCCACACCGGGGCGCGGTCGCTCAGATGGAAGACCACCGCGTTCCAGATCTCGTTGAACCAGTCCATGCCCCACAGCGCCAGGCCGGCGAAGAACACATTCCAGTTCCGCCGCTCGACCTCCACGGCATAGACGTAGATCACCAGCAGGAGCAGCGGGATCACATACCACTTGAATTGGCTCGCGTCGCGGAGTAGTTCCAGCGCCGCGCGGGCGTTGTCGGTCACGAATCAGGTCCTCTCCCAGCCGAACAGCCAGGCGAGTATTACATATGAACAGTGACTGTCAATGCGTATCGAAGCCGGGCCGGGCGCGAAATCTGGACAATTGCCCAGTCGACAGGTGGTTCACAGGCCCGCCGATCTCGTGTAGAACTTGTTCTAGTTTCTCGGGTTCGAGTGGGAGGTGTGCCATGCGGCACGGAATCGTGTTGTTCACCAGCGACCGCGGGATCACCCCGGTCGACGCGGCCCGGGCGGCCGAAGCGGCGGGGTTCGACGCGTTCTACGTCCCCGAACACACCCACATCCCGGTGGTGCGCGCCGCCGCGCACCCGAGCACCGGCGACTCCTCACTGCCCGACGACCGCTACCTGCGCACCCTCGACCCGTGGGTCGCGCTGGCCGGCGTCGCCGCGGTGACCGAGCGGATCACGCTGTCCACCGCGGTCGCCCTGCCCGCCGAGCACCACCCGATCACGCTGGCCAAGACCATCGCCTCGCTCGACCACCTCTCCGGTGGCCGGGTGGAGCTGGGTGTCGGATTCGGCTGGAACACCGACGAACTCGCCGACCACGGCGTTCCGCCCAACCGGCGCCGCGCGGTACTGCGCGAGCACCTCGACGCCATGCGCGCCATCTGGGCCGAGGACGAGGCCGAATTCGCCGGGGAGTTCGTGAAGTTCGGGCCGAGCTGGTCCTGGCCCAAGCCGGTGCGGCGCTCGGTGCCCGTGCTGCTCGGCGCGGGCGGCACGGAGAAGACCTTCGGCTGGCTCGCGCGCCACGCCGACGGCTGGATCACCACCCCCACCGAGGACGGCCTGGACGACAAGATCGCCCTGCTGCACCGCGTCTGGGCCGAGCACGGGCGCGAGGGCACCCCGCGCGTCATCGCGCTCGCGGGACGCCACGACGCCGGACAGCTGGAGAGCTGGGCGGACGCGGGGGTCACCGAAGCGGTCTGGGGCCTGCCCGACCGGCCCGCCGAGGACGTGCTCGGCTACATCGCCCGCCTCGGCGGCAAGCTCGGCCTCGGCTGAGACCGGTCGGCGCGGTCAGAACAGCTCGGCCATGCGCCGGTTCATCTCCTCCTCCGAGACGTCCTCGACGTGGGTGGAGACGGTCCAGCGGTGCCCCCACGGGTCCTCGAAGGTGCCCGACCGGTCACCGTAGAACTGGTCGGTGACCGGGCTGACCTCCCGCGCGCCCGCGGCCAGTGCGGCGGAGAACGTCGCGTCCGCGTCGGGCACGTAGACGTGCAGGGTGACCGCGGTGCCGCCCACGGCCCGCGGATCGAGGTAGCCGATATCGGGGACGGCGTCGCCGAGCATCACCAGCGACTCGCCGAACGCCAGCTCGGCGTGGGCGACCTTGCCGTCGGGGCCGGGCATGCGGAAGCGCTCGGTCGCGCCGAGCACGGAGACGTAGAAATCGATCGCCGCCGCGGCGCCGTCGATCGACAGCGACGGGCTCAGGCGGGGGTAGCCCTCGGGAACGGGCGAGACATCAGACATCGCGGAGCCTCCGGTCGAGGTGGTTGTCGGACACCGGCGAGCCTAGACCCGGCCACCGACACGAAGGCCCGGCTCACTCGCCGCGCAGCTTGCGGACCTGCGCGGCGGTGACGTCGGTGAGCACGCCGGGTTCGACCGCGCTCGGCGCGGTCACCGCGATCTGCACCAGCGTGTTGCCCACCTGCACCAGCGACACCGCCGAATACAGCGTCAGCCCTTCGCTGCTCGTGTTCACCTGGAAGGCCGTGCTCGCGTCGCCCGCGGGCGGCTGCGGCAGCGCGCCCGCGCGGTACTCGATGTGGATGCCGGTCCCGTCGGCGCCGGAATAGCTCGCGCAGCGCGACACGAGCGCCTGGAAGCTCGCGAACGCCGGCGCCAGCGCGGCGTCGGGGTAGGCGGCCGCGTCGATGTCGATGCTGGAGAAGTCCGGGCCCGCGTAGGTGGCCTGCGCGGCGGCGGTGCTGCCCGGGTACTGCGCGGCGAGCGGGACCAGGATCTTCGCGCACTCGGCGGGCGTGGTCGGGGCGACCTCGGCGCCCGAGGCGACCGAGGAGCCGGTCCGCGGCGGCAGCGCGGTGAAATCGCTGGGCAGGTCCGTCGTCCCGAGCAGGCCGGCGGCGAGCAGGGCCGAGTCGGGGATCGACACGCCGACACCAGGGGCGGCGGGGACGGCCGCGCCGAGCGCGGGCGGCGCGGGCGGCGGGGCGGGAGTGTCGGTGTCCTCGTCGGCGCCGCAGGCGCTCACGCCGAGCACGGCGCAGCCCGCCAGCGCGGCGCCGACGGCGCGCGTCACTCGGTCCATGTCACCCGCGTCGACTGGTTCTGCATCACCGTGGACGCGCTGCGCGGGTCGTAGTAGGCCTGGTGCCCACCGACCTCGATGCTCCCCGACACCGGCAGCGGCAGGCCGAGGTCGACGGTGATGGTGCCCGCGCCGCTCATCTCGTAGTCGGTGATGTCGAGGCTGCCCGCGTCGTTGGGCAGCGCCCAGACCTTGTTCTTCGGCGTCTGGCCGACCTGCAGGCCGATGGTGAGCCGGTTGCCGTCGCGGGAGATCAGCGTGGCCGTGGTGACCTGGTCGAGGGCGACCCCGCCGGTGATCTCCTGGCGCACCGTCCACACCGCGCCGATGCCGATCGGCGCGTCGGGGAAGGCGATCGAGCGGTACACCGCCTGATAGAACGCCTGCTCCAGCGCGGCCCGCGCGGAGTTCGGCGTATCGGGGGCCGGGGCCAGGCGCAGTTCGGTGATCGCGCCGAGCTCGCTCATCGCCAGCCCCGCGTGCGAGCCGTCGGCCTGGCTGACCGCCTTGCTCATCGCCGGGTCGGGGCTGGTGACGTCGCCCACGGTCACGTCGACATCGGTGGCGCCCGCCGTGGCGGTCATCGGGATGGTGAGCGCGGGCGGCGAGAAGTCGCGCAGCGGTTCGGTGTTGATCTGCTGCTGGATGTGATAGGCGGTCTGCAGGGTGACCTGCTGGACGGTGCCCGCCGGATAGGCGGTGCGCAGCAGTTCGCGCGGGTCCTCCCCCGGCGAGACCAGGGTCGTCACCGTCGCCGCGATCGGGACCGTGACCTCCTTGCCGATGCCGAGCGGTTCGGTGCTCTCGGCCCCCGGATCGGCTGCCGTGGCCGACCGGTCGGCGCACCCGGCGCCGAAGGTCGCCAGACCCAGCACGAGCGCCACGACCAACACCCCGGGGCGCGCGAAGCGGGGTAAGCGATAACCAGACAACTCCGTCACAGCGATCAGAGTACGACCGCTTCCTGAGGAACAGCTGACACGTGGAACGATGGACCCCGTGAGTGAAGACCGGCCCACCGACCACGCCGACGCCCCGGACTCCGACGCCGGGACACCGGACGCCGACGCGACCGCGCACGAGCCGACCGAAGCACAGGGAGGCAGACGGCGGCTCACCACCCTGCTGGCCGTCGCCGCGGTGCTGTTCGGGCTCGACCTGCTGACCAAGTGCCTGGCCGTGGCCTACCTGACCCCGAGCGAACCCGTGTACTTCCTGAGCGATTTCGGCAGGCTCACCCTGATCCGTAATCCGGGCGCGGCGTTCTCGATGGCGACCGGCATGACCTGGCTGCTGACCCTGATCGCGGCCGCGGTGGTGATCGGCGTCATCCGCATCGGCTCGACCCTGCGCTCGCTGTGGTGGGCGCTCGGCCTCGGCCTCGTGCTCGGCGGCGCGTTGGGCAACCTGGTCGACCGCCTCTTCCGCGCGCCGGGACCGCTGCAGGGCCACGTCGTCGACTTCGTCGCCATCGGCTGGTGGCCGGTGTTCAACGTGGCCGACTCGGCCATCGTGTGCGGGGCGATCCTGCTGGTCACCCTGACCGTGTTCGGGTTCGAGCCCGACGGCACCCGCACCGGGCGCAAGCACCACCACACCACAACGACCTCGACCACCGGGGAGGAGACCGCGTGAGGGAGACCAGGACCATGCCCGTGCCCGACGGGCTGGACGGGATGCGGGTCGACGCCGGCCTCGCCCGGCTGCTCGGGTTGTCGCGCACCGCGGTGGCCGCGCTGGCCGAGGAGGGCTCGGTGCAGCTCGACGGGATCGCGGCGGGCAAGTCCGACCGGCTCACCGCGGGCGCCTGGCTGGAAGTGATCTTCCCCGAACCGAAGCGGGAACTCACCGTGGAGGCGACGCCGGTCGAGGGGATGAAGATCCTCTACGCCGACGACGACATCGTCGCCGTGGACAAGCCGGTCGGTGTGGCCGCCCACACCGGCGTCGGCTGGACCGGGCCGACCGTCGTCGGCGGGCTGGCCGCCATGGGCTACCGGATCTCGACCTCCGGCGCCCACGAACGCCAGGGCATCGTGCACCGCCTCGACGTCGGCACCTCCGGCGTGATGGTCGTGGCACAGTCCGAACACGCTTACACGATGCTCAAGCGCGCCTTCAAACAGCGCACGGTCGACAAGCAGTACCATGCGCTCGTGCAGGGCCATCCGGATCCGAGCAGCGGCACCATCGACGCGCCGATCGGCCGCGCGCGCGGCAACGACTGGAAGTTCGCCGTGACCGCCGACGGCAGGCCCTCCATCACGCACTACGACACCATCGAGGCCTTCCAGGCGGCCTCGCTGCTCGACATCCATCTCGAGACCGGCCGCACCCATCAGATCCGCGTGCACTTCTCCGCGGTCCGCCACCCCTGCGCGGGCGACCTCACCTACGGCGCCGACCCGACCCTGGCCAAGCGGCTCGGGCTGGAGCGGCAGTGGCTGCACGCGCGCCAGCTGGGCTTCCATCATCCGGCCGACGGGCGCTGGATCGAGATCGTCAGCGAGTACCCCGCCGACCTGTCCCACGCCCTGGACGTCCTACGCGATGCCTGACGCGCCGCGTTCGGCCGATCCCGCACCGGAGCACCCGGTGCGGCCGGACGCGGAATCGCCCGCCGGGCGCGCCGACGCCACCCCGGCGGGCGGGACACCGGCGGACGTGGCCGGGGCCGACGAGGGCGCGCCGCGACACACCGCGCGCAACCTGATCCTCGTCGCGGTGGCCGTCGTGATCGCGGTGACGGTGGTCGTGCTGGGAATCACCCAGCCCAAGCCGTCCTCGGCGGTCTCCACCGACCGGCTCGGCCCGCTGCCGGGCCAGCAGGTCACCGAATACCTGGCGCAGGCGCAGGATTCGCTGCAGGGCACCGACACCGACCCGCACTGGGCGCTGGTGTCGTTCGACGAGCCGATCACCCCCGCGCAGATCCCCGAGTACAGCGGCGGGCTGCGGATCGCGGGGGTGGTCGAGTACGTGGCCATCGACCGGGTGCAGACCCCGGTGATCACCGTCGCCACGCCCGCGGGCGACGCGGTGGCGATGCGCGCGCCGCAGGACGCGGCGAACCTGCTCGCCGTGCAGCCGACCCGGGACGAGCGCACCGCCGCCGTCGCGCGGGTGGTGACCAACCGCCTGCGCGCGGGCTGCGCGTGCACCGTCGGCCTGATCGTGCGCGGGACCCTGCCCGAGCTGCGCGCCCTGGCCGACCGGCCCGGCGTGCGCTCGGTCCAGGCCCTGCCCGCCGACGCGATCGCGGGCCGCTTCGCCGTCGCCCCCCTGCTCCCGGGAACCACCGACGTGGTCTCCCCCACCCCCGACGACGGCCCGGTCCCGGCCGAGTGACCCCGCCTCAGTCGTCGGGCAGCGTGACCACGCCGTCGAGGTAGCGGCGGCAGCGGCCGAAGAGCAGGACGCGGTCGCCGGCGAGTTCGGCGCGCAGGGTGCCGCCACGGCGCGACAGCTGGCGGGCGGTCAGTTCGGTGCGGGCGAGTTCGCGGCTCCACAGCGGGGTGAGCTGGGCGTGGGCCGAACCGGTCACCGGGTCCTCGTCGATGCCGACGCCGGGGGCGAAGAAGCGGGAGACGAAGTCGCAGTGCTCGCCGGGCGCGGTGACGACCACCCCGCGCGACAGTTTCGGGAAGGCGCCGAAATCCGGTGTGGCGGCCCGGACCTCGGCCTCGCTGCCGAGCAGCAGCACCTCGTCCTGGCCGGTCCACGCGCGCAGCGCGGTGACGCCGAGCGCGGCGGTCAGCGCCGGGTCGGCGGGGATCTCCACCGAGGCGAGGGCGGGCAGGTCGAGGACGTACTCGTCGTCGTCGGTGCGGTCCACGTGCAGCCAGCCCGAACGGGTGAAGCAGCTGATCCGGTCGTGTCCGGGATGCAGGTCGGTCAGGACCTGCGCGGCGGTGGCCAGGGTGGCGTGGCCGCACAGGTCGACCTCGACCTCGGGCGTGAACCAGCGCAGGTGCACCGCGGGCCACTCCCCGGGTGGGTCGCCCGCCTCCACGGGTAACGCGGAGGTGTAGAACGCCGTCTCGGCGAGGTTGTTCTCCTCGGCGAGCTGTTGCAGCAGGGTGTCGGGCAGCCAGGACGGCAGCGGCATGACCGCCGCCGGGTTGCCCGAGAACGGTGCGTCGGCGAACGCGTCGATCTGGTGCAGCAAGACCTCCATAACCGGCAAAGGTACTCCACGATCGAAACATCGCCGGGCGCAAGGGTTCTCGAGGCAGCGCCCGGGCAGCGGCAGGGCCGCGCGGCTACTGCGCGCCGACCTCCGGCGCGAATTTGCCGTGCAGCGCGCCGCTGAACCGCCACGCCAGTTCGACCAGCACGATGCCCACCGCCCCGCACACGAACGCGGCCGCGGTCAGTCGCGGATTCGACGGGTCCAGCTTGAAGAACTCGCGGGTGAACGGGATGGTGAACAGCGCGACATAGGCCAGCACCGAGGCGCCGATGAGCACGACCTTCCACCACACGTACGGCCGCGCGACCAGCGCGAGGACCCACACCGCGATCATGATCAGGGTGATCAGGGCCGTGGTGCCCGCCTGGATCCGCTGGGTCTCGGTGGCCTCCGGCCCGGCGTAGGCGATCAGGTAGGCGACGAAGGTCGCGACGCCGATGACCACGCCCGACGGCACCGCGAGGCGCATGACCCGGCCGACGAACCCGGTGCGGGCGCGTTCGTTGTTCGGCGCCAGCGACAGGATGAAGGCGGGGATGCCGATGGTGAACCAGGCGGCGATGGTGACGTGCCGGGGCAGGAACGGATACCCGATCGGGTCGTAGCCGAAGATCTGCGACCCGACGCCGGCCAGCCCGACCAGGAAGGCCAGCAGCACCGAGTAGACGGTCTTGGTGAGGAACAGGTTCGAGACCCGTTCGATGTTGCCGATGACCCGGCGGCCCTCGCCCACCACGTACGGCAGGGTGGCGAACTTGTTGTCCAGCAACACGATCTGCGCCACCGCGCGGGTGGCGGGGCTGCCCGCGCCCATCGCGACCCCGATGTCGGCGTCCTTGAGCGCCAGCACGTCGTTGACGCCGTCCCCTGTCATGGCGACGGTGTGCCCGCGCGATTGGAGGGCGCCGACCATCGCGCGCTTCTGGTCGGGGCGGACGCGGCCGAAGGTGGTCTCGGCGTCGAGGACGTCGGCGAGTTCGGCACGGTCGTCGGGCAGTTCGCGCGCGTCGACCGCGTGGTCGCCGCCGGGCAGGTCGAGGGAGGAGGCGACCGCGCCGACGGAGACCGCGTTGTCGCCGGAGATCACCTTGATCGCGACCTTCTGGCTCGCGAAGTACTCGAGGGTGTGCTTGGCGTCGGGTCGCACCTTCTGCTCGAGCACGACCAGCGCGGCCGGGGTGACCGTGCCCGGCGCGTCGGCGGCGTCGACCGGGCGGTCGCTGCGGGCCAGCAGCAGCACCCGCAGGCCCTCGGCGCCGAGGGCCTCGGCGCGGCGGGCGTCGTCGCTGGCGGGGTCGAGCAGCACGTCCGGCGCGCCGAGGAGCCAGTCGCCGTCGGCGCCGAAGGAGACGCCGCTCCACTTCTTGGCCGAGGAGAAGGGCGCGACCGCGGACTGGGTCCAGCCCGGGGCGTCGGGCAGCGCCTCGGCGATGGCCTGGACGCTGGCGTTGGGGCGGGGGTCGTCGTGGGCCAGGGCCGACAGCGCGCGGCGCACCGCGTCCTCCCCGGCATCACCGAGCGGCTCGATCGACGACAGCCGCATGCCGTTCTCGGTGAGCGTGCCGGTCTTGTCGGCGCACACGACGTCCACGCGGGCCAGGCCCTCGATCGCGGGCAGTTCCTGCACGAGGCAGTTGCGCCTCCCGAGGCGGACCACGCCGACGGCGAACGCGATCGAGGTCATCAGGACCAGGCCCTCGGGCACCATCGGCACCAGCGCGGCGACCATGCCGGTGACCGCCTCCCGCCACGGCTCCTTGCTCGCGACCAGCTGGTTGTAGATCGACAGCAGGCCGGCCGGGATCAGCAGATAGGTGATGAACTTGAGGATCTTGTCGATGCCCGAGCGCAGTTCCGAGTGCACCAGCGTGAACTTGCTGGCCTCCTCGGCCAGCTTCGCGGCGTAGGCGTCCGCGCCGACCTTGGTCGCCCGGTACGCGCCCGACCCGGCGACCACGTAGCTGCCCGACATGACCGGCGCGCCGACACCCTTGTCGATCGGATCGGCCTCACCGGTCAGCAGGGACTCGTCGACCTCGAGCGCGGACGCCTCCGAGACCTCGCCGTCGACCACGATCTGATCGCCCGGGCCCAGCTCGATCAGGTCGTCGAGCACCACCTCGCCGGGGCTCACCTGCGTGGCGACGCCGTCGCGGCGCACCGTGGGCTTGGCCTGGCTGACGATGGCCAGCTTGTCCAGCGTGCGCTTGGCGCGCACCTCCTGGATGATGCCGACCGCGCTGTTGGCGACGATCAGCAGGCCGAACATGCCGTCGATGATCGACCCGGTCGACATCACCAGCACGAACAGCACGCCGAGGATCGCGTTGATCCGGGTGAAGACGTTCGCGCGGACGATGTCCCGTACCGACCGGCTCGCCCGGGCGGGCACGTCGTTGGTCAGCCCGTCGCGGCGGCGCTGCTCGACCTGTGCGGCGGTGAGCCCGGTCGCGGCGGGCTCCTGCACGGTTGTGGACATGGCCAAAGAGTACGGGAGCGGGCGCCGGTCACCCGATCTCGACCACGTGCGCCCAGGCCGGTGGCGGGTCGGGCACGTAGTCGTCGTCGCGGCCGCCCCACGGGCGGCGGAACAACCCGACGACGGCGCGGCACGGCGGGGCGCCGACCGGCCACGGCGTCTGGCCGTCGGTCAGCACGACCACCACGTCGGGGCGCAGGCGCAGCGCGCGGGCGAAGCCGGCGCGCAGGTCGGTGCCGCCGCCGCCGATCAGCGCGATCCCCTCGCCCCGGCACAGCGGGACCGCGATGCGGGCCGCCGCGTCGCAGGAGAACACGGTGACGAGATCGCGGCGGCCGCCGACCGCGGCGGTGATGGCGGCGACCTCGAGCAGGGCGCTGCCCAGTTCGGTGTCGCTGACCGAGGCGGAGGTGTCGACGACGACGCCGACCCGGGGCGGGGTGCGGCGCAGGCTCGGCAGGACGGCACCGGGCAGGGCGGGCGCGCGCCGCGCGGGCCTGCGATAGGTGTAGTCGCCGCCGGCGCCCGCGGCCGTGGCGGCGGCGCGGACCGCCGCGGCCAGCAGCGTGCGCCACGGCTGCGGCGGGTGCAGGGCCTCCTCGGCCCAGCGCCGCCACGCCCGTGGCGCGTCGCCGGGGCGGCCGCTGATGCCCTGGGCCACCCGGAACCGGACGGCGTCGCACTCCTGGTCGCTGAGCCCGTCGGCGCCGTCGGGTCCGAGGTCCCACGGCCGGTCGAGGCCGTCCGCGCCGCTGCCGCAGTCGAGCCAGGCCAGGCGGCCGACGTGGCCGAGGCGGAACTCGCGCAGGTACTCCTCCATCGTCCTGCCCGCCTCCAGGCCGAGCGCCTGCGGCGTCAC
>NZ_BAGK01000082.1 GCF_000308795.1 Nocardia thailandica NBRC 100428 | reverse complement strand
TGACCCGGACCCTAGCCCCGGAGCGGACACGGATCCGGCTCCGACACCCTTCCGGCCCGCGCGTCGCCATAATCGGCACATGACCGCCTCCCTCGTCGCCACCGTCTCGGCCGTCGTCGTCGCGGCCATCGGGATCCTGGTGTGGCGGCGCACCCAGCGGGTGGTGACGACACCCGCGCAGCGGGCGGTGCATCAGGCGTTGCACACCGCGTCGCTGGCGGCGGTGCCGCTGCGGCGCGGGCTGACGGCGGAGGCGGCGCGCGAGGCGGCGCCGCATCTGCGGGCGCTCGCCGGCGCCGAGGGGCTGGGGATCGCGGGCCCGGACGGACAGCTGCTGGCCTGGGACGGCACGGCGGCCGAGGACGAGGCGGTCGCGGAGGTCGTGCGCCGCGCGGTGGCCTCCGGGCGCGGCGACCTGCACGTCGGGCCGGGCGAACGCGCGGTCCTCGTGCAGCCGCTGTCCGGCGAGGACGGGTCGGTGGCGGGCGCGCTCGCGGTGGTGACGCACGGGCGGCCGGGGCCGGGCATGGTCGGCGCGGCGGCCGAGGTGGCCCGCTACGCGTGCGGGCAACTGGAACTGGCGGAGCTGGACGCCTCCCGCGCGCGGCTGGACCGGGCCGAGGTGCGGGCGCTGCGCGCCCAGATCAGCCCGCACTTCATCTACAACGCGCTCAACACCATCGCCTCCTTCGTGCGCACCGACCCGGACCGGGCACGCGAACTGATCCTGGACTTCGCCGATTTCACCCGGTACTCGTTCCGGGCCGCGGGTGAGTTCACCGTCCTCGCCGACGAACTGCGCAACATCGAGCGCTACCTCGCGCTCGAGCAGGCCCGCTTCGGCGACGCCCTGCGGGTGCGACTGCGGATCGCGCCGGAGGTGCTCGGGGTGGTGCTGCCCTTCCTCGCGTTGCAGCCCCTGGTCGAGAACGCGGTCCGGCACGGGTTGCGCGGCGGCGGGCGGATCGAGATCGTCGCCCAGGACGCGGGCACCGACACGGTGATCAGCATCGAGGACGACGGGGCGGGCATGGACCCGGAACTGCTGCGCTCGGGCGCGCTGGACGCGGTCGCCTCGGAGTCGGGGCAGCCGGAGTCCGCGCACGTCGGGCTGGCGAACGTCGACGACCGGCTGCGCGCCGCCTTCGGCAACGACTACGGCCTCGTCGTGGAGACCGCGCCGGGGGCGGGCACCAAGGTGAGCATGCGGGTGCCCAAGTTCCGGGCGGGCATCCGCGCCTGAACCGCCGCCCCGCCGGGCCGCGCGCCGTCTACCATGAGACGGCTGTGACCCGCACCACCGACACGACCGGCCTGCGCGTGCTCGCCGTCGACGACGAGAAACCGGCTCTGGACGAGCTGGTCTACCTGCTGCGCGCCCAGCCGGGGGTCGGCGAGATCCACGCGGCGGGCGAGGCGACGGCGGCCCTGCGGATCCTGCGCGCCAACCCGGTCGACGCGGTCTTCCTCGACATCGACATGCCCGGCCTGACCGGCATGGAGCTGGCGGGCATCCTCGGCGAGTTCTCCGAGCCGCCGTCGGTGGTGTTCGTGACCGCCCACGACGACCACGCGGTGGCCGCCTTCGACCTGGGCGCGGTCGACTACCTGCTCAAGCCGCTGCGCGAGGCGCGCCTCGCCGAGGCCGTGCGCCGGATCCTCGCCGCCCGCGCCGCCCCGCCGCCGCGACCGGCGACGGCACCGGCGCCGGAGGCGAACGCGGTGATCCCGGTGGAGCTGGGCGGGGTGACCACGCTGGTGCACCGGACCGACGTGCACTGGGTCGAGGCCGACGGCGACTACGCCCGGCTGCACACCGCCTCCGGCTCGCACCTGGTCCGCATCCCGCTCTCGGCGCTCGAATCCCGGTGGCAGGACGCGGGATTCCTGCGTGTGCACCGCTCGTATCTGGTATCGCTGCCGCTGGTCACGGGGTTGCGCGCGGTCGGCACCGGCACGGTGGTCTGCCTGCGCGGGGCGAGC
>NZ_BAGK01000083.1 GCF_000308795.1 Nocardia thailandica NBRC 100428 | reverse complement strand
CGCCGCGCTGCTCGCCGACGACGAGGCGGCCGAATCGTCCTTCCGGGAGGCCCTCGACACGACCGGTCACCCGTTCGACGAGGCCCGGACGCGGCTGCTGCTCGGCGAATGGCTGCGGCGCGCCCGGCGCAAGACCGAGGCCCGGGCCGAGCTGACCCGGGCACGGGACGCCTTCGACCGGCTCGGCGCGGCGCATTGGAGCCGCCGGGCGAGCGGCGAGCTGGCCGCCCTCGGGGCGGGCGCGCCGTCCGCCGGACCCGGCGGCGCGGCGCCCGGGCTCACCCCGCAGGAGACCCAGATCGTCCGGCTGGCCGCGCAGGGCCTGTCGAACCGGGAGATCGCCGAGCGGCTGTTCCTGAGCCACCGCACCGTCGGCCACCACCTGTACAAGGCCTATCCCAAGCTCGGGGTGGCCTCCCGGGCGGAACTGGCCGGGCTGGACCCGGCCACGTTCCCGGGTGTGCCGGGGCGCGCGGGCGGCTGAGCCGGGCTACCCCGCGTGCTCCGGTTCGCCGCCGATGGGCGGGATCCCGGCGGTCGGGGAGCCGAGTTCCTCGCGCACCTGGTGCTCGACCAGCAGCGGCACGTGCTCGCGGATGTGCACGCGCGCGAAATGCTCGTGCACCTCGGCGACGATGGCCGCGATCTCGGCCTGCGCGACGGTCGGATAGCGGGCCGCCAGGCGTTCGACGACCTCGCCGAGCTGCCGGTCCTCGTGGGTGTCCACGCTCATGCCGCCTCCCGCAGCAGGGGCGCGAGTTCGCTGCTGTAGAACTCGAGGAACGCGTCGGGGTCCGGGCCCGCGTTCATCAGGACCACGCGGTCGTACCCGGCGTCGGTGTATTCGCGGACCGCCTCGACGTAGCGTTTCGGGTCGTTGCCGCACACGAAGTTCTCCAGCATGTCCTCGACCCGCACCGTCGTCGTCGCGGCCGCGAAGTTCGCCGGATTCGGCAGTTCGCTCATCACCTTCCAGCCGCCGACCGCCCACCGGTTGGTGCGCAGCGCGGCCTCGGCGCCCGCGCGGTCGGTGTCGGCGAAGGCGACCGAGAGCTCGGCGTAGCGCGGACCCTGGCCGCCCGCGTCCTGATACGCCTGGACCAGGTCGGCGTCCGGCGCGGTGGCGAACAGGCCGTCGCCGAGTTCGGCCGCGATGCCCGCGGCCGACGACCCGCCCGCGGCGACCGCGATGGGCGGCGGGGTCGCGGGCAGGTCGAAGATCCGGGCGTCCGAGACCGACAGATACCGGCCGTCGTAGCTGCGGTAGCCGCCGCGCCAGAGCAGCCGGATGATCTCGAGCGCCTCGCGCAGCATCCGCTGCCGGACGCGGACCGGCGGGAACTCGGCGCCGGTGACGTGCTCGTTGAGCCGTTCGCCGGAGCCGATCCCGAGGGTGAACCGGTCGCCGGAGAGCAGCGCGGTGGTGGCGGCGGCCTGGGCGATCACCGCCGGGTGATAGCGGATGATCGGGCAGGTCACGCCCGTGGCGAGGCCGATGCGGTCGGTGCGGGCGGCGATGGCGCCCAGCACGGTCCACACGAACGGCGAGTGCCCCTGTTCGTCGAGCCAGGGGTGGAAGTGGTCACTGCACTCCACGAAGTCGAAGCCGGCGGTCTCGGCCCGAACGGCCTGGCGCACCAGGGTGTTCGGATCGAAGGCCTCGGCCGCGAGTTTGAATCCGATCTGCATCGCGAGCCCTTTCGACAGCGGTCGGTGTGCGCTGGGAGGCGACTACCCGCCGGGGGAAAGGGGAAACAGCGACCGGCCGGTCAGGCCGACGAGGACGACCGCGCGGCGCGTGCGGCGCCGAACGCCCAGCGCAGGGCCGCCACGCCCGCGGCGGCCAGCACCGCGAGTTGCGCGGAACAGGTGATCAGGCCGAGCAGCGCGCACACGATCAGCCCGGCGGCCAGCGCCTCGAGCTTGTAGACCGGCCAGGCGCTGCCCGCGATGTCGATCGTCGCGGGGGCCTCCGGTCGGGTCACCACTGCCATGTCCTCAGGGTAGCGAAATATCAGAGTTCGGGCCACCGAACTTTCCCGCCGGGAACACCGGAACACCAGTGATCGTTGACACAGTCATGCCACTGACAGGAGAGTACGAACCGAGCACGTCCGACTGGGCCCGGGAGCAGGCCGAGGGATACGAGGCCTCCGGCGGCACCAGCCACACCACGTTGCAGGGCAAGCCGGTGGTGCTGCTGACCACCCGGGGCGCCAAGACCGGCAAGCTCCGCAAGACCCCGCTCATGCGGGTCGAACACGACGGCGAGTACGCCGTCGTCGCCTCGCTGGGGGGCGCGCCCAAGAATCCGGTCTGGTACTACAACATCGTCGCCGACCCGCACGTCGAACTGCGCGACGGCGAAGAGGTGCACGACTACGACGCCCGCGAGGTCTTCGGCGACGAGAAGCAGCGGTGGTGGGAGCGCGCCGTGGCGGTGTGGCCCGACTACGCGGAGTACCAGACCAAGACCGACCGGCAGATCCCGGTGTTCGTCCTCACCCGCCGCTGACCACCGACCACCCGCCGTTTCCACCGGAAACGGCGGGTGACAGCATATTCAGGTGCCGGAATCAGCAGAAGTTCTCGCCGACGTGTCCCGTCCCGCGCTCACCGCGGACGAAATCGATGCTGCCGCGAAGCGAATTTCCGACATCATCGAGCCGACCCCGCTGCAGTTCAACCCCCGCCTCTCCGCCCGCACCGGCGCCTCGGTCTTCCTCAAGCGCGAAGATCTCACCGCCGTCCGTTCCTACAAGCTCCGCGGCGCCTACAACCTCATGGTCCAGCTCACCGAGGCCGAGAAGGCCGCCGGTGTGGTGGCGGCCAGCGCGGGCAACCACGCCCAGGGTGTCGCGTTCGCGTGCGCGGCGATGGGTGTGCGCGGCCGCATCTACGTCCCGACGACCACCCCGAAGCAGAAGCGCGACCGCATCCGCGTGCACGGTGGCGAGTTCGTCGAGCTGATCGCCATCGGCGAGACCTACGACGCCGCCGCGGCCGCCGCGGCCGAGGACGTCGCCCGCACCGGCGCCACGATGGTGCCGCCGTTCGACGACGCGCGCACCGCGGCCGGCCAGGGCACCATCGCGGCCGAGTTCCTCGAACAGCTCGGCGCCGCACCGGATCTCGTGGTCGTCCCGGTCGGCGGCGGCGGCTGCCTGGCCGGGATCGGCACGTACCTGCGCGCCCGTTCCCCGCACACGCGCATCCTGGGCGCCGAGCCCTCCGGGGCGGCGTCGATGACCGCGGCGCTGGTCGCGGGCGCGCCGGTCACGCTGCCGGAGATCGACCCGTTCGTCGACGGCGCCGCGGTGCGCCGCGTCGGGCAGGTGCCCTTCGAGGCCGCGGCGGGCTTCGGCGGCGAGGTGTTCTCGCACGCCTCCCTGCCGCTGGTCACCGCGGCGGCCTCGCAGCTGCGTGGCTCGTTCCGCATGATGCAGGTCGACGAGGGCGCCATCTGCACCGCGATGCTCGAGCTCTACCAGAACGAGGGCATCATCGCCGAGCCTGCGGGGGCGCTGGCCACCGCGGCGCTCGCGGAGACCGTGGTCGAACCCGGATCCACCGTGGTCGTGCTGGTCTCCGGCGGCAACAACGACGTCTCGCGCTACGGCGAGATCATCGAACGCTCGCTGGTGCATCGCGGCCTCAAGCACTACTTCCTCGTCGACTTCCCGCAGGAGCCCGGCGCGCTGCGCCGCTTCCTCGACGACGTGCTCGGGCCCGACGACGACATCACCCTGTTCGAGTACGTCAAGCGCAACAACCGGGAGACCGGGGCGGCGCTGGTAGGCATCGAACTCGGCAGCCCGGAGGATCTGACCGCGCTGATGCGGCGCATCGACGATTCGCCGATCACCGCCGAGCGGCTCGAACCCGACTCCCCGGCCTACCGCTACCTGACCTGACGGGCGCCCCGTGGCCGTCCGTCAGGCGGCCACGGGCGTGCCGGTCGCCGGGTCCGGGCGCGGCGTCGCGCGCACCCCGGCCAGCACCAGCGGCAGCAGCCAGCCGAGCGCGACCTGGTCGTAGGCCAGCAGACCCTGGTCGAACCGGTTGTGCACGAAGCCGACCGCCAGACCCGACTGCGGGTCGGCCCAGCCGAAGGAACCGCCGAGCCCGATGTGGCCGAAGCCGCGGCGGGCGCCGACCAGCGGCAGCGAGTGGTAGCCCAGGTGCCACATCATCGGCAGGTAGAACAGGGCATGGTCCAGGCGGTAGGTCTGCACGCGGCGCAGCGCGGACATGGTGTGCGGGCGCAGGTAGGTCTGCCCGTCGGGGGTGGTGCCGTCGCCGGAGAGCACCGCGTACATGCGGGCGAGGCCTTCGGCCGTGCACACGCCGTTGCCCGCGGGCATCTCGGTGCGCAGGATCGGGGGCTCGTCGCCGTCGACGATGCCGTGCATGCCGGGCACGAACAGGCACCGGGCCGCCGCGCCGAGCGGGCCGGGCAGGTGGTAGCCGACCCGGGCCAGGAAACCCGAGGCCAGCGGGTTGGCGACCAGGCTCAGGTGCGACCCGGCCAGCGGGACGAAACGGGTGCTCGCGCCCGTGGCGGGCGCGCCGAGGTGGATGCCGTCGATGCCGAGCGGCTCGGTGACCTCGCTGCGGATCAGCTCGGCCATGCTCTGCCCGGTCACGGCCCTGGCCAGGCCGGACAGCAGCCAGCCGTAGGTCAGGGCGTGGTAGGTCGGCACCCCGCGCAGCCGGTCGGGCTTGGCCAGCGCGAGGCGGTCCTCCATCAGCTCGTGATCGAGGACCTCGTCGAAGGTGTGGGCGACGGTGTGCAGCGCCGACAGGCCCGCGCGATGGGTGAGCACGTCGGCGACGGTGATCGAGCCCTTGCCGTGCGCGGCGAAGCGCGGCCAGTACTCGGCGACCGGGGCGCGGTAGTCGAGCAGGCCCCGGTCGGCGAGGCGGTGCACGACGGTGGCGGTGACGCCCTTGGTGGCGGAGAAGACGACGGTTCCGGTGTCGGCGTCCCAGGGAGTGCCCCCGACGGTGCCGGTCCACAGGTGGGCGAGGGGTTGTCCGTGCCGGTAGATCGCGATGGCCCCGCCCGCGTCGCGGCGGCGGCCGACGAGGGTCGCGAAGGCGCGGACCAGGGGCCCGAAACCGGCGGGCGCGAAGCCACCGATGCCGGGGGGCAGGGCAGTGCCCGCCTGCCCATAAGCGTCGTTGCTCATCGACCGAGCGTACGGGCAGACGGTTTGTTTCGGCAACGGTCCGCCGCCTCCGTGTCCGAGCCGTGGCCGGTTCGATGACGGCGGAGTCCCCGTCGTGGTCAATCGGTGACCACGGTGCCCGCCCCGTCGGCTTCCTCGAGCACCGCGAAGCTGTGGCCCGAGACCAGCGTGCCCGCACCGGTTTCGGTGGCGGGCGCCCAGGCCAGCAGCACGCGGCCGTGGACGGGGACCACGACGTCGTCCTCGGACAGGTTGCACACCACCGCGATCCGGCCGCGGCCGAGGACGAACCAGCGCTGGGTGGCGTCGTGGTCGGTCCAGACCCGGGCCAGCCACGGGTCGGTGAACTCGGGTCTGCCGCGGCGCAGCGCGAGCAGCCCGCGGTAGCAGGCCAGCAGCCGGGCGTGCGGCTCGCCGCGCGGCTCGGACCAGTCCAGGACGGACCGCGCGAAGGTGGCGGGGTCCTGGGGATCGGGGACCTCCTCGGCGGTCCAGCCGTGCTCGGCGAACTCCGCGCGGCGGCCCGCGGCGGTGGCGGCGCCGACCCGCGGGTCGGTGTGCGAGGTGAAGTACTGGAACGGGGTTCGCGCGCCCCACTCCTCCCCCATGAACAGCAGCGGGGTGTTCGCCGACAGCAGGATCAGCGCGGCCTTCACCGCGAGCTGGCCCGGCGTCAGGTACGCGCTCGGCCGGTCACCGAGCGCCCGGTTGCCGATCTGGTCGTGGTTGCACGTGAAGGCGACCAGCGCGCTGCCCGGGACGGTCGCGCGCGGCAGCGGCCTGCCGTGGGTGCGGCCACGGAAGCCGGAGTAGGTCGCGGCGTGGAACCAGCCGTGGGTCAGCGTGCGCGACAGGCACGCCAGGGACCCGAAATCGCTGTAGTAGCCCTGCCGTTCGCCGGAGACGGCGGAGTGCACGGCGTGGTGCAGGTCGTCGTTCCACTGGCCGGTCAGCCCGTAGCCGCCCGCCGCGCGCGGGGTGATCAGGCGCGGGTCGTTGAGGTCGCTTTCCGCGATCAGCGTCAGCGGCCTGCCCAGATGGGCGGCGAGGGACTCGGTCTCGACGGCGAGTTCCTCGAGCAGGTGCACGGCCGTGTCGTCGCGCAGGGCGTGCACGGCGTCCAGCCGCAGGGCGTCGATGTGGAAGTCGCGCAGCCAGCGCAGCGCGTTGTCGATGATGTAGCGGCGCACCGTGTCCGAGCCGGGGCCGTCCAGATTGAGGCGCTGCCCCCACGTGTTGCGCCCCTCCGCCAGGTACGGCCCGAAGCGGGGCAGGTAGTTGCCCGACGGGCCGAGATGGTTGTAGACCACGTCCAGGCAGACCGCCAGACCCCGTGTGTGGCAGGCGTTCACGAAACGTTGCAGGCCGTCGGGACCGCCGTAGCTCTCCTGCACCGCGTACCACAGGACGCCGTCGTACCCCCAGTTGTGGGTGCCGTCGAAGGCGTTGACCGGCATGAGTTCGACGGTGGTCACCCCGAGGTCGACCAGGTGGTCGAGGCGCTCGATCGCCGCGTCGAACGTGCCCTCGGGGGTGAAGGTGCCGATGTGCAGTTCGTAGAGCACCGACCCGGCGAGGGCGCGGCCGGTCCAGGCGGCGTCGGTCCAGCCCGCCGGATCGAGCCGGTGCAGTGCCGAACGCCCGTGGACGCCGTCGGGCTGGCACGCGGAGCGTGGATCGGGCAGGACGGTGGGGTCGTCGTCGACGAGGAATCCGTAGCGGTCCCCCGGCTCGGCCTCGACCCGCACCGACCACCAGCCGCCGCCGTTGCGCCGCATCGGATGCCGCGGCCCCGCCAGCTCGAGTTGCACCGTCTCGGCCCCTGGGGCCCACACCCGGAACTCCATCGGGCCAGCATCGCACGGCGGACGCGCGCGTGCGCGCCGCGCGGGTTTTCGCCGTAGTCCGCCGATCGGCCCACAGCGCGGTCGATCGGTCGGATGCTACGACTGACAACCCATTCGGTCAGCGTGGCGACAGGAGCCCCGAGGCCGGTGGGGAGAATGGAGAAGCCCGATGACGGTCGCCGAAGAGAACACCGTTCCGGGGGTCCAGGCACTCCTCGACATCGCGCGCAGACTCACCGAACAGGCTGCCGAGGTGGCGGCGTCGCTGCGGTTCGCCGCCGATGCCGTTGCTGCGGGCAGACCCTCCGACGCGGATCTCGATGATGCCGTGCGGTGGTGCACGGAAGCGAGAGGGTGCCTCGACCAGGTCACCGAACAGGCGGCACGCGCCGGTGGCGGCTCGGCCGATCCGCACGGCGACCTGGCCTCCGGCATCGCCACGCTGCAAGTCCTGCAGGCCGCCGAATCGAGGAAACAGGCACTCGCGGTCGCCCACGACACCGTGGCCCGGTTGCGGCAGTCGGGCCTGGACAACCTCATCCCCGGGGTTCTGAACAGTCTGGGCTTCGCCTCGGAATCCGACCTCGGCCCGGCCCCGCAGGCCGGTGATCCGGATCCGCCGCAGCACCGAGTCGAGCAGGCACCCGCCGCACCGCCGTCCCGCCCGCCTTCGCCCCCGGCCGAGGCGAAGGCAGCACCCACGCCGACGTCGACGGGCAAGCGGCCATCGCCGAACCCCGTCACACCCGTCGACCCGGTACATCGACCCGCGGCTGAACCGCTCACCGACCCGTCTCTCCGCACTCCCGAACCGGCGCAGCGCACCGGCGCCCCCGCCGGACGGCCGATCCCCGCGCCCGGCCGTCCGGTTCGCGACGCCGCGGAGACGTCCGATCAACGCTCGGATGCCTTTCACCCACCTGCGCCTGCCACACCTGCCCGGATCGCCACGCCGGCGCCCCCCACCCAGGCAGCGGACCGGCTCGAGCGGACAGCACCCCGTGCCTTCCGCGAACCCGCCTCGACCGCGGTGGTCGAAGACTTCCCGTGGGACGTGGGCGCGCCGCCGCAGCTCGTGGAGTTGATCGCCACCGAACGCGACGCCCTGGCGGTGCTCGTCGCGCGGGAAGCCGGAGAGACACGGCTGCGGCAGCAGATCCTCGAGAGCTTCTGCGCCGCATTCCATTGCACGCCCGGAACCGTGGCCAACGAATTGCCCCAATGGATTTCGTCCGACACCGAAATTGCCACCCTGCCCTCCGACGAGGCTCGGATACTCATCGCGGCGGTGACCCGAATCGGAATGACACTGGGCTACTTCCCCACGCCGCCCACCCGGCTGATCGATCGGTGTGCCTTCACCCGCCCCGGGCTGCGTGCCGTGTTCGAGGCCGCCGAGGACCTGGTCCGGCGGGGATTCCGGTGGGCACCGGACGCCATCGGCACTCTCGACAACGCCAGCCGCTGGCAGGATTTCGGTACCACCGCACAGGTCCAGCTCACCACATTGCAGACTCGATCGATCAAGTACGAACTGGCCAGCAAGGTGCTGCATCGACTCGTCACGGGAAACCAGGTCGCCGGAGCCGCGCTCAACGGCGTGATCCGGCTCGCCGCGATGGATTTCGCAGCCGCCGACGACGACACTGCCTCCTGGGACCAGATTCGCCGGGCTGTGGATCAGCTCTACGACGACGCGTCGCGCGCGGCGCTGATCGACGCGACCGCGGCAGCCCTTGCCACCGGCAACACTCGCAAGATCATCGGTCCCGCGCGGCGAACCCTCGAAGCGGACCTCGGCGCCGTCGGCCGCTTCCTCCTCGAGTTTCTTGCGCTGCGCAACAGCATGCGGACCGCCCCCGCCTCGGCGGAGGCCAACAGCGAACTCGCCGCGGCGATCCGCCAGTGCGGCACCGTATCGGCACCGGCGACGGTAGGCGAAGTCGCGCTCGAGCGATTGCTGGGCTGGCTCCGCGACCCGGCGGGCTCGACGGCCGAGCACGGTTCCGTCGAATCGGCACTGCTGGATGCCCTCGATCCGATCTTCGAGATCGACCGGGACGAGCTCGGTCGACCCGAGCGGACACCCACCGGCGAGGAACTCGCACTGCTGCTGTCCGGACGCGCTCCGAAACGAGTGGTACGCGGGTACCTCGAGGCAGGCAACATCCACGCGGCGCGCCGCTACGCCGAACGTCTACTCCCGGCCGATGCCGGGACGGCCGACATGATCACGGCGGGCATTCATGCCGCCAGGCAGCGGCATCAGCAAGGGGTCGAGGAACTCCAGTGGTTCGCCTCACGAATCCGGGCCATCGATAACGACGAGCTGGCCCGGGTGCTCACCGTGGAGTCGGAGGCGCTGCGACGATCCGATCCCGAGCGCTACGACCTGGCCTTTCGTTCCCTGACAGGTCTCGTCCAGCAGGGGCGCACCTACTTCGACAACTACCGCGCCGAACTCACCCGGCGCCTCGACGCCCTCGACCCGCCACCCACCGCGAGCGACCGAGCTCGTATCGAACGGCTCATCGCCCAGGACAGCGAAGTGGTCGCCGACGACTTCCTGGTCAAACTCCGTGCCGGGGAACAGCTTCCGGCGGCCGAACAGCTGTCCGGCGACGACTTCACCGAGTTCTTCCCGGTCGTGGTCGCGGTGGCCGCGGAAGCGGAACGAGCCGGGACGGACATCACCGCCGCGGTGCGACGTCACCTGCAGGCGCCCGTGCAGGTGGCCGACCGGCAGCTCGACGAAGGAATCCGCGCATGGCACGAGGTCCGCCGGCTGCGGCGCGGGATGGGATCGGAAAGCTTCCGGCTCCTCATCGCGCGGATACTGCGGATGATCGGCTTGGCCGCACCCGGCCACAGCTGGATTCGAGAGATCTCCACCGGACACAAGTCCGGATTCGCGACTTTCACCGTACGCGCAATGCCGATCGACAGGTCCTACATCCCCGCCTTGGGAACCAACGCGCACGGCTCCTACGACCTCACGCTGGTCTGGGAGCCCCGGACCCCGGTGTCACTGATGCAGATCATCGGCGAGTCGCGGCGCACCCAGCCCAATATCGTGCTGTATTTCTCCGTGTTGTCCCCGGAGCGGCGCACCGAACTGCGGACGCTGAGCCATACCCGTGGGTACTCCCCGATCTTCGTCGACGACGCGGTGGCGGCATGGCTGACGACGCGGCAGGAACCCGGGTGGCGATACACCCAGCGGGTCACATTGCCCTTCACCACATTCAACCCCTACACACCCTTCGCCGGGGGCGAGGTGCCGGAAGAGGTGTTCGTCGGACGCCAGTCGGAGCGAGCCCAGATCGAGGATCTGAGCGGACCGATGTTCGTCTACGGCGGCCGCCAACTCGGAAAGTCGGCGCTTCTGCGCCGGGTACAGGGCATGTTCACCGACGACGTCCCGGACGCGGCGACCCGAACCGGACGGGTGGCGGTGTATCTCGACCTCAAGGCCGCCGGGATCGGCGAATCAGTGGAGACCCCGAAGCTCTGGGGTGCACTGGCAGAAGAGCTGAAGGGGGCACGCGTCACCGATCTCGGGATCGGTTCCAGCGAGGCGACGGTCGCCGCGCAGATCAGGAAGTGGCTCGACGCTGATCCCACCAACCGTTTGCTGCTGTTGCTCGACGAGGCCGACAACTTCCTGATCGCGGACTACCTGCACGGCAAGAACACCGGTAAGGGCGGTGAGTTCCCGACGCTGCAAGGCCTCAAGAAGCTGATGGCCGACTCGCACCGCCGCCTCAAACCCGTCTTCGCCGGCCTCCATCAGGTCCAGCGGTTCCAGGACATCCCCAACACCCCGATGGGCCACGGCGGCCAGGACATCAAGGTCGGCCCGCTGCGCACACTCGACGCCTACGAACTCGTCGTCACACCGCTGCGGGCGCTGGGGTATTCGTTCCGCTCGCAGGACGTGGTGTGGCGGCTGCTGCTCTACACCAACTACCAGGCGAGCCTGGTACAGATTCTGTGCAACGCGCTCGCCGACAGCCTGCGCAAGGAGAATCTGCCCCCGCGCGGGGGCCGCATCGAGATCACCGAGCAACACGTCGACCAGGTGTTCAACGAGCGCTCGGTCCGAGAGCTGATCGTTCAGCGCTTCCGATGGACCACGAACCTGGATGCGCGCTATCGCGTGATCGCGCTCGTCGTCGCCGTGAACAGCCTCGGTGCCGAACCGGGCGCGAGTTTCTCGGTGCCCGAACTGCGCGAGCAGTGCGAATTCTATTGGTCAACAGGCTTTTCCGTGGCGGCGCTGCCCGAGACGATGTTCGCCGCCTATCTCGACGAAATGGTCGGTCTCGGCGTGCTCTACCGGGTGCGCGACGAGTTCGGATTGCGCAGCCCTTACATCATCGGGCTGCTCGGCAGCAAAGAAGCGCTCGAGCGGGAGCTGCTGGAAGCTTCGACGACGCTGGAACTGCCCCACGAGTACAACCCGACGATGAACCGCCGGGTACTGGGCAAGGCCGCGGACGTCAGCGCCCGGCGTTCCTCACTCACCGATGCCGACCTGACCACCCTGCTCCAGCGCGAACCGCCGTCGGCTCCCGTCCACATCGTGACCGGCAGCCTTGCTCTCGGCATCGACCGGGTCGCCGAATCTCTGCTCGACGCGGCCGCGGAGCAAGGGCTGCCACTGGAACTGTGTACGCGGGAGGCGATCTCCGGAGGCGGGATCTCGCGCGGACACCTGCTGGTCGACCTGCACAACGATTCCGGCACCGTCGATCTCCGGCAGCTGGTGCGCAGACTCGGCGGGCGGAACGGTCGGTCGACCGCGATCGTGATCGTCGGACCCGACCATCTCCCCGTCACGGGGAAACCGGGCCGGGCTTCCGTGGTGAGCTTGCGACGGTGGTCGCTCGAGGAACTGCGGTTCTGGCACGACTCGCCTTTCGACACACCGGATCTGCGGGCGCGGCTGCACCGGGTCACCTCCGGCTGGCCGGAGTTGGTGGAGGCGGCCATGTCCGAGGTCAACCGTGGAGCGGCGCCGGTGGCCGCGCTGAGCAGCGTCGCGCACCGAGTCCTGGAACCCGATGGCGCGCGAAAGCTGCTGGCGGACACCGGCGTCGACGTCCGGATCGCCCGCGCGTGGGCGGAGTGTGCGAGCACCCGTGGAGAATTCGGGCTCGCCGATCCGATTCCGGTCGAGACCGCCGATCTGCGGGAGTTCCTGACCGCCGACAGCGGGGAGGTGCTCGCCCGATTGCGGGCGCTCGGTCTGGTCGACGCGACCGCCGAAGGCTGGGTCCTGGACCGCCTCGTCCTGACCGCGGCGTTGTGCGACGGGCTCTGATGGACGATCGACTCTGGTCGCTGCCCGGCCCACGACGGTTCATCGCCGAACTGGTCACCACGCCGGGACGGCACGCCGCTGCCGTGCTGCCCACAGTCATGGCCGACGACCCGGTGGTGGTGGACGGGCTGGCCTCGGCTGTCATCGGCCTGCTCCGCACGCGCGCCGGCATCGGCAGGCGGGTGAATCCTGCGGGGAGCGCCGATCCGATAGATGCGCTGCGCGAGCTGGAGTGGGACCTGCCGCACACGGTCGGCGGCATACTCCGCCACGGTCTCCTCGCAGGTGATGTCGCGGTCCTGTGCGCTGCGGACCTGTCCCCAGCCGCGCGAGCCGCGCTGCCTGCGCTACTGGCCCGGATCGACACGGAGTCGCGGGCGCTCGCCCACGCGCAGCGGCTGACCGTCGTCACTATCGGTTCCCGCCACGATCTTCCCACGCTGGCGGGTGGTCAGCCGGATTCACCGCACTTCGCCCCGGTCTGGTTCTGGGGCAGGCTCTCCCGGTGGGACACCGCCGCCCACGTCGCCGCCGTGGGCCCCACGGAATCGGGGGTGCTGACCGACGTCCGGATCGAGACGATCGTGGAAGTAGCGGCCTGGGATGTCGATGTCGCGGAGGAGCTGGCGCAGCGCTGGTCCGGCGACCCCGATGAGCTCTTCGACGAGCTGCGGGCGAGCGCGACCGCGGCGAAGCCCGCCGCGGTCGCGGCCTCCGGCACTTTCCGAGTACCTCCGGTCGTCGTGCGCCGCGACTGGGATGACCGCCGTGCGGAGTTCTGGCACGAACGTATCCATCCCGGCGCGTATGTCGCCGACGACGCGGACACGCTGCGCAGCACCGTGTGGGCCGCCCAGGCACGCATCCTGCTCCCGTGGATCGAGCAGCGGCGCAACCGGCTGCACGCCCTGGTCCGCGCCGCGCTGGGTGGCGACTACCCCAGAGCCGTCGATCTGCACCTACCCGGCCACGGCGCGGCCGGCCCGATCGAAATCGGTCCACTCGACCGCCTGATCCGGCACTACCCGCGCCTCGCGCGATTCCGTGACTGCTCTGCGGCCCTGCGAGACGCGCGCAACACCCTCGCTCATCTGTCCCCGATGTCGCTGGACCAGCAGAACGCGCTGGTCCGATGGTGCGGACTGCTCGAGTGAGCCGCTCGATGCGCCGCGCGCAGCTTGCGAAGGGATCAGCGGAACGAGGCGACGCCGACCGGGCCGACGCCGACACAGAGCGGCGGGGCCGCCGCGTCGTCGCCGGGCAGGGTGCGGATCCGCAGCGCGGAACCGCCGCCGAGCAGCCGGACGTAGACCGTGTTCAGGCCGGCGCGGACCTCGGCGACGGTCTCGGCGTTTCCCTCGAAGGAGACCGCGATCCGGCCGTCGCGGGCGGCGAGGTAGTTGATCTGCGCGGTCCAGTCCCGGGTCTGCATGGGTCCGTCCAGCGGCAGGGTCGCCCCCGCGCCGCCGACGCGGTACCCGCAGCCCGGCGCCGGTCCCGGCACGATGGACCGGTTCCACCAGACGGAGGCCTCGACCAGGCGTCCGTCGTCGGTGAGCATGCGCAGATGCGGTGTGGCCGTGGCGAAGTCGCCCGGGCCCGCCAGCGGCGCGAAGACGCGGTCGGTCATGTTCTGCGGGAAGGCCAGCGGATTGAGCACCTCCCAGGGCACCTCCTGGGGCAGCAGCGGCGCGTCGAGGCCCGGCAGAACCGCCCGCACCCCGGTCACGTACTCACGGGCCGGGCTCGGCGCCCAGGACCGGGTGAACGTCACCGTCGACCAGACGCTGCCCGCGCAGAACACGGCGGTCAGCGCGAGTACCGCCGTCCGCTCCGCGACCGCCCGGCCGATCCGGGCGGGAACGGGCCGCGCCACCGCCGCCGTCGGTCCGGTGCCCGGTGCGCCGAACCATCGGGGCGGGAGGCCCGACCGTTCGCGGGGCGGGGCGAGCAGGACCAGCGCGAGCACGACCGCGCCGATCACCGACAGGTCCGCGAAGTAGCGCAGGGACTGGAGCAGCAGGCCCGCGGTGCCCGGTCCGTCGCGCAGGACGAGGACCGGGATCAGCCCGAGCGCGACGTAGGCGCCCGCGCACAGCCACACGGCCCCGGTGCGGCGGCGGGTGCGCAGGGACCAGGCGATCACGCCGAGCAGGACCAGCGCCGACAGCACCACCGTCACGGCGGGCGGATCCGCCCACGGGGTCGCCGGCTGCCAGCGCTCCCACCGCCACGGTCCCCCGGCCAGCGCCGGGATCAGGCCGTCGGACAGGCCGTCCCGCACAAGCACCCCGGGCCGGGCGGGACCGGACAGCCCGCGTGGCTTCCGCACGACCAGCAGGTAGCAGGCGGCCCACGCCAGCAGGACCGCGCCACACGAGGTCCACAGCGCGCCCGCCCCGCGCAGCGTGCCCGCGAGAACCCCGCCACCCGATCCGGCCCCGCCCCGCACGTACGCCGCCAGCGCGGTGACGGCGAACGCGACCGGCAGGACGACCGCCGACTTCTCGAAGAAGCCGAGGGCGAGGGCGAACACGACGGCCGCCGAGACGGCGTAGCGCCGGCGGCCCGTGCGGACGGCCAGGAGCGCGTCCGCGCTCACCCACGCGAGCCCGATCTGCAGGGGCAGCGCGTTGAGCGCGGCGGCCCACCAGGCGAAGGCGGGCACGCTCAGCGGCGTGCACAGGTAGAACAGCAGCGGGATCAGCAGGCGAGGGCGCACCCCGACCAGGACGACCAGCAAGCGCAGCACCGCCAGGGCGGCCAGCAGCTGACCGAGCAGCAGCACCGTCACCGCCGCGGGCCAGTGCAGCGGCGCGACGGCGGTGAGCAGGCCGGTGGTGGCGAAGGCCAACGGCATCACGTGCCCGTCGTGGCTGGAGAACAGCAGCTCGGGCGACCACAGCGGGTGCCGGGCAGCCTCGCCGACGAGGATGAAGTCGTCCCAGTAGAAGAAGCCCGAGGCCGCCACCCAGCCGCGCAGGACCAGGTGCGCCGCGATCAGCCCGGCCGCGACCGCGAGCACGGGCGGCAGCCGGCGGGGCCGCGCGGCCACCGGGGCGCGGTGGTCGCCGGGCGCGACGGGTGCGGCTACGCTCACGTTCCCCGACCCTAGCCGCGGTCGACGCGGACACGGCCGCGGCCGGGCCGGACTCGAGGACAGGTCACGACGAAACACCGCCTGCCCCGCGTCCCTCCGGGGAGGGCCGCGCGGTGGCCGGGCGGGCGAGCAGCGTCAGGCTCCCAGGCAGCTCGGGCCGAGCAGCGCTTTCAGGTCACCGAACAGGGCCGAGGAGGGCGACACGCGCCAGCTGTCGTCCAGCTTCAGCAGGGTGGTCTTGTCGCGGGCGCCGATGTGGCGCACGTGCACGTCGGAGGTGCCGGGGTGGCGGGACAGCACCCGCTTCAGCTCCTTGATCTTGTCCGGCGTGCACATGCGGGTGGTCAGGGTGACCGCGAGGGGCTTGGCGACGCCGATGGCCGACAGGTCCGGCACGACGAGATCGTTGGCGATCAGCGAGATCCGGTCGTCGCGGATGTTGACCCGGGCCTTCACCAGCACGACCGCGTCCTCGACCACGTCCATGCCGTAGACCTGGTAGGACTGCGGGAAGAACAGCACCTCGACGCCACCGGTGAGGTCCTCGAGCTGGGCCGAGGCCCAGGGCAGGCCGTTCTTGTTGACCCGCCGGTTCACCGAGGCGAGGATGCCGCCGATGGTGACCTGGGCGCCGTCCTTCACATCGCCTTCGAGGATGGTCGGGATCGGGGTGTCGACCTGGGCGGCGAGCACGTGCTCGACCCCGTTGAGCGGGTGCCCGGACACGTAGAGGCCGAGCATCTCCCGCTCCAGGGCGAGCTTGTGCTTGGACTCCCACTCCTCGTCGGGGACCTTCACGTTGAACACCGAGGCCACCGACTCGTCGGCGTCCATGCCGCCGAACAGGTCGAACTGGCCCATCGCCTCGGCCTTCTTGGTCGACATGACCGCGTCGATGGCGTCGGAGTGGATCAGCATGAGCCCCTTGCGGGGATGGCCGAGGGAATCGAAGGCGCCCGCCTTGATGAGGGATTCGGTGACCTTCTTGGTGCAGGCGACGGCGTCGATCTTGTTCAGGTAGTCGGAGAAGTCGGTGAACTTCGACTTCTCCTTGCGGGCGGCGATGATCGAGGCGACGACGTTCGCGCCGACGTTGCGCACCGCGCCCATGCCGAAGCGGATGTCCTTGCCGACCGAGGCGAAGTTGACCTCGGATTCGTTGACGTCCGGCGGCAGCACCGTGATGCCCATCTTGCGGCAGTCCGACAGGTAGATGGCGGCCTTGTCCTTGTCGTCACCGACCGAGGTGAGCAGGCCCGCCATGTACTCGGCGGGGTAGTTGGCCTTGAGGTAGGCGGTCCAGAAGGACACCAGGCCGTAGCCGGCGGCGTGCGACTTGTTGAACGCGTACCCGGCGAACGGGAGGATCGTGTCCCAGAGCGCCTTGATGGCGGGTTCGGAGAAGTTGTTGGCCAGCATGCCGTCACGGAAACCGGCGTAGGCCTCCTCCAGCACCGACAGCTTCTTCTTACCCATGGCGCGGCGCAGGATGTCGGCCTGTCCGAGCGAGTACCCGGCCACCTTCTGCGCGATCTGCATGATCTGCTCCTGATAGACGATCAGGCCGAAGGTGTCGGCCAGGATCTCCTTCAGGGGTTCCTCGAGCTCGGGGTGGATCGGTTTGACCTCTTGCCGCCCGTTCTTGCGGTCGGCGTAGTCGTTGTGGGCGTTCATGCCCATGGGGCCGGGGCGGTAGAGCGCCAGCACGGCGACGATGTCCTCGAAGCCGGTGGGCTGCATGCGGCGCAGCAGGTCGCGCATGGCGCCGCCGTCGAGCTGGAACACGCCGAGGGTGTCGCCGCGGGCGAGCAGTTCGTAGGTGGCCGGATCGTCCAGGGGCAGGTGATCCATGTCCAGGTCGATGCCGCGATTGGCCTTGATGTTGTCCAGGGCGTCACCGATGACGGTCAGGTTGCGCAGGCCGAGGAAGTCCATCTTCAGCAGGCCGATGGCCTCGCACGACGGGTAGTCCCAGCCGGTGATGATCGCGCCGTCCTGCGGGCGCTTCCAGACCGGGATCGCGTCCATGAGCGGTTCCGAGGACATGATGACCGCGCAGGCGTGCACGCCCGCGTTGCGGATCAGGCCCTCCAGCCCGCGCGCGGTCTCGTAGATCTTGGCGACGTCGGGGTTGGAGCCGATGAGTTCGCGGACCTCGGCGGCTTCCTTGTACCGCTCGTGCTCGGGATCCATGATGCCCGAGAGCGGGATGTCCTTGGCCATGATCGGCGGCGGCAGGGCCTTGGAGATCTGGTCGGCGATGGCGAAACCGGGCTGGCCGAACTGGACGCGCGCGGAGTCCTTGATCGCGGCCTTGGTCTTGATGGTGCCGAACGTGATCACCTGGGCGACACGGTCGCTGCCCCACTTCTCGGTGGCGTAGCGGACCATCTCACCGCGGCGGCGATCGTCGAAGTCGATATCGATATCGGGCATCGACACGCGCTCGGGGTTGAGGAACCGCTCGAAGAGCAGGCCGTGCGGGATCGGGTCGATGTTGGTGATGCCCATGGCGTAGGCGACCAGCGAACCCGCCGCCGAACCACGGCCGGGGCCGACCCGGATGCCGACCTCGAGCGCGTGGGCGATGAGGTCACCGACGACGAGGAAGTACGCCGGGAACCCCATCTGGTTGATGACCGAGAGCTCGTACTCGGCGCGTTCGACGTACTCGCGCGGCGGGCCGTCCGGGAAGCGCCGGTCCAGGCCGCGCATGACCTCCTTGTGCAGCCAGGTCGCCTGGGTCTCGCCCTCGGGGACCGGGAACACCGGCATGCGGTCGCGGTGGGCCCACACGTCGTCGTAGGACTGCACGCGCTCGCCGATGAGCACCGTGTTGTCGCACGCGCCGGGGACCTCGTCGTCCCAGAGGGCGCGCATCTCCTCGGCGGACTTGAGGTAGTAGCCGGAGCCGTCGAACTTGAAGCGAGTCGGGTCCGAGAGCGTCTTGCCGGTCTGGATGCACAGCAGCGCTTCGTGGTTGGCGGCGTCGGACTCGAAGACGTAGTGGCAGTCGTTGGTGGCCAGCGCCGGGATGTCGAGCTGCTTGCCGATGGAGATCAGGCCCTCGCGCACGCGGCGCTCGATGGACAGGCCGTGGTCCATCACCTCGAGGAAGAAGTTCTCCTTGCCGAAGATCTCCTGCCACTTGGCCGCCGCTTCCAGCGCCTCCCGCTCGTGTCCGAGGCGCAGGCGCGTCTGCACCTCGCCCGACGGGCAGCCGGTGGTGGCGATGATGCCCTCGGCGTACTGGGCGATGATCTCCTCGTCCATGCGGGCCCACTTGCCGAGCTGGCCCTCGATGGAGGCCAGCGAGGACAGCTTGAACAGGTTGCGCAGGCCGGTCGCGTTCTCGGCGACCATCGTCATGTGGGTGTAGGCGCCCGAGCCGGAGACGTCGTCGCCCTTCTGGCTGGGATCGCCCCACTGCACGCGCTTGGTGTCGAACCGGGAGCCCGGCGCGATGTAGGCCTCGATGCCGATGATCGGCTTGATGCCCGCCTTCTTGGCGGTGTTGTAGAACTCCGAGGCGCCGTACATGTTGCCGTGGTCGGACATGCCCACCGCGCTCATCCCGAGCCGTTCGGCCTCCGAGAACAGCGGTGAGATCTTCGCCGCACCGTCGAGCATGGAGTACTCGGTGTGGTTGTGCAGATGAACGAACGATCCGGACGAGGCCAAGACGGTCCTTCCTCCCAGGGGCGCGACGGGGGTTGGCCCAGCGATTCTATGCACGGCCCACCGACAGGTTCGGGTCCGGCTCGCGGGCATCGGACGTATGCCCATCTGGCTCCGGCGTGTCGGTGTCGAACGTCACCGGCGCGTCCCGCCGGGCCGTCCGATTTCCGCTAGACGTGCGCCCGGCGCCACACGAACTTCAGCCCCGACCAATCCTCGTCGAGCGCGGCCACCTTCACGTCGACCAGGCCGACCGGAAGCAGCACCGCGCGCAGGTCGTTCTCCGCGATGTCGCTGGTGTGCCCGCCCGCCCGGCGCGGCCAGGCCACCCACAGCATCGCGCCGTGCCGCAGTTCGGCCGCGACCGCGGCCGCCCGCGCCAGCAGCGTCGCCCGGTCACGGAAGAAGGCGAGGACCACCTGCGCCTCGCCCGCGCCCCGGTCGGCGACGACGACGTCGCGGGGCAGGTCGGGCACGGTCCACCCGTCCGGCGCGTCCAGCAGCACCAGCCGGTCCCCCGCGCGCACCCCCAGCTTCCGCACCAGCGG
>NZ_BAGK01000084.1 GCF_000308795.1 Nocardia thailandica NBRC 100428 | reverse complement strand
ACCGGTCCGGACGCCGCGACCGCGGCCGCGCTCGAACGGACCGCCGAGCGGGCCCGCGCGCGCAGCGGATTCCAGGGCGCCGTGCGCGCCTACGAACGCGCCGCGGCGCTGAGTCCCGCGCCCATGGACCGGGCGCGCCGCCTCGTGCTCGCCGCCGAGACCGCGAGCGCGGGCGGCATGACCGACCAGGCGGTGCGCCTCGGCACGCGCGCGCTGCACGCGGTGCCGTCCGCGGCGGGTGCGTCGGCCGCAGGCACGGGTGCGGCCGCGCCCCGCGACGGAGGGTCCGCGCACTGGGGAGACCGGGCGTCCGGGACCGCGACGGCGGATCACGGACCCTCGGCGGCCGAGCTGGCGCTGCGCGTGGACCTGGTCCACGCCGCGGCGGAATTCGCCGCGGGCGCGCCGGGCGCCGCGCACCGGCGCTACCTGGCGGCGGCCGCGGAAATCGCGGCGACCGAGCCCGGCGCCGCCGCGCGGATCCTGAGCCGGGCCGTCCACGCGGCGTGGTATCTCGGACCCGCCGAGATCGACGAGGTCACCGGGCTGCTCGCGACGCTGACTCTGGACGCGGACGACCCGGTGACGCCGGTCGTCGCCTATCTGGCGGGCGCGCTGAACCCGTTCGGCGGCGCCCCCGCCCGGCTCCGCGTGCGCGACGGGGCCGACCCGGACCCGGCGGCCGGCGGCGCGGGACGGGTGGCGGTCCGTACCGCGGACGCGTGGGCGGGCGACCTGACGGCCGCCGCGGCGGCGGCACGGCGCAACGGCGCGACCGACCCCGCCGACCTGGTCCAGCTGTGCGGCAGCGGCCTTGTGCTCGGCCACGACGACCAGGTCGCCGAGCTGGCGGGCGAACTCGTCGCCCGATGCCGCGCGGAGGGGCGCATCGGTGTGCTGCCGCCGCTGCTGTTCTTCCGGGCCGAGGCGCACCTGTTCGGCGGGCGGCCCGGGGAGAGCCGGGTCGACGCCGAGGAGGGCGCGCGCATCGCGGCCGACACCGGCCAGGGCCAGTGGATCAGCCAGCTCGCGGCCTTCCTCGCCTATCAGCACGCGCTGCGCGGCGACGCCGAAGCCTGTGTGGCGCAGGCGGACCGGGCGCGGGCGGAGGAGTTCGGCGGGGACGCGGCGGCCGGGTCGTCCTGGACGGGCGCGGCGCTCGGGCTGCTGGCCCTCGGCGCGGGCGATCTCGCGACGGCGTGGTCGCATCTGGACCTGCTCAACCGCGAACCGGCCCGTCACCACGTCGTCGGGTTGCGCACCCTGGCCGACCAGA
>NZ_BAGK01000085.1 GCF_000308795.1 Nocardia thailandica NBRC 100428 | reverse complement strand
ACACATCCACCCGGTTCTTTTCGAAGGGGTTTCCGTGAGGCAACTGTTCCAACTTAGCGCACAAAAGCACCCCGAAGCAAGTTCGGGGCATGTGAGCCTCGTTACGATCGATCAGGCGCTCATCGTCCTACCTCGTTTCCCTGGCCGCTGCTAGTCTCTGAGACCGGCTGTTCGGCACCGGGTCGGTGTCCGTGTCGCTCTGACTCGAATAAAGTTACGTGGCCGCGAACGCGAAGTCAAATCGCCTGGTCAGGGGCCATTTCACGCGCGTTCCGCGCCAGTCGTGGCCGATCACGGCCGACCACAGCCGATCACGGACGGTCACTGCAGCAGATCCGGCGCGAACCAGCTCGGCGCCGCCGCGGTGAAGCGCGCGCGGTCCCAGCGACCCGCGCCTTCCGGGACGACGCCGACCAGGGCGGTCTCGGTGACGCGCGGCAGATCCTCGCGATTGCACGACGACGCCAGGTCGGGGTCGGCGGGCCAGGAGCCGATCACCAGCCCGGCGCAGCGGACGCCGGCCGCCGACAGCGCCCGGGTGGTCAGCTCGCTGTGGTTGAGCGTGCCGAGGCCGGCCGCCGCCACCACGAGGACGGGGGCACCGAGCTCGCGCGCCAGGTCGAGCAGGGTGAACTCCCCCATCCGCACCAGCAGGCCTCCCGCGCCCTCGACCAGGACGAGGTCGGCGTCGTCGATCGCCTCGATCGCGGCCACCGTCTCCGCCAGCGTCAGCAGCGGCCGCCCGGCGCGCCGCGCGGCCGTGTCGGGCGCGAGCGGCTCGGGGTAGCGGGCCAGCTCGAGGGTGCGGCCGACGCCGGACAGGCGGGTCACCTCCGCCAGGTCGCCGGGTTCGCCGGGGCCCATCCCCGTCTGGGCGGGCTTGCACACGACGACCGAGCGGCCGCGCGCCTCCGCGGCGGCGGCGACGGCCGCGGTGACGACGGTCTTGCCCACGTCGGTGGAGGTGCCGCTGATCAGCAGGATGCTCACGCGCCGACCGCCTCGAGACCGCGGGCGCGGGCGAGGACGTCGCCGAGGACCTCCGCGATCACCGCCAGTTCGGCGTCGGTGAGATCGGCGCGGGCGGTCAGGCGCAACCGCGAGGTGCCCTCGGGGACCGACGGCGGGCGGAAGCAGCCGACGTCGAGGCCGCGGGTCCGGCACTCCTGGGCCGCGTCGTAGGCGACCTGCGCCTCGCCGAGCACGACCGAGACCACGGCGGACTCGGGGCGCGGCACGCCGGCGATCCGGGCGAGGTCCGCGGCGCGGTCGAGCACCCGGCCCGCCATCGCGGGGTCCTGACGCAGCAGCGCGAGGGCCGCGCGGGCAGCGCCCACCGCCGCGGGGGCAAGACCGGTGTCGAAGATGAAGGTGCGCGCGGCGTCGACGAGGTGGGCGCGGATCCGGGCGTCGCCGAGCACGACCCCGCCCTGCGCGCCGAGGGCCTTGGACAGCGTCGCCGTGACGACCACGTCGGGTTCCCCGGCCAGGCCGGTCTCGTGCACGAGGCCGCGGCCGCCGGTGCCGCGCACGCCGAGACCGTGCGCCTCGTCGACGATCAGGACGGCCCCCGCGGCCCGGGTGACCCGGTGCAGCTCGGCCAGCGGCGCCAGGTCACCGTCGGCGCTGAACACCGAGTCGGTCAGGACGAGGGCACGCTCCTCGTCGCGCTGCTCGAGCAGCCGGCGCACCGCGGCGACGTCGCGGTGCGGCGCGATCGCCACCCGTGCCCGGGACAGCCTGCACGCGTCGACCAGCGAGGCGTGGCTGCCCGCGTCGGAGACCACCAGCGTGCCGCGCCCGGCCAGTGCCGTGACCGCGCCGAGGTTGGCCGCGTAGCCCGAGGCGAACACCAGACCGGCTTCGGCACCGGTGAATTCGGCCAGCTCGGCCTCGAGGAGTTCGTGGTCGGTGGTGGTGCCGGTGACCAGGCGGGAGCCGGTCGAGCCCGCGCCCCAGCGCCGGACCGCGGCGATGGCGCCCTCGACGACGGCGGGGTGGCGGACCAGGCCCAGGTAGTCGTTGGAGGCCAGGTCGATCGACGGCGACTCGGGCTCCCGGGCGCGCAGGTGCCTGCGCAGGCCGGCGGCCACCCGCTCGGTCGCGCGCTCGTCCAGCCAGCTCAGCGGATCAATCGTCACAGCACAGGAGCATACTTGAACGGCGTTCAGGCCGTGGCGCGGACCGGCGGATCGCTACCGGGACGCGGGCACCGACCGCTGGGCCGCGACCGCGGCCGCGATCGCGCCGGTGACGGTGGCGACGTCGACGGTGGAGCTGACGAACGGCGGCATCGTGTAGACGAGGTTGCGGAAGGGGCGCAGCCAGGCCCCCGCGGCGACCGCGGCGTCGGTGGCCGCGCGCATGTCGACGGGCCGCTCGAGTTCGACGACCCCGATCGCCCCGAGCACCCGCACCTCGGCCACACCCGGCAGCTCGGCCACGGGAACGAGCCCGGACCGCAGCTCGGACTCGATCCGGGCGACCTCGCCGCGCCAGTCCCGCGACAGCAGCAGCTCGACCGAGGCCACGGCGACGGCGCAGGCCAGCGGGTTGCCCATGAACGTCGGGCCGTGCATGAGGCCTCCGTGGGAGACGGAGATGGTCTCGGCGACGCGGGTGGTGGTCAGCGTGGCGGCCAGGGTGAGGTAGCCGCCGGTCAGCGCCTTGCCGACGCACAGGATGTCCGGCGCGACGCCGGCGTGCTCGGCGGCGAACAGCGCCCCGGTGCGCCCGAAGCCGGTCGCGATCTCGTCGAAGATCAGCAGGACGTCCTGCTCGTCGCAGACGCGGCGGAGCTCGGCCAGGTAGCGGGGGTCGTGGAAGCGCATGCCGCCCGCGCCCTGCACGACGGGCTCGACGATGACCGCGGCCAGTTCGTCGCGGTGGGTCCTGATCGCGGCCTCGAACTCGGCGACGTAGGCGTCGTCGAAGTCGCGCGGCGGCGGGGAGACGAAGAGCTGGCGGGCCAGCACGTCGGTCCACAGCGCGTGCATGCCGCCCTCGGGGTCGCACACGCTCATGGGGGTGAAGGTGTCGCCGTGATAGCCGCCGCGCCAGGTCAGCAGCCGGTGCTTGCCCGGCCGGCCGACGCCGCGCCAGTACTGCAGCGCCATCTTCACCGCGACCTCCACCGACACCGACCCGGAGTCGCAGAGGAAGACCTTGTCCAGGCCGTCGGGGGTGAGTTCGACCAGCAGCTGGGCCAGCCGCGCCGCCGGTTCGTGGGTGAGGCCGCCGAACATGACGTGACTCATCCGCCGGGACTGCCGCACCAGCGCCGCGTCGAGCACCGGGTGCTGGTACCCGTGCACGGCCGCCCACCAGGAGCTCATCCCGTCGACCAGCTCCCGGCCGTCGGCCAGCCGCAACCGGGTGCCCGCGGCGCTCGCGACGACGAGCGGCTCGGTGCCGGCGGGGAAACCGCCGTAGGGGTGCCAGACGTGCGCGGCGTCGAGCGCGCCGATCTGTTCGGGAGTCAGTGCCACGGGATTCCTCGGCTCGGGACGGGACGGGACGGCCTTGAACACCGTTCAAGTTACCACCGGGCCGACACGGCGGAGCCGGGTGGGCGAGACCGGCGTCACGCCGCCGACGTTGCCGTTCGGCCGGGTACGCGGACGGGGCGGCCGCTACTGTCGAAGGATGCCGACGCCCGACGCCTCCCCCGGTGCCGTGTCACCTCCGGCGGTGTGGCCCGGCACCGCCTATCCCCTGGGGGCCACCTACGACGGCGGCGGCACGAACTTCTCGGTCTTCTCCGAGGTCGCGACCGCGGTCGACCTGTGCCTGATCGCGGAGGACGGCGCCGAGACCCGGGTCCGGCTCGACGAGGTCGACGGCTACGTCTGGCACGCCTACCTGCCGTCGGTCTCCCCCGGCCAGCGCTACGGGTTCCGGGTGCACGGCCCCTACGACCCCGACGCGGGGCAGCGCTGCGATCCGTCGAAACTGCTGCTCGACCCGTACGGCAAGGCGTTCGACGGGCGGTTCGCCAACGATCCCTCGCTCTACGAGCTCGGCCGGGACTCCCTGGGCCACACCATGACCGGCGTGGTGATCAACCCGTTCTTCGACTGGGGCGCCGACCGCCCGCCCAACCGGCCCTATCACGAGACGGTGATCTACGAGGCGCACGTCAAGGGCATGACCATGTCCCACCCGGAGGTACCGCCCGAATTGCGCGGCACCTACGCGGGATTGGCGCACCCGGCGATCATCGCGCACCTGAAGAGCCTGGGCGTCACCGCGATCGAACTCATGCCGGTCCACCAGTTCTTCCACGACCACGTGCTCCTCGACCAGGGCCTGCGCAACTACTGGGGCTACAACAGCATCGGCTATCTCGCACCGCACCAGGAGTATTCGGCCCGCTCGCGCGCCGACGCGGCGGTCACCGAGTTCAAGACGATGGTGCGCGCCATGCACGCCGAGGGCATCGAGGTCATCCTCGACGTGGTCTACAACCACACCGGTGAGGGCAACCACCTCGGCCCCGTGCTGAGCCTGCGCGGCATCGACAACGCCGCCTACTACCGCCTGGTCGACGGCGAGCAGGCGCACTACATGGACTACACCGGCACCGGCAACAGCCTCAACGTGCGCCACCCCCACACGTTGCAGCTGATCATGGACTCGCTGCGCTACTGGATCCTGGACATGCACGTCGACGGCTTCCGCTTCGACCTGGCCGCCACCCTGGCCCGCGAGCTGCACGACGTGGACCGGCTGTCGACGTTCTTCGACCTGGTGCACCAGGATCCGGTGGTCAGCCAGGTCAAGCTCATCGCCGAGCCGTGGGACGTCGGCGAGGGCGGCTACCAGGTCGGCAACTTCCCCAGCCTGTGGACGGAGTGGAACGGCAAGTACCGCGACACGGTGCGCGACTACTGGCGCGGGGAGCCCTCGGCGCTGGGCGAGTTCGCCTCCCGGCTCACCGGGTCCTCGGACCTCTACGAATCGACCGGGCGCAGGCCCGGCGCCAGCATCAACTTCGTCACCGCCCACGACGGGTTCACCCTGCGGGACCTGGTGTCCTACAACGAGAAACACAACGAGGCCAACGGCGAGGGCAACCGCGACGGCGAGAGCCACAACCGCTCCTGGAACTGCGGCGTCGAGGGGCCGACCGACGACCCGGAGATCCTCGCGCTGCGGGCCCGCCAGCAGCGCAACCTGCTGGCCACGCTGGTGCTGAGCCAGGGCACGCCGATGCTCTCGCACGGCGACGAGTTCGGGCGCACCCAGCAGGGCAACAACAACGTCTACTGCCAGGACTCCCCGCTGGCGTGGATGGACTGGTCCCTCGCGGAGACCAACGCCGACCTGCTCGCCTTCACCCGCCGCGCGGTGGCGCTGCGCACCGCGCATCCGGTGTTCCGGCGCCGCCGCTTCCTCGGCTCCGTCCCCGGGGAGATCACCTGGTTCACCCCGGCGGGTACGGAGATGACCACCGAGGACTGGGAGAGCGGGTTCGGCCGATCGCTCGCGGTCTACCTCGACGGCGACGGCATCGCCGAGCCGGGCCCGCGCGGCGAGCGCGTCACCGACGACTCGTTCCTGCTGTGCTTCAACGCCCACGACGCGCCGATCGACTTCGCCCTGCCCGGCCCGGACTTCGGCGACCGGTGGTCGGTCGCGCTGGACTGCGCCGCGGCGACCGGCGCCGGCGAGGCCGTGTATTCTTCCGCGGCTACTGTCTCCGTCGCAGGCCACTGCCTGCTCGTCCTGCGCCGAACCGCCTGACCCACCGATGACCGAGACCTACGTGACCGATCCCGTGACCATGCTGCACCGCGCGCCCGTGCGGCCGACCACCGTCCGCAGCACGTACCGGCTGCAGCTGCGCCCGGACGCGCTGACCTTCGCCGACGCGAGGGCCATCGCCGAGTACCTGCAGCAGCTGGGCATCTCGCACCTGTACCTGTCGCCGATCATGACCGCGGCGCGCGGGTCGACGCACGGCTACGACGTCACCGACCCGACGACCGTCTCGGCCGCGCTCGGCGGTCCCGGCGGGCTCAAGGCGCTGTCCGACGAGGTGCGCAGCCGCGGGATGGGCCTGATCGTCGACCTGGTGCCCAACCACGTCGGGGTCGGCGACCCGCGGCAGAACCCGTGGTGGTGGGACGTGCTGCGCAACGGCCGCGACTCGCGCTACGCCCGCTACTTCGACATCGACTGGAGCCCGGCCAACGGCGCGGGCGGTCGCCTGGCGCTCCCGGTGCTGCAGAGCGAGAACGATCCGGCCGCGCTCACCGTCGACCGGTCCGGGCCCGAACCCATGCTGGCGCTGCACGACCTGCGCTTCCCCATCGCCGCGGGCACCGACGGCGACAACGCGCTGCGCATCCACGACCGCCAGCACTACCGGCTGGTCAGCTGGAAGGCCGGGGTGTGCACCTACCGGCGGTTCTTCGCGGTGAGTTCGCTGGCCGCGATCCGGCAGGAGAGCAGCGAGGTCTTCGACGTCACCCATCGCGAGCTGGCCGCCTGGTGCGAACACGATCTCATCGACGGGGTCCGGGTCGATCACCCCGACGGGCTGGCCGACCCCAGCGCCTACCTCGAACGGCTGCGCCGGGTCATCGGGCCTCAGCGGCTGCTGCTGGTGGAGAAGATCCTGGCCAACCGCGAGCCCCTGGACGCGACCCTGCCGATCGACGGGACCACCGGCTACGACGCGCTGGCGGACCTCGGCGGGGTGCTGCTCGATCCGGCGGGCGAGGTGGCGCTGACCGACCTGTCGCAGCAGGTGGCCGGGCACGGCAGCGACCGGGCGTGGTTCGGGGAGACCGAACACCGCATCAAACGGGCGGTGGCCGAGAACATCCTGGCCCCGGAGATCCGGCGGCTGGTCACCGCGATCAAGCGCGACGCGGGCGCGGAAACCTCCGACACGCTGGCCCTGAGCAACGCGACCATCGAGGTGCTCGCGTTCATGCCGGTCTACCGGGTCGACTACGCGCCGCTGGCCGGCATCACCGCCGCGGTGGTCGCCGAGGTGGAGAAGCGCAACGCGGAACTGACCGCGCCGCTCGGCGTGCTGGTGACCGCGCTCGCGGCGGGCGGCGAGGCGGCCACCCGGTTCAGTCAGGTCTGCGGCGCCATCACCGCGAAAGCGGTGGAGGACACGATGTTCTACCAGGGCGCCCGCCTGGTCTCCCTGCAGGAGGTGGGCGGGAATCCGGCCCGGTTCGGGCACTCGGTCAACGACTTCCATCTGTCCAACAGCGAACGCGCGCAACGCTGGCCCGCCACCATGACCACGCTGTCCACCCACGACACCAAGCGCGGCGAGGACGTGCGCGCCCGCATCGGGGTGCTCTCGCAGGTCGCCGAGCTCTGGTCGCGGCGGGTGCGCGGCTGGCTCGAGATCACCCCCGCCCCCGACGGGGCGACGGCATTGTTCCTGTTGCAGAACATGTTCGGGGTGTGGCCCGCGGACGGCAGGCCGGCGTCCTCGGTGCCGGGGCTGCGCGACCGGCTGCACCGGTTCGCCGAGAAGGCCATCCGCGAGGCGGGCACCAAATCCTCGTGGGAGGAACCGGATGCGGCCTTCGAGTCCGCGGTGCACGCCTGGGTGGATCAGGTGATCGACGGGCCGGTGGGGTCGGGGCTCAGCGATCTCGCGCACGAGATGGCGCCGCACGCGTGGTCGGACGCGCTCGCCCAGAAGCTGCTGCACCTGTGCGGGCCCGGCATCCCCGACATCTATCAGGGCTGCGAGCTGTGGGAGGACTCCCTGGTCGACCCGGACAACCGGCGGCCGGTGAACTTCGGCGTGCGGGCGGGGCTGCTCCAGTCCCTCACCGACACCCCCGCGCTCGACACCACGGGCGCCGCGAAGATGTGGGTCGTCGCCTACGCGCTGTGGCTGCGGCGGGAACGTCCGGAGTGTTTCGTGGGCGGCCGGTACCTGCCGATGTACGCGGTGGGTGAGCACGCGCACCGCATCGTCGCCTACAGCCGCGGTCCGGCGGGTGAGGCGCCGGAGGTGATCGTGGTCGCGTCGCGGTTCAGCGTGGGGTTGGGCGCCACCGGGTGGCTCGACACCACCCTCGCCCTGCCGCCCGGGCAATGGACCGACCGCCTCACGGGCGCGACCTACGCCGAGCAGGCCCGGATGGACAAACTCTTCGCCCGGCTGCCGGTCGCGCTGCTCGTACGCTGAGGCGGGGCCGCGACCGGGTGGTCGCGGCCCCGCTCCCGTGCGATCACCGGGCGCGACGCAGGCCCAGGTACTGCAGGGCCGCGAAGCCGCCGACGACCAGCGCCTGCAGCACGGCCCAGACCGCGCCTGCCGCGGTCAGCGACAGGACCCCGGTCACGACCGCGAGCACGCTGAGCACCGCCCAGGCGGCGTTGCCCACCACCACCGCGCCCGCGGCGGCCGGGGAGATCCGCCGGGTCGCCCCGGTGGCGGCGACGCCGAGCGCGTAGACGGTGAGGAAGACGCCGATGCCGAGCGCCACGGCGCGGTCGAGGCCGAGCAGGTCGTCGAGCAGCCCGGACAGCGCGAGGTAGGCCAGCCCGTTGGCGCCGGTGACGACGGCGTCCAGGCGCAGCGACAGCCGCAGCAGCCCGTCGGCCGGGGCGAGCAGGGTGGACAGGCGGGACGAAGGGGCGGCGGTGGCCATGATCGTGTTCCTTTCGGGGAGGGGAGGTCTCAGGCGGTCGGCACCTGGTCGAGGAAGCCGTAGACGCGGTCGATGCGGTCGCCGTCGCACACGGCGACGTCGGAGCCGACGATCACCGCGGGCGCCCCGGCCGGGCCGAGTTCCCAGGTGAAGCGCAGCTGCTGGTGGTGGGCGTCGACCGGGCCTGCCAACCGGAACTCCCACTCGGGGAACTGCGCCTGCACGCCGGCGATGGCGGCCTCGAGTTCGGCGTGGCCGGTGACGTCGACGAGCGGGTCGACGTAGCGGGCGGCGTCGGTGAACAGGCCGGCCACCGCCGAGCGGCGGGCGCCGGGCTCGCGGGTGTTCCACGCCTCGATGTAGCGGGTGGCGAGAGTGTGCATCGTTTCCTCCGAAAGTGGCTTCTACCTGGTGTTCCGCGGGTCGTTCCCGCGATGTCTCCTACGGTATGGCGCGCCGGTGGCCGCCCGAATCCGTCGCCTATAGGTACTTTCGGGTGCCGGGCTACTGCTGTCGCGGAACGGGGTGCGCGCCCGCCGGTTAGGTTGGACGGATGCTGGTCGGACGGGAACGGGAACAGGCGGTGATCGACGCCCTGCTCGCCGAGGCCCGTGCGGGGCGCAGCGGCGCGCTCGTGGTGCGCGGCGAGGCCGGGATCGGCAAGACCGCGCTGCTGGATTACGCCGCCGCGCAGGGCTTTCCGGTGGTGCGCAGCGCCGGGATCGAATCCGAGGCGGAACTGCCCTTCGCCGCGCTGCATTTGCTCGTGCGGCCGGGGATGGAGCTGGTGCGCGCGCTCCCCGACCGGCAGCGCGCGGCGCTGGAGGGCGCGTTCGGGCTGGCCGAGCCGGGGCCGGGCGACCGGATGCTGATCGGGCTCGCGGTGCTGAGCCTGCTGGCCGAGGAGGCCGCGCACGGGCCGCTGCTGTGCCTGATCGACGACGCGCACTGGCTCGACGAGGCCAGCGCCTCGGCCCTGCTGTTCGCGGCGCGCCGCCTCGGCAGCGAGGGGGTGGCGATGATCTTCGCGACGCGCTCCGGCCCGGACGACTTCCCCGCGCCCGGGCTGGCGGAGCTGCCCGTGACCGGCCTGGCGCCGGACGCGGCCGCGACGCTGCTCGACCGGGCGGGCGCGAACCTGTCCCCCGCCACCCGCTACCGGCTGCTCACCGAGTCCGCGGGCAACCCGCTGGCCCTGCTGGAACTCCCCGCCGCCGTGGCCTCCTCGACCATCGACGCGAGCGACCCGCTGCCGCTGACGCAGCGGCTGCGGGTGGCCTTCCACGGGCGGGTCGCGCGGCTACCCGCGCCGACGCGCACCCTGCTGCTGGTGGCGGCCACCGCCACCGGCTCCGCCCTGGCGCCGATCCTGCGCGCCGCGGGCCTCCTCGGCGCCGGGCCCGCGGACCTGCAGCCCGCCGAGGACGCCGGCCTCGTCGACACCGACGGGCGCACCCTGACGCTGCGTCATCCCCTCGTCCGC
>NZ_BAGK01000086.1 GCF_000308795.1 Nocardia thailandica NBRC 100428 | reverse complement strand
TTGTCTCGGTGATCTGTGTGTTGTTTCAGATACCGCACAGTGGACGCGTAGCCTCTTTGTTTCATAAGCCCTCGGCCTATTAGTACCGGTCACCTCCACACGTTACCGTGCTTCCAGTTCCGGCCTATCAACCCCATGGTCTGTAGGGGGCCTTAACCACTCGAGGTGGTGAGAAACCTCATCTTGGAACAGGCTTCCCGCTTAGATGCTTTCAGCGGTTATCCCTTCCGAACGTAGCCAACCAGCAGTGCTCCTGGCGGAACAACTGGCACACCAGAGGTTCGTCCGTCCCGGTCCTCTCGTACTAGGGACAGCCTTCCTCAAGTTTCTGACGCGCGCGGCGGATAGAGACCGAACTGTCTCACGACGTTCTAAACCCAGCTCGCGTGCCGCTTTAATGGGCGAACAGCCCAACCCTTGGGACCTACTCCAGCCCCAGGATGCGACGAGCCGACATCGAGGTGCCAAACCATCCCGTCGATATGGACTCTTGGGGAAGATCAGCCTGTTATCCCCGGGGTACCTTTTATCCGTTGAGCGACACCGCTTCCACTTGCCGGTGCCGGATCACTAGTCCCGACTTTCGTCCCTGCTCGAGCTGTCACTCTCACAGTCAAGCTCCCTTGTGCACTTGCACTCGACACCTGATTGCCAACCAGGCTGAGGGAACCTTTGGGCGCCTCCGTTACATTTTGGGAGGCAACCGCCCCAGTTAAACTACCCACCAGGCACTGTCCCTGAACCAGATCATGGTCCGAGGTTAGAAGTCCAATACGACCAGAGTGGTATTTCAACGACGACTCCACGAACACTGGCGTGCCCGCTTCACAGTCTCCCACCTATCCTACACAAACCGTACCGAACACCAATACCAAGCTATAGTGAAGGTCCCGGGGTCTTTTCGTCCTGCCGCGCGTAACGAGCATCTTTACTCGTAATGCAATTTCGCCGAGTCTGTGGTTGAGACAGCAGAGAAGTCGTTACGCCATTCGTGCAGGTCGGAACTTACCCGACAAGGAATTTCGCTACCTTAGGATGGTTATAGTTACCACCGCCGTTTACCGGGGCTTAAATTCTCAGCTTCGCGCCGAAGCGCTAACCGGTCCTCTTAACCTTCCGGCACCGGGCAGGCGTCAGTCCGTATACATCGTCTTACGACTTCGCACGGACCTGTGTTTTTAGTAAACAGTCGCTTCTCTCTGGTCTCTGCGACCACACCCAGCTCAGACCGCAAGGATCATCACCAGGCGAGGTCCCCCTTCTCCCGAAGTTACGGGGGCATTTTGCCGAGTTCCTTAACCACAGTTCTCTCGATCGCCTTAGTATTCTCTACCTGACCACCTGTGTCGGTTTGGGGTACGGGCCGTGTACCAACTCACTAGAGGCTTTTCTCGGCAGCATAGGATCACTGAATTCACCACAACGGCTACGCATCACCTCTCAGGCTACATGTTGTGCGGATTTGCCTACACAACGCCCTACAGGCTTACACCAGGACTTCCATCACCTGGCCCAGCTACCTTCCTGCGTCACCCCATCGCTTGACTACTACACCCAGGGTCCCATGCAGCACCCAACTCGAGACCCAAAGGTCTTCTCGTGGGATTTGGATGGTTAGCACAGATGATTCGCCATTGGGCGCGGATACACGGGTACGGGAATATCAACCCGTTGTCCATCGACTACGCCTGTCGGCCTCGCCTTAGGTCCCGACTCACCCTGGGCGGATTAACCTGGCCCAGGAACCCTTGGTCATTCGGCGGACGAGTTTCTCACTCGTCTTTCGCTACTCATGCCTGCATTCTCACTCCCGTGGCCTCCACAACTGGATCACTCCGCTGCTTCCACGGCCACAGGACGCTCCCCTACCCATCCAGACACCTGGCTCGAAAGCAGGCTAATGTCTGAATGCCGCGGCTTCGGCGGTGTACTTGAGCCCCGCTACATTGTCGGCGCAGGATCACTTGACCAGTGAGCTATTACGCACTCTTTCAAGGGTGGCTGCTTCTAAGCCAACCTCCTGGTTGTCTGAGCGACCCCACATCCTTTTCCACTTAGTACACGCTTAGGGGCCTTAGCCGGCGATCTGGGCTGTTTCCCTCTCGACTACGAAGCTTATCCCCCGCAGTCTCACTGCCACGCTCTCACACACCGGCATTCGGAGTTTGGCTGACTTCGGTAAGCTTGTGGGCCCCCTAGGCCATCCAGTAGCTCTACCTCCGGCGTGAAACACGTGACGCTGCACCTAAATGCATTTCGGGGAGAACCAGCTATCACGGAGTTTGATTGGCCTTTCACCCCTACCCACAGCTCATCCCCTCAGTTTTCAACCTAAGTGGGTTCGGGCCTCCACGACGTCTTACCGTCGCTTCACCCTGGCCATGGGTAGATCACTCCGCTTCGGGTCCATAATGTGCGACTGGAAACGCCCTATTCGGACTCGCTTTCGCTACGGCTACCCCACACGGGTTAACCTCGCCACACACCGATGACTCGCAGGCTCATTCTTCAAAAGGCACGCCATCACCCCACCACAAAGTGGAAGGCTCTGACGGATTGTAAGCGCACGGTTTCAGGTACTATTTCACTCCCCTCCCGGGGTACTTTTCACCTTTCCCTCACGGTACTAGTCCGCTATCGGTCACCAGGGAGTATTCAGGCTTACCGGGTGGTCCCGGCAGATTCACAGCAGATTTCACGGGCCCGCTGCTACTCGGG
>NZ_BAGK01000087.1 GCF_000308795.1 Nocardia thailandica NBRC 100428 | reverse complement strand
GATCCGGCGCGACCCCTTTCTCCCGCTGAGTGGGCGCGCTGGTCGGCCCGTTCTGCCGCGACTGCGGCACGGAGGCCTGCCGTGGACTGCTCCGCACCACCCTCGCACAGGGGTGGTGGGGCCCCTTCGCGTTGCTCATCTCGGTGTACGCGATCGGCTACGACCTGCGAGGCCGACGCGCGTTCGGCACGCTGCCCGCGCCCAGCGCACCGCCCGGCGCCGCGCGCACCCGCGACGAGCGCCGCGCGCGCATCACGTGGGAGCGCCGCGAGCAGGCCCGGCGGTGGTCGCTCGCGTGGGCTCTGATCATCGCCGTCCAGCTCGCCGCGCTGTGGTGGATGCGTGCCGACGAGGACTTCCGGTACACCGGCGCGCGCGACCGGCTCACCTCGGGGGCGTGTGCGGCGCTGGAGGAATCGGCGTGGCCGTTCACGGCGGAGGAGCTGACGCTGCGCCTGTGCGACGACCCCCATGCCGAACTCCGCATCAGACAGGCGGATTTCACCACGGACTCCCGGCACGCCGAGGAGTTCTGTGGCGATCGCGTCGCGCTCCGGACCGACTGGGTGACGCTGTGCGTGGAGCCGGCCCGCTGAGCGCGCGGGCGCGGCTCACATGTCCAGGCCGAGATCCAGGACCTGCACCGAGTGGGTGAGGGCGCCGACGGCGAGGTAGTCGACGCCGGTGCGGGCGTAGTCGGCGGCCATGTCCAGGGTGAGTCCGCCGGAGGACTCGAGCCGGGTCCCCGGGGCGGTGGCGTCGCGGCGCTGCACGGCGGCCTGGGTCTGCCAGAGCGGGAAGTTGTCCAGCAGGACCAGTTCCACGTCCTCGGCGAGGACGGCGTCGAGCTGTTCGAGGCTGTCGACCTCGACCTCGCAGGCGATGCCGGGGGCCAGTTCGCGCACGGCGCGCAGGGCCGCGACCACCGAGCCCGCGGCGACGACGTGGTTGTCCTTGATCAGGGCGGCGTCGCCGAGGCCCATGCGGTGGTTGACGCCGCCGCCGACCCGCACCGCGTACTTCTGCAGCGCGCGCAGGCCGGGCAGGGTCTTGCGGCTGTCGCGGATCGCGCAGCCGGTGCCCTCCACGGCGTCCACCCACGCGGCGGTCGCGGTGGCGATGCCGGAGAGGTGGCACACCAGGTTGAGCATGGTGCGTTCGGCGGTGAGCAACCCGCGGGTCGGGGCCACCAGGTTCAGGACCGCGGTGCCCGGCTCGACCCGGGTGCCGTCGGCGACCCGGTCGGTGATCTCGTAGTTCCCCGCGCCGATGACCTCGTCGAGGACCAGCAGGCCCACGTCGATGCCGGCGACCGTGCCCGGCTTGCGCGACACCATGGCGGCCTTGCTCACCGCGTCGGCGAGCACGGTGGCGTTCGTGGTGACGTCGGGGCCGTAGCGCAGATCCTCGTCGAGCGCGGTGCGGATGAGGGTCAGCAGCTCGTCGCGATCCAGGGCGGAGTCCAGGGTCATCTCAGTTCTCGCTTTCACGGGCGCCGGCGCGCCCGGGTCGTCCGCGCGCACGGGCGCGGCCATCTGGAGGAAACGTCGCCGGCGCGACCGGCCACCGGGCGCGCGACGGGGCGGGGCGCGCCCGCGCTCACCGGACCACCAGCGCGTCGGGCGCGTCGAGCGCGTCGGGCCGCCCGAGTTCGTCGAGCCGGAACCGGACGCTGTGCCGCAGCGATTCGACCGGTTCCGGGTGGTCGAGGCGGGTGTGGCAGCCCCGGCTCTCGGTGCGGAGCGCCGCCGCCGCGAGCAGGACCCGCGCGGTGACGGTGAGGGCGGCGTCCTCGAGCGCACGCAGGGCGGCCGCGGGGGTGGCACCGGTCCCGGCCTGTCCGCCGGGCGCCCCCTGGACGAGTTCCGCGAGCGGGTCGACCGCCCCCGCCGGCCCGCCGAGCACGGCGGCGAGTTCGCGATCGGCGGCGGCCTCGAGCACGGTGCGCGCCGCGGCCAGCCCGGCACCGTCGCGGACGACCGATCCGTGTTCGGTCATCGCCGCCTGCACCAGCTCCCGATCCGCGAAAACGACGTCGGGGAACGCGATGTCGCCGGTGCGCCCGGCCGCGCCGAGCCGTTCGGCCGCGGCGGCGCCGGCCCGCTCCCCCACGACGAGCCCTTCGAGGAGGCTGTTGGAGGCGAGCCGGTTGGCGCCGTGCAGCCCGGTCCGCGCCACCTCACCGGCGGCGTAGAGCCCCGGGACGGCGGTGCGGCCGTGCGGATCGGTGACCACCCCGCCGCACTGGTAGTGCGCGGCGGGGGCGACCGGGATGAGCTGGTGCGCCGGGTCGACACCGACGGCCAGGCAGGAGGCGGTGATGGTCGGGAACCGCCGCGCGAAGCCGTCGACGGCCCTGGCGTCGAGGTAGACGTGGTCGTCGCCGAGGGCCCGCATCCGGGCGGCGATGGCGCGCGAGACGACATCGCGTGGGGCCAGATCGCCCAGCGGATGCACGCCCGAGGTCACCGAATCGCCGTGGGCGTCGACGAGACTCGCGCCCTCGCCGCGCACCGCCTCGCTGATCAGCGGGCGGCGCCCGAGACCGCCGGGCGTGTACAGCACGGTCGGATGGAACTGCACGAATTCGAGATCGGCCACCTCCGCCCCGGCCCACAGCGCCAGCGCGACGCCGTCGGCGGTCGCGCCGGGCGGGTTCGTGCTCAGCGCGTAGAGCTGGCCGAGCCCGCCGGTGGCCAGCAGGACGGCGGGCGCGTGCACGACGCCGAACCCGTTGTCCGACACCGCCAGGACGCCACGCACCCCGTCCGGGCCGGTCAGGATCGAACACGCGGCGGCGCCGAAGAGCACCGGCAGCCCGGCGGCGTTGAGCGCGCGCTGCACCTCCGCGCCGGTGGCGTCGCCGCCCGCGTGGATGATGCGCCGCGTGCTGTGCCCGCCCTCGCGGGTGCGCGAGATCTGGCCGTCGCGGCCGAGATCGAACACGGCGCCCAGATCGGTCAGGGCCGCGACGGCGGCCTGCCCGCCTGCCACGATGGACCGGACCGCGGCCGGGTCGCACAGTCCCGCACCGGCTTCCACGGTGTCGCGCACGTGCGAGGACACCGAGTCTCCCGACGGCGCGACGACGGCGATGCCGCCCTGGGCGTACTGGGTGGCGGTGTCGGTCGGCCCGCCCTTGCTCAGGGTGAGCACCCGCAGCCCGCGCAGGGACGCGGTGCGGGCCGCGGTCAGGCCCGCGACCCCGCCGCCGATCACCACCAGGTCGGCCTCGGCCTCCCAGTCGACGGAGACAACGCCGGTCATGGCCTACTCGCCGCCGCCGGGGTTGCCGATCTCGATCATCCGCTGCACCGAGGCGCGGCCCGCCGCGGCCATCGCCGGGTCGACGTGCACCTCGTCGGCGCCCTCGACCAGGCAGCGCAGCAGCGCGGCGGGGGTGATCATCTTCATGTACGGGCAGGAGGCGCGGTCGTTGACGGCCTGGAAGTCGATGCCGGGGGCGGCCTTGCGCAGCTGGTGCAGCATGCCGATCTCGGTGGCGACCAGCACCTGGGTGGACTTGGCCTGCTTGGCGGCGTCGATCATGCCGCCGGTGGACAGGATGTGCACGCGGTCGGCCGGGAAGGAGCCCTCGCCCGCCAGGTACAGCGCGGAGGTGGCGCAGCCGCACTCCGGGTGCACGAACAGCTCCGCGTCGGGGTGGGTGCGCGCCTGCTCGGTGAGCTCGTCGCCGTTGATGCCGGCGTGCACGTGGCACTCGCCCGCCCAGATGTGCATGTTGGCCCGGCCGGTCTCGCGCTTGACGTGCGCGCCGAGGAACTGGTCGGGCAGGAACAGCACCTCGCGGTCGGGGTCGATGGAGGCGACGACGTCGACGGCGTTGGAGGAGGTGCAGCAGATGTCGGTGAGCGCCTTCACCTCGGCGGTGGTGTTGACGTAGGAGACGACCATGGCGTCGGGGTGTTCGGCCTTCCACTCCCGCAGCTGGTCGGCGGTGATGGAGTCGGCCAGCGAGCAGCCGGCGCGCTCGTCGGGGATCAGCACCGTCTTGGTGGGGCTGAGGATCTTGGCGGTCTCGGCCATGAAGTGGACGCCGCAGAACACGATGGTGTCCTCTTCGGCCTCGGCCGCGATGCGCGAGAGGGCGAGGGAGTCGCCGACGTGGTCGGCCACGTCCTGGATCTCGGGCAGCTGATAGTTGTGGGCCAGGATCGTGGCGTTGCGCTCGCGGGCCAGCCGCCGCACCTCCTGCGCCCATTCCGGTGTCGCCTCGACCCCGGTGTACCCGGTTGGTCCGTCGATGACCGAACCCATCAGCGTCGGCAGAACACTCGTCGCCATGACGGCTCCCTTCCTCGTGCGTGCGGCCTCATCGCCGCGATTCGCACACAACCAGGTTTTCGACTTACAATCGAAAACATGCCCCATAGTAGCACCATCCACGAATCGCTCACCGCGGTGTTCCAGGTGCGTGAGTTCTCCGACGACGTTTCCGCAGGTCAAACGGGCCGCAAGCGGTCCGGGCAGCCGGAACTGGCGGTTCTGCTGTGGGAGCGGGCGCTCGACCCGCAGAAGGGCACCTGGTCGCTACCGGGCGGTCGGTTACGCGACGACGAGGACCTCGACACCTCCGCCCGGCGCCAGCTCGCCGAGAAGGTCGACGTGCGCGAGCTGGCCCACCTGGAACAGCTGTCGGTCTTCTCCGCCCCCGACCGCGTCCCGGACCCGCGCCGGATCGCCTCGGCCTACCTCGGGCTCGTCCCGCTCACCAGCGAGCCCGAGCTCCCGCCCGACACCCGCTGGCACCCAGCCTCCGCCCTGCCGGTGATGTCGTTCGACCACCGCACCGTCGTCGAACACGCGCGGACCCGCCTCGCGGCCAAACTCTCCTACACCAACATCGCCTTCGCCCTGGCGCCGGACACCTTCACCATGTCCACCCTGCGCGAGATCTACTGCGCCGCACTCGGGTACGACGTGGACACGACCAACCTCCAGCGGGTGCTGTCCCGCCGCAAGGTCATCACCCCCACCGGCGCCACCGCTCCCCCGGGCCGCGCGGGCGGCCGCCCCGCCGCGCTCTACCGGTTCACCGACACCGGCATCCGCGTCACCGACGAGTTCGCCGCCCTGCGTCCGCCGGGCTGAGCGGGCGCAGGGCGGCGGACCCCGCGGACCGGCGGCCCCGGCCGTCCACGGTCAGGTCATTCGCGGGCAGGCGCGGGTGGCGTCAGCAGCAGCGACAAACCCACCGCCAGCAGCGGGACCGCGCACAGCGCCGTGAACACCGCCTGGGGACCGTGGCGGTCGGCCAGCAGGCCGAACAGCGGAACGACCAGCCCGCCCGCGCTCACCGCGAGGCCGAGGGTGACACCCGCCGCCGTCCCCGGCCGGGTGGGCAGGTAGTCCTGCCCCAGTTTCACCAGGACCGCGAACGGGACGTTGACCGCGATCCCGGCGGCCACCGCGCAGCCGAGCGCCCACACCGGGCTCGGCGTCACCCGCAGCGCGATCAGCGCGGGGATGACGGCGATGCTGCCCGCCCGGATGGTGGGCAGCATCCCGAACCGATCCGCCAGCCGCCCGCCCAGCAGCGTGCCCGCGACGCCGCCGGTGAGGAACGCCGCCAGCGCCACCCCTCCCAGCCCGTCGCCCGCGCCCAGCGACCGGATCCAGTAGAGGACGACGAAGGTGTTGACGCCGAAGAACACCACCGACCGCACCACCTCGAGCACGGTCAGCACCGCGAACGGACCCCAATGATCTTGTCCTGCCAGGCTTTTCACCACCGCGGTGGGGGCGCCCCGCCGCTGCTGGTAGCGCCACAGGACGACGGCGGTGAGCACCGCGGGCGCGACGAACACGGCCGTGCCGCCGACGCCGAGGGACACCAGCACCGGCGTCGCCAGCGCGGGCGCCAGGAAGAACCCGACGCTGCCGCCCGCGGCGAACAGGCTCATGGCCGCGGCGCTGCCGCCCGCGTCGCGGCGCGCGTCGCGCCCGGAAGCAGGATGGAAGGCCGCGACGCCGATCCCCGACAGCAGAAGCAGCAGCCACACCAGGGCGTAGGACGGGGCGAGCCCGGCCAGCCCGGCGCCGAGGCCGGCCAGGCCGAGCCCGGCGGGCGCGAGCCAGAGCAGCGGCCTGCGGTCCGCCAGCACGCCGAGGAGCGGTTGCGGCAGCGAGCCGCCGAGCGTCGCGGCCAGGGCCAGGCCGGAAGCGGCCACATAGCTGTAGCCGCGCTCGAGCACGAAGAACGGGATGGCGGCGGGCACCAGCCCCTGATAGAAGTCGTCGACCGCGTGCGCGATCACCCAGTACCGCATGCGCTGCCAGGGCGAGTCCGCCCGCGCCCGCGGGCTCGCCACCTGCGTATTCACCATCGCTGATCCCTTCGTCGAAAGCGACGGGGCTCAGCGTAGGAAGGATGGGAGGTGGCAGGCTTCCGATAAGCTGCCGAGATATGCCGGAATCCCGCCAACTCGCGACGACCGCCGCCCAGGACCTCGCCGCGGGCGCCCGGATCGCGCCGCACCACCACCGCGAGCATCAGATCGTGTATCCGAGTTCGGGTGCCGCCGAGGTGCGCACCGAGCACGGGCGGTGGATCGCCCCCGCCGACCGCGCGGTGTGGATCCCGGCGGGCTGCCGCCACGAGCACCGCTTCTACGGACCGACCCGGTTCCACTGCGTCGGCTTCGCCCCCACCGGATCCGGCGATCGCACCGTGCCCGCCGTCCTGTCCGCGTCACCGCTGCTGCGGGAGCTGATCATCGCCTGCTCCGATCCGGGCGAGCTGCCCGCCGAGGAGACCGCGCGGCTGCGCGGCGTCCTGCTCGACCGCATCCGCCGCAGCCCCGACGAACCGCTGCGCCTGCCCGCCGCCACCGACCCGCGGTTGCGCGCGGCGTGCGCGCTGGTCGAGGCCGACCTGTCGGTGCCGTGGACGCTGGCCGGCCTCGGCCGCCGGGTCGGCGCGAGCGAACGCACGCTGACCCGCCTGTACCGCACCGAGTTCGGCCTCACCTACCCCGGCTGGCGGACCCGGCTGCGCCTGCATCACGCGGTGCGGCTGCTGGCGGAATCGGTCCCCGTCACCGAGGTCGCGCATCGCTGCGGCTGGGCGTCGGCGAGCGCGTTCATCGACGTCTACCGCCGGGCGCTCGGCCACACACCGGGCAGCGGCGCCCGGCGTTGATCACCGCGAACGGCGTTCGGCCGCAACCGGTCCCGTGCGCTGCGGCGACGCGCCCCCGCGATCAGCGGTCGTAGCGCCGGTCGCGATGCTTGGCCGAGCGGCGGTAGACACGCCCGCTGGGTACCGCGGTGGCGGCGTTGGCACTGCGCAGCGCGTGCCTGCGCCGCCAGGCGACCAGGTCGGGTCGCTCGGCGGCGGGCTCGGCCGCCTCGGCGGTCTCTCGTTCGGCGCGCATCGTCAGGTCCTCCCCCGGATCGTGTGGACCGGACGACGGTAGGCCCTGTCCCGCAGCGCGCGCCAGCGAATTATCGCGTCAGGGCGGCGACCGCCTCGGCGGTCTCGCGGCGGTCGTAGCCACCGGTCGGGAGCGTCGCGGTCCGCACGTACCGGATGACGCCCGCCGCGTCGACGAGGACGGTGCCGGACTGCTGCATGCTGCCGAACATCGTGCGCCGCAACCCGATCGAGGCGTGCGCGGCACCGTCGTCGCCGGTCAGCACGGTGAACGGCAGCGCGTGCCGCTCGCGCCAGGCCCGCGCGGCGGCCTGGTCCTCCGGCACGGCGACCACGACCTCGACGCCGGCGAACTCGCCCTGTCGGCGGGCCAGGTCACGCACGTGCGCGGCGCAGACCGGGCACCCGGTCGACCGGGCGAAGTAGATCAGCACGGGCGCGACACCCCGGCGGTCGGCCAGGGAGAACGTCGCCCCCGCGGTATCGGTGGCGCGGAGATCCGGTGCGGGCACACCTGTTTCGAGCATGACGGAACTACCTTCCGGTGAAGGGGAAACGGCCGGGACGCCGGGCGGCGCCCCGGGTCAGGCGGAGGCGGCGCCGGGCCGCGCGAACGCCAGATCGGGATCGGCGCGCAGGGCCGACCGTCCGCGGTGCAGGTGCGACTTCATCGTGGCGACGCCGATGCCCAGCGTCGCGGCCACCTCCGGGCCCGGGCGCCCGAGCACGTCGCGCAGCAGCACGACCCGGCGCTGGTTGTCGGGCAGCCTGCCGATGGCGGCGGCGACCCGGACGCTGTCGAGGCGGCGCAGCGCCTCGTCCTCGGCCGAGGACACCGTGGCGGCGTCCTCGGGCTCGCCCAGCCGCAGCGCGGTCCTGGCCCGGCGCAGGCATTCGTGCCGCACGATCCGGAACAGCCACGAGCCGAGCGCCGCCGCGGCGCGCAGCGTCCCGATCCGCCGGTACAGCGTGAGCAGTGCCTCCTGCGCCGCGTCCTCGGCGTCCTGTGCCGACACGCACCACTGCCCGGCGAACCGCCGCACGTGCGGCTGTGCCCGATAGACCAGTTCGGCCACGGCGCCCGCCTCACCGGCCTGCGCCCTGGCGATCAGGTCGAGGTCGATCCGGTCGGCCACGGTGGTCTTCGCTCCTGCACTCACCCCTATGAGAGTCGCCGCGGCGCGCAAAGGATGCACCGCGGCGACGACGATTCTCCCGGCCCGCCCGGACCCGGCGGGCGCGGGGGCCGGTACCGGCGGGCGGTCACGGCTGTTCCGTGCCCCCGGTCGCGCCTGCGGTATCCGGTTTTCCGTCGGTCTCGTCGTCCTCGGCGCCGGTGTCGCGCTCGAGCAGTTCCTTCTCGGTGAGCGGCGCGCCGATGAGGACGTCGGCCCAGCGGGTCGACGGATCGATGTCGAGCAGCAGCGCCTTGACCAGCAGTGTGAGGGGCACCGCGAGAATCGCGCCGAGCGCGCCGATCACCCACGACCAGAAGACCAGGGACAGGAACGTCAGCGTGACGCTGATGCCGACGGCGTCACCGACGAACTTGGGCTGGATGATCGACTGGATCACGAAATTGATCACGCTGTAGACCACGATCACCCAGATCATCATCACCGGGCCGCTGTCCAGCAGCGCCAGCAGCGCTGGCGGGATGACCCCGATGACGAAACCGATGTTGGGGATGTAGTTGGTGATGAACGACAGCAGCGCCCACAGCAGCGGCAGCGGCACCCCCATCAGCCACAGCGCGCCGCCGTCGAGCACGGCGACGATGGCGCCGAAGACCGTCGACACCACCAGGTACTTGCGTGTGCCCGCGGCGAATTCGGCCAGCGCGTGGGCGATGGCGGGCCGTTCCTCGCGGACGACGGTGAGCCGCTGCCGGATGCTCATCCCGTCCACGGCCATGAACAGCAGCAGCGCCACCACGAAGAACAGGTTGGAGAAGACGCCGAGCACCCCGCCGACCACGTCGTCGATCAGGCCGACGAGCTTGCCCATGTCGACGTTGTGCATGGCCTTCTGGATCTGCTCGCTGCTCACCCCGAGCGTGCTCAGCCAGTCCTTGCCCCGCGTGATCAGTTCGTCGAGCTTGTCGGAGTAGTGCGGCAGTTCCGAGGCCAGCTGGTAGGCCGACAGGACCAGCGCCCCGCCCAGGCCGAGCAGGATCAGCAGGACCGCGCCGAACGCGCCGAACATCCCCACCCAGGCGGGCCACCCCTTGCGCTGGGCCCAGTCCTGCACGGGTTGCACCGCCACCGTGAGCATGAGCGCGAGGAACAGCGGGCCGATCACCCCGGAGAAGGCCTTCATCCCGCCGATGGCGACCACGGCGCCCGCGACCGAGAGCAGCACGATGAGTCCGCGCGGGATCGACCACTGCGGGACCGCGACTTCCACCGGTTCGGGCATGCGCATCGGCTGTCTCCTGCCGTCGGCGACGTGATGCCGCCGACGTTAGGGCCGGGCGCGCGCGCCCGCCTCGCCCAAAAGGGATGAACTCGCGCGGCGTCAGGCGGTCTTCATCTGCGGTGTGGGCGGCGGGCCGACGACCCGGCGTCCGGGCCGGTGCAGCGCCCAGAAGGCGAGCTCGACCAGCCAGAACACCAGCAGCGCCGCCGTCACCACGACCACCGGCACGAACAGGAACACCAGCGAGGGCACCGCGATGAGCACCCAGCGCAGGAAGTCCTTCGCGGAGATCCCCTCCCAGCGGCTGCCCAGGCGCACGGCGGCCCACATCATCCAGCGCCGCGGCACCGACACGTCGAACTCGCGCAGGCAGCGCCGGAACAGCCCGTCGGCGTCGGCGCGGCCGACCACCCCGGTGCGGCACAGGTAGTCGTGCAGGATCGCCGCCCGCGTGTAGGCGCCGTAGCGCGGTATCAACCAGACCACCGCGCGGGGCACCGAGGCGAAATCGGTGCGGAAGTCGACCGGGACGGTGAAGGTCTGCACCGCGCCCTGATACACGAGCGGTTCGGCGAGCCGCCAGAATTTCGCGTCCAGTTCCTCGACGACCGGACCACCACCGATGAATCCCACGACTCCTCCTCGAGCCGTTCCGCTGCCCTGCTGACCAGCAGGTATGGCGATGGTAGGCCCGATTCCGCCGTCAGTGGGGGCGCGGTTGCGGAGTCGGATCGAAATCGCCGCCGGGAAGATACGCACCGGCCGGTTCGCCGCCGAAGACCGGGTCCGCGGGCTCGATGTGCTGCGGCGGATACAGGTCGCCGACCAGTCCCGCGGCCCCGGTGCCGAGGTCCTCGGCGGGGTGCAGCGCGGTCAGCAGGAGCAGGAACAGCCCCGCCAGCAGCGGCTGCACGACCAGGGCGAGGTCGGTGCCGAGTTCGGCGGGCAGGGCGATGACGGCCCCGACCGGCGGGTCGTGCGGGCGCGGGTTGACCATCCCGGCGACCCGGTCGCCGATCAGGTTCATCGCGAAAGCGCCCAGCCCCGAGGCGATCAGCAGCGCGACGACGAGCGCGGGGCCGCGCGCGGCGCGCACCCGCCAGGCGGCGAAGGCGGTCAGCGCGGCCAGCGCGGCCCCGAGCAGGACGAAGATCGCCACGCCGTCGAACTGGTGCATGCTCTCCCCGGTGAGCACCGCGGCCCGGCCGGGTTTGGTCACCCACAGGCGTTCGGCGGGGGCGAGCACGCCCCAGGCGACGCCGGCCAGCGCGCTCACCGCGACCACCGCCACCGCGATGATCGCGACCGCGCGCAGCTCCCGCCGCAGGGCCTCCGGCCGCGGCCCGCCCACCCGATCGGCGAGCACTACCGGCGTTCCAGGTGGGCGGATTCGAGCACGCCGTGCCGGGAGCACTCGGCCCACCAGCCGTCCGGGCTCACCTGCACGATCATCCGCCTGCCGCACTGCTCGCAGTAGCGGGGCGGTTCCAGGCCGAGCGCGGCCGCGGCCGGTACCGGATCGTCGAGCCCGTCGACGATCCGCTTGCCGGTGAACGGGTTGTAGCGCTCCTGCATGTCGGACACAGTACCGGCCGAGTCGCTCACGACGACACCTCCATGCCCCTCGCTCACAGCGTTTCGTTGAGCGCCTTGATCGGCATCTTCAGCTCGCCGAGCAGATCCAGGTCGGATTCGGCGGGGCGGCCGAGGGTGGTCAGGTAGTTGCCCACGATGACGGCGTTGATGCCGCCGAGGATGCCCTGCTTGGCGCCCAGGTCGCCGAGGGTGATCTCGCGGCCGCCCGCGAAGCGCAGGATGGTGCGCGGCAGCGCGAGGCGGAACGCGGCGACGGCGCGCAGGGCGTCGGCGGCGGGCAGGACCTCGAGGTCGCCGAAGGGCGTGCCCGGGCGCGGGTTGAGGAAGTTCAGCGGGACCTCGTCGGGTTCGAGGGAGGCCAGGTCCGCCGCGAACTCGGCGCGCTGCTCGAGCGACTCGCCCATGCCGAGGATGCCGCCGCAGCACACCTCCATGCCCGCCTCGCGGACCATGCGCAGGGTCTCCCAGCGCTCGTCGTAGGTGTGGGTGGTGACCACGTTCGGGAAGTGCGAGCGCGCGGTCTCGAGGTTGTGGTTGTACCGGTGCACGCCCATGGCGGCGAGCTGGTTCACCTGCTCCTGGTTGAGCATGCCCAGCGAGCAGGCGACCTGGATGTCGACCTCGTTGCGGATGGCCTCCACGCCGGCGGCGACCTGGGCCATCAGACGCTCGTCCGGGCCACGCACGGCGGCGACGATGCAGAACTCGGTGGCGCCGGTCTTGGCGGTCTGCTTGGCGGCCTCGACCAGGCTGGGGATGTCGAGCCAGGCGGCGCGCACCGGGGACTGGAACAGGCCCGACTGCGAGCAGAAGTGGCAGTCCTCGGGGCAGCCGCCGGTCTTGAGCGAGATGATGCCCTCGACCTCGACCTCCGGGCCGCACCACTTCATGCGGACCTCGTGGGCCAGGCCGAGCAGATCCTCGAGGCGGTCGTCGCCGAGCTGGAGCACGGCCAGGGTCTGCTCCTGGGTGAGGCCTTCGCCGCGCTCGAGCACCTGCTCGCGCGCGATGGCCAGGATGTCGGTCTGGACAGGTGCCTGCGTCACGGCGCGTGTTCCCTTCGTCGGGGCCGGTGCACACCCGGGCGGGCGTGATCTCCCCCGGCGTCATTGTGCGACTTGAACGGTGTTCAGGCTAGGGTAGCGGGTGAGAGTGAGTCAAAACACTCCGGGCCCGGATCCGGGCGCGACCGGCACGGAAGGGAGCCGCGTGCAACTGCGCAGGGACGACGTGGTGGATGCCGCGATCGCCATTCTGGACACCTACGGGCTGGCCGACCTGACGATGCGCAGGCTCGCCGGTGCGCTCGCCGTCCAGCCCGGCGCCCTGTACTGGCACTTCAAGGACAAGCAGACCCTGCTCGGCGCCGTCGCGGACCGCATCCTCGCCCCGATGGACGAGCCGGTGACCGCCACCGAGTGGCGCGCCCAGGTCAGCGAACTCGCGCACCGGCTGCGCGACTGCCTGCTCGCCTACCGGGACGGCGCCGAACTCGTCTCGGCCACCTACGCCTCGCGTCTCACCACGTCCAAGGCCCGGGAGCGCCTGGCGGGCACCGTCATCCGCGCGGGCATGACCCGCGAGGAAGCCGAGCTCACCGCCTACACCCTGCTCTACTACATCCTCGGCCAGACCGTCGACGAGCAGTCGCGCATGCAGATGGACTCCGTCGGCGCGCTGCCCGACGGCTCCTCCCCGCTGGGCGAGACACCGGACGCCACCGCCCGTTTCGACTTCGGCCTGCAGCTGTTCGTGGCGGGCGTCCACCAGATCCTGGGGAACCGGGTCCGCTGACCGGCGGCGGGCGCTGACCGCGACGTGAATGCCGGTTCCGGTCCGGCGCGGCCCGTCCCGGTCGCATACTGCGTCGATGAGTGACCGCACCGTGCCGCTGTGGAATCGCGACCGGCTCTACGTCCACGCCGTGCGCCGGGCCGGGGGCGACGTCGTCATCGACGGCCAGGATCTGCGCGGCGGCAGCGAGTACGAGTACGCGCTGACCGTGCCCGCGGGCCAGGTACCGCTGATCGTGGCCGCGCTGGGCGGCGAACCCGGCGCCGACGTCCTCGACCTGTTGTCCGCCCACGGCGAGGACATCGTCCTGCGCGGCGAGAAGACCTGGCTGGAGAGCATCGGCGTCGCCCCCGGCTTCTGGTGCCATTACAGCGACTGAGCACGTTTCACTGGCGCTCAGCGCAGGTACCCGTCGAGGTCGGCGAGCAGTTCGAGCACCGAAGGATCGTCGGTCCGGTCGAACGCCGCCGCGACCGCGTCCAGGGCGGGCCCTGATCCGAGCCAGGCCACCAGCTCGGCGAACGTGTCCGAGCGGCGGTCCCAATACGCGTTGCGCGGCTCGACTCCGCTGGCGGTGGTCCGGCACCCCCCGATCACGAAGTCGTGCAACCGCCGCACGGCGGCATCCGTGCTCGCCTCGGCCCACGCGGCCAGCCGCGGCGCGAGGGTGGATTCGGCCGCGCCGAGCGCGCACAACAGGGCGTCCACGGGCGCGGCCGGCCGGTCGGCGGTGAGGGCGTCCTGCCAGAGGGCGTCGAAGACGTCGGTGACCGCCCGCGCCTGGGGCCAGCTCGACCAGCCGGCCGCTCGTAGCCTGCGGTGGAACGGCTCGATGTCGGGCATGACCGTGCCCGGCGTGTGCAGCAGCTGGAGGATGCGGCCCGCGAAGTAGCGGAGGTCGGCGGGGCCGCCGACGGTGCCGAGCACCGCCGATGTGTACGCCCGCAGGTCCTCGTCGGACAGCTGAGACCGCGGCCGGGCGAGCAGATGCGCGTATGCCCCGGGCGGCCCGCAGTGCGGGCAGCAGTCGATCACCGCCGGACGGGCCACCGGGGCGAAGGCGTCGTCCAGGGCGGCGAGCGCCGCGGCGACCGCGGGCGCGACGCCGGGGAAGGACACCTCGGCGCGCGGCATCCATCCGTCGCGGCGCCGCGACGACGTGCCCGCGGCGCGGACCAGCGACCGGTCGGGCTCCTCGCGCCGGACCGCGAGCTGCCCGCCGCGCCACCGGCCCGGCCGATTCTCCCGCCCCATCGGGCCGAGAGTACGGGCCACGGCCCGGTCCGCCCAGCGGATTTCGTGCCCCGGCGTCGACCGTCCGGACCGCCGGGTCATCCGATCGGACGACACCGGCGTCGACCGGTCCGCCCCTGTCCCCGACCCCGCAGGCCGATGCCGAGGACGCCGCGAGCGCGGAGTGTCGGAGGGGACCCCTCGGACAGGAGTGATGATGCGACCGTCGACCTTCTCGATCACCGCGACCACGGTGCTGGCCACCCTGCTGCTCGCCGCGTGCGGTCCCGGCGACGCGGCGAGAACGCGGAACCCGGACGCTCCGGCGGCCACGGCAACGACCGGACCGGCGACGGCGGCGAACGACGCGCGGACCGCCGCCCCGCCGACCCCGGATCCGGCGGCCGATCGGGAGCTGCTGCGGGCCGCCGTCGCCGAGGACGCCGCGGCGGTGCGGGCGGCCCTGGCGGACGGCGCCGCCGTCGATGTCCGGGACGGCGGCGGCCGCACGCCGCTGTTCGTCGCGGTGCTGCACGACGACGTCGAGGTGGCCCGGGTGCTGCTGGCGGCCGGGGCCGATCCCGACGTGCTCGACGACCGCGGCGAATCCCCGTGGGTGAACACCGGGGTCACGGGCAGCGTGGCGATGCTCGATCTGCTGCTGCCCGCGGACCCGGATGTCGGGCTGCCCAACCGGTTCGGCGGCACCGCGCTACATCCGGCGGCCGAACGCGGACACGTCGACTACGTCCGTGAGGTGCTCGCGCGCACCGGGATCGACGTGAACAGGGTGAACCGGCCCGGCTGGACCGCGCTGCTCGAGGCGGTCCACTACGGCGACGGCGGCCCCGCCTACCAGGAGATCGTGCGCCTGCTGCTGGCACACGGCGCCGACCCGGCGATCCGCGACGCGGAAGGCCGCACGGCCTACGACCACGCCGTCGAGCACGGATACCCGGCGATCGCCGACCTCCTGCGCGGCCGGTGACCCGCCGTCACCCGGCCGGTCGCGTCAGGTGACCCGGCCCGGGAACCACCGGTGGATCGCCGCGGCCCCCACGACGGCGGCGGCGGCGACGGACAGGCCCGACGCGGCCAGGCCGAGCGCCGCGCCGAGCGCTCCGGCGCCGAGCGGCCCGGCGAACATGCCGACGTCGTGCATGAGCCGCCAGGCGCCGAGGAATTCGGGGCGGCGGTCCGGGGGCGCGATGTTCGCGCCGACGGTCATGACCAGGCCGTTGCTGACGCCGTTGGCCAGGCCGAGCACGAGGGCGGCCGCGCCGACGGACCACACGGTGTGGGTGAGGGGCAGGGCGGCGTAGCCGAGGGCGAACAGCAGCGCGCACGGGACGCCGGTGACCCGGCTGCCGAAGCGGTCCAGCCAGACGCCGGCCGGATACGACATCGCCACGTCGACGGCCCCGGCGATGCCGAAGATCAGGCTGGTCGTCGACGCCCCGATCCCGACGTGCGCGGCCCACAGCGGCAGGACCGTGGTCCGGCAGGCCCGTGCCGCGCCGATGGTGATCGCGGCCAGCCCGAGGGTGCGCAGCGCGGTCCGGTTCTCGGCGAGGACGGTGTGCAGCGGCTGGAGTTCCTCACCGGCGGTGCGGGTGTCGCGGATCGCCACGACCGCCGCCGCCGAGACCAGCGAGGTCGCCAGCGACAGCCAGAGCGCGCCGACGGGACCGTAGAAGTGCACCAGCGCGGCGCCGACGAACGGCCCGACGAAGAACCCGAGCCGGTGGGCGCCGGCCAGGGTGGACAGCGCCCGCCCGCGGTCGCCCGGGGCGACCACGGCGACGATGTAGGTCTGGCGCGCCAGCCCCCACACCGCCCCGGACACCCCGCCGCACAGCAGCCCGGCCGCGAGCACGCCCAGGTTCGGCGCGAAGATCGCCGCCAGCACCCCGGCCGTGCCGCAGACGGTGGCCACCGCGATCGCGCCGCGCTCCCCGATCCGGGCGACGATGCGCCCGGCGGGCAGGTCGGTGAGGACCATGCCCAGCCCGGTGATGGCGACGATCAGCGCCGCGGACCCGACCGACGCGCCCAGGTCGAGGGCCCGCAGCGCGTACATGGGGGTGGCGGCGCCCGCGCCGACCCCGTAGACGCCCATGGGCGCGAACACCGTCCAGGTCAGCGACCGCAGCGACGGCGGCGACCCGGTGAGCACAGCGCTCACCGGATCGCTCCGCCGCCCGGCGTCCCGCCCGGACAGCAGCCCGTCACGCGGACACCGGCGCGCGGCGCCCGGCCGGACGCGGCAGCCCGAGGTGATCGCGCAGGGTCGTTCCCGTGTATTCGGTGCGGAACAGCCCGCGCTCCCGCAGGATCGGCACCACGGTCGAGGTGAACACCTCGAGGCCGCCCGGGTACCAGGGCGGCATGACGTTGAAGCCGTCGGCCGCGCCCTGGGTGAACCACTCCTCGATCGTGTCGGCGACCTGCTCGGGCGTGCCGGCGAACACCCGGTGTCCGCGCGCCCCGGCCAGCCGGTGCAGCAGCCCGCGCACCGTCGGCCGTTCGCGCTCGACGATGCCGGCCACCACCTGCAGGCGGCTCTTGGCGTTGTCGGTGACGTCGCCCGCCCCGGCGAAGACCTCGAGCGGGATCGGCTCGTCGAGGGGCAGGTGCCGCAGCGAGGTGCCGGTGATCGACTCCAGTTGCGACAGGCCGAATTCGGGCACGGTGAGCTCGTTGAACTCCTGCTCGAGTTTCCGGGCCGCCGCCTCGGTGTCGGCGATGAACGGGCTGATGCCGGGCAGGATCTTCACGTGCTCGGGGTCGCGGCCGAAGCGGGCGGCGCGGGACTTGATGTCGGCATAGAACGCCTGGGCGTCCGAGAGGCGCTGGTGCGCGGTGAAGATCGCCTCGGCGTAGCGCCCGGCGAAGGCCCGGCCGTCGTTGGACGCGCCCGCCTGCACCAGCACCGGATGCCCCTGCGGCGTGCGGGCGGAGTTGAACGGCCCGCGCACCCGCAGGTGTTCACCGGCGAAGTCGATCGGATGGATCTTGTCCGGGTCGGCGTAGATGCCCGCGGCCCGGTCGAGCACGATCGCGTCGTCCTCCCAGCTGTTCCACAGGGCCACCACCGCCTCCACGAATTCCCGTGCACGCGCGTAGCGTTCGGCGTGGTCGGGGTGCTTGTCGAGCCCGAAGTTCGCCGCGGCCAGATCGGTGCCGGTGGTGACGATGTTCCACCCGGCGCGGCCGCCGGAGATGTGGTCGAGCGAGGAGAACAGCCGGGCGAGGTTGTAGGGCTCGTAGTAGGTGGTCGAGGCGGTCGCGACGAGGCCGAGGTGGGTGGTCGCCGAGGCGATCGCGGTCAGCAGCGTGATCGGCTCGAGGCCGGGGGCCGCGGTGTGGCGGACGTCGGTGCGCAGGGCGGGGCCGTCGGCGAAGAACACCGCGTCGAAGGTGGCGGCCTCGGCGGTGCGGCCGATCTCCTGGTAGTAACGGACGTCGTAGATCCGGTCGGTGCCGGTGTCGGGATGCCGCCAGGCCGCCTCGTGGTGCCCGGCGGGGTAGATGAACGCGTTGAGGCTGAGTTGCCGTGTCACGAGGCCTTCTTCACTTCCTGTTCGGTGTCCACGCCGAGCCCGGCGAGCAGCAGCTCGCGCAGCCGGATGAACTCGGGGTCGCTGTGGCGTCGCGGCCGGGGCAGGTCGAGCCGTTCGTCGAGGGCGATCCGGCCCTCGTCCAGGACGAGCACGCGGTCGGCCAGCAGGACCGCCTCGTCGACATCGTGGGTGACCAGCAGCACCGCGGGCCGGTGCCGGGCGCACAGGTCCTGCAGCAGCGCGTGCATGCGGATGCGGGTCAGGGCGTCCAGGGCGCCGAACGGTTCGTCGGCCAGCAGCAGTTCGGGTTCGCGGACCAGCGAGCGCGCCAGCGCCACCCGTTGCTGCTCGCCGCCGGACAGCTCCCGGGGCCAGGCCCGTTCGCGCCCGGCCAGCCCGACCTCCGCCAGGGCCGCCCGGCCCTGTTCGGCCGCGCCCGCCAGGCCGAGCACCACGTTGTCGAGGACCCGCGCCCAGGGCAGCAGCCGCGAGTCCTGGAACACCACCGATCGGCTCCGCGGCACGACGAGTTCCCCGGAACCCGCTACGTCGTAGTCGAGTTCGGCCAGCGCGCGCAGCAGGGTGCTCTTGCCCGAGCCGCTGCGGCCGAGCAGGGCGACGAACTCGCCGCGCGCGATCTCGATGTCGATGCCGCGCAACACGATCCGGTCGCCGAAGCCGCGGGTCAGGCCGCGGGTGCGCACGACCGCCTCGCTCACCCGCCCAGAGTCTGCCGCCATGCCAGCGCCTTTCGTTCCACGGCCCGCACGGCGAGGTCGCCGAAGAGCCCGAGCAGTCCGTAGATGACCAGGCCGACGACGATGACGTCGATCTGCCCGTAGGTGCGCGCCTGGGTCATCAGGTAGCCGATGCCGCTGGTCGCGTTCACCTGTTCGACGACGACCAGCGCCAGCCAGGAGATGGTGACCGCCAGCCGCAGCCCGACGAAGAAGCCGGGCAGCGAGCCCGGCAACGCGATCCGCCGGATGAACCCGCCGCGCGAGAGACCCACGGTCTCGGCCAGTTCGACGTAACGCTTGTCCACGCTGCGCAGCTGCGCGTGGGTGTTGATGTAGACCGGCACCAGCACCGAGGTGGTGATGACGATGAGCTTCATCTCCTCCCCGATGCCGAACCACACGATGAACAGCGGGATCAGCGCGAGCGTCGGAATCGCGCGCTTGATCTGCACCGGCCCGTCGACCAGGGACTCCCCGATCCGGCTCAGGCCGGCGACCAGCGCGAGGACCACGCCGATCAGCACGCCGAGCACCAGGCTGATGCCCGCGCGCTGCAGCGAGGTGAGCAGGTTGGACTGCAGGCGGCCGTCGGCGATGAGGTCACCGGCGGTCCCGGCCACCGTCCACGGCGCGGGCAGCGTCTCGGGGTCGAGCGCGCCGGTGCCCGAGCCGATCACCCAGGCCAGGACGAGCAACACCGGGCCGACCGCGAAGCCGAACGGGATGGGACGGCCCGGGCCCAGCCTGCGACGCGCGGATCGGCGGGCCGCCGGTATCGGCTCCGCGTGATCGGCACTCGCGCGGGCCCCGGTCACGCCGGCGTCGAGGACGGCCATCACTTGGCCGCCTGCCCGAAGGACGCGCCCGCACCGGTGACCGCCTCGTCCACGACCGGCGCGAAACGGAGATCGAATCCGTCGGCGGCCTTGATCTTCTTGGGCAGCTGGCCCGCGGCGTCGATCGCGTCGATGGTGCTCTGCTGCCGGTCGATCAGCGCCTGGTCCAGGTGCGGGAAGGTGTAGGTGCCCAGCGACTCGATGATGCGGGCGGCGTCGTCGGCGCCGACCTTCTGGTTCTCCACGTAGTAGCGGCGCGCCCATTCCTCGCGGTGGGTGTTGGTCCAATGCCAGCCGCGGACGAACGCGCCGACCAGCGCGCGGGCCGCCGCGCCCTTGGCCGGGTCCTGCAGCGCGGCCCGGCGGCCGTAGAGGTAGGCGAGGCCGGTGTAGGTGCCCGCGGTCTCGGAGTCGGGGAGCACCGAGGCGCCGGGGGTGCGCAGCAGCCGCGTGATGTTGGGCTCGATCAGCGGCGCGACGTCGACCTGACCGGTCCGCACCGCGTCGAGGAACTCCGCGAGCTGCAGCCGGACGAGCTGGACGTCCCCGGGCTTCAAACCCGCCTTGCTCAGCGCCTTGAGCACCGCGGCCTGCTGGGCGGTCCCCTCGGCATAGGCGATCTTCTTGCCCTTCAGGTCCGCCAGCCGGGCGATCTGCTTGTTCGGCGCGACGGCGAGCTTCAGCGCCGCCGGGTTGGTCGCATACGACGCGATGATCGGGACGTCCTGGCCCGCCGCGAGCGCGTGGATGGGCGGAACGTCGCCCACCTGCCCGATGTCGGCGGCCCCGGCGCGGAACGCCTCCAGGATCGCGGGCCCGCCGACGAAGTTGGCGAACTCGATCTTGAACGGCAGTTTGTCGAGCTCACCGGACAGCCGCAGCACGCTCTGCAACCGCTCGGACTGATCGGCGACCACCAGGGTGGTCCCCGGCGGGATCTCGGTCGGCAGGGGCGAATCCGGCGTGCCGACCGGCGTGTCACCGCCGCTCGCGCACCCGGTGAGACCGAGGGTGGCCGCGGTCGCGACCGCGAGCAGGGTGGCCGTACCGCGGGTGCGCACACGGGAGAGGAAGGTACCGCTTCGAGACATTCACGCATTGAATCAAGGCATTTCGGGCTCCGGGAGTCTTAGCGGCACCCTGATTCGAACCCCGCACACCGAATCCTCCGGCGCGCCGGGCCATTCGGGACGCGCTCAGCGCGCGGCGCCGCGTTCGGCGAGCGCGGTCAGCTTGTCCAGGGCGGCCCGCCAGCCCGCCTCGTTGTCCTCCTCGGACAGGCCCGCGGGCACGTCGTCGTGGACCACGAGCAGGTTCGTCCCGCCGCCCACGGCGTCGGCCAACACGAAGCTGACGGTCATCTCCCCGGCCAGCTCGGCCCGGGTGGTCACGAACTCCAGCTTCTCGATCACCCGCTCGTCCGGGACGAGGCTGACGAATCGGCCGTAGTAGGCGTCGTGCTGCGGATCGGAACCCGGCGTCTCTCCGGCGAAGTCCGCGGTGATCGAGAACCCGCCGCCCTCCTGGGGTTCGAACCGGTGCACGACGCCCTGGATGCCGTCGGGCAGCATCCACGCCGCCACCGCGTCGGCGTCCAGCAGCAGCCGGTAGATCTCGGCCCGGGGTGCGTCGACATGCCTGGCGATCCGAGTACTCGACATCGTTCCACCGTAACCGCTCGTCGGCCCTCGACCACGGAAGCCGCACGCCGGCGACCCGATCGGTATACACAGTGGACGTGGT
>NZ_BAGK01000088.1 GCF_000308795.1 Nocardia thailandica NBRC 100428 | reverse complement strand
CGGATACTGCGGGTCCTCGGTGAAGGAGTAGCGGTCGACCCAGCCGTCGCGGGCGAACTGGTGCAGCACCCACAGCGGCGCGCCGAGGGCGCCCGTCCGGCGCTCCAGGCGGAACCGCCAGTCGCCGAGCGCGAATTCCCCACCGCTGTCGGCGAGTTCGTAGGGCTCCAGCGGGCCGGCGCCGAAGCCGACGTCACACAGCCAGGCCCGCGGGTCGTCGGTGGTGGTGACGCGCAGCAGCGCGTGGGTGGCGGGCCGCGCCGGGGCGGCGTCGACGACGCCCATGGTCACGCGACCGCTGAGCCCCGTGACACCGAACCCGAACCGTTCCAGCGCGGCGGCGAACAGACCGGCGTTCTCGTAGCAGTAGCCGCCGCGGCCGCGCCGGATGATCTTGTCCTGCAACGACGCCAGGTCGAGCGGGACCCCGCGGCCGAGGATGATCTCGAGGTTCTCGAACGGGATGGACGTGGTGTGCGCGCGGACCAGCGCGCGCAGGACGGGCAGGGTGGCGACGCGCGGGCCGTCGTAGCCGATCCGGGCCAGGTAGGCGTCGAGGTCCAGCTCCGCGCCCCGCCAGGTGGTCGGCTCGGTCATCGCGCATCTCCTCGTCGTCGGCGTATCGCACCGGTCAACGACCGGGGATGCCGATCTTGTTCCACGCGGACCGGTTCAGGCAGCGCACTTGGCGCCCGCAGGCGCGGGCGGCGCCGTGACCAGCCCGTTCGCGACGTCGACGAGGTAGTCGGTCTGGAATCCGTCGAGCGGCTCGGTGCCCGCCAGCAGCCGCAGCACCACGCACCCGCCCTCGAACAGGGCGGGCCCGACGCTGTGATCGCCGGGCACCACCGCGCCGCCGAGATCGCGCCCGGTGACGATCGTGTAGAACGACAGCGGCTTGCCCGCCGCGGTGAGGCCCGCCCGCATCTCCACGCTCGCCGCGTAGGGCACGACGTCGTCGGCCACGCCGTGGATCAACACCGCCCGCGCGACGCTCATCCGCCCCGCGAGCAGCGCGGGCGAGCGGGCGGCGTAGGCGGCCGGGCACTGCGCCGGGGTACACCCGCCCGCGTCGCGCTCGATCTCCCCGGGCAGTGCCCCGTTGAGGCGGCCCGCGCTGAACCACGTGGTCACCGTGTCGGCGGGTCCGTAGTTGTCGACCCAGTAGTCGAAGGTGCCCGGCGGGGCGTACGCGGCGGCCAGCCCGCTGGTGATCCCGCCCTGACTCCAGCCCCACAGCACGGTCCGGCCGATCCCCGGGTGCTCCTCGCGGTACCACCGCGTGGCGGCGACGACGTCCCGCTGCCCGGCCCACAGGTTCCACTCGCCCGTCCGCCAGACGCTGTCCGCCGAGCGCAGGTCCATCAGCAGCAGCGGCGCCCCGCCCACCCGCGCCAGCGATGTCATGTACTCGGGCAGGTCGGCCGAGGAACCGGTGTGCCCGTGCACGGCCACCACCAGCGCCCGGGCGGGCAGGTCACCGGGCGCGCACCGATACGGCTCGTAGACGCGGCCGGTCGCGGTCTCGCCGTCCACCGGGACGGCGACCGGTGTCACCGAAACCCCTCCGGCGCAGCCGGGTTCGGCGCCGGCGGGTGTGCCCGGCGCGGCGAGCAGTCCGGCGGACAGGAGGAGCACGGCCAGGGCCACCAGCGGGCGCATGCTCCGATGGTCCCACGCCGGGCGGGCCGATACCGCGGATCGCGCACCGCGACCCGTGATCGCGCACCACGCGGCCCCGGCCTGTCGGTGGCGGCGCCTACGATCCGCCCATGGTCTCGATCGACACCGCGCAGCGACGCGCCCGCCTCGGCGTCCGGCACCGGCTCGCGTTCCCGGCCCGCGTGGACGATCCCCTCGAGATCGCCCGCTCGATGGTCGTGCTGCACGCCACCGACCCCGCCACCGTGTTCCTCTCGGTCTGCGCGCGCGGCACGGTCCTGACTCCGTCGGCGATGGAACGGGCGCTCTACGACGAGCGGACCCTGCTGCGCCTGCTGGCCATGCGCCGCACCATGTTCGTGGCGCCGACGGACCTGCTTCCGGTCCTGCAGGCCTCCTGCTGCGACGCGCTGGCGGTCAAGCAGCGCCGGGCCTACGGCAAGTATCTCGAGGGGGTCGTCGAGGGCGACGTCGCGACCTGGCTGGCCGAGGTCGAGGCCGAAACCCACGACACGCTCCTCGGTCTGGGCACCGCGACCGGCGCGCAGCTGGGCAGGGCGGTGCCGCGCCTGCGCACCCAGGTCGACACCGCGCCGGGCAAGTCCTACTCGAAACCGACCAGCATCACCACCTGGGTGCTGGTCGTGCTCGGCGCGCAGGGCCGCATCGTGCGTGGCCGCCCGAACGGCTCCTGGGCCAGCAGCCACTACACCTGGGTGCCGGTGGAGACCTGGCTGCCGGGCGGCTTCACCCCGGTCCCGGCGGACGAGGCGCGCGCCGAGCTCGTCCGGCGCTGGCTGCACACCTTCGGCCCGGCCCCGGTGAGCGACATCAAGTGGTGGACCGGCTGGACACTGACCGAGGTCCGCAAGGCGCTGACCGACCTGCCGGTGGTGGAGGTCGACCTCGACGGGGGCACCGGCGTCGCGCTGGCCGACGACCTCGACCCGGTGCCCGCGCCCGAACCCTGGGCCGCACTCCTGCCCGCCCTCGACCCGACCCCGATGGGCTGGCAGTCGCGCGAGTGGTTCCTCGGCCCGCACGGTCCGCGGCTGTTCGACCGCAACGGCAACATCGGCCCGACCATCTGGGCCGACGGCCGCATCGTCGGCGGCTGGGCCCAGCGGGCCGACGGCGAGATCGTCACCCGCCTGCTCGAGGACGTCGGCGCCGACATCGAGGCGCTGGTCGCCGCCGAGGCCGCGCGCACCGCGGCGTGGTTCGGCGACGTCCGCACGATCCCCCGCTTCCGCACACCGCTGGAACGCGAACTGACGGCGTGAGTCGGCCGAGGTCCGGCCCGGCTGCGTCCGCCGGCCGGTGCGGCGCCGGGCAGCCGAGCGGCGTCAGAGCAGGCGCTGCCTGCCGTGTGCGGTGAATTCCTCGGCGAGGGCGCGCTTGTCGGACTCGGTCATGAGCCGATAGTCGGGCCCGCCGCGACCCGCCCAGCGGTACACCGGTTCGTCGGTGCGCCAGGCCTGGGTCTGCAGGGCGCGTTTGAGCACCTTGTTCGACCCGGTGACCGGCAGGTCCGCCGAGACGCGCAGCAGGCGCGGGATGCCCTTGGCGCCGAGGTCGCGCTGGGCGGCGAGGAACGCGGTGAACCCGGCGAGGTCGAAGGCCGCGGGGTCGGCGACCTCGATCGCGGCCATCACCTGGTCGCCGGAGCGGGGATCGGGTACCCCGAAGACCGCGGCCGCGATGACGGCGGGATGGCGGCGCAGGACCTGTTCGATGAGCAGGGTGGAGGTGTTCTCGCCGTCCACCCGCAGCCAGTCGCCCTTGCGCCCGGCGAAGTACAGGTACCCATCGGTGTCGATGTAGCCGAGATCGCCGGTCCAGTACCAGCCGTTGCGGATGCGGTCGGCGTCGGCGTCCTCGTTCTTGTAGTAGCCCTCGAACGCCGCCGCCCCGGCCTTGTCGACCATCTCCCCGATGGCCTCGTCGGGGTTGCGTACCCGGCCGTACTCGTCCAGCTCGGCGCGCGCGGTCCAGCAGGGTCTCCGGATCCACCACCGCGACACCGGGATGCGCGGGCCTGCCCAGCGCGCCCGGCGGCGCGGCCGGGTCGAGCGCGGCCAGGCTGGGACCCTCGCTCGACCCGTAGCCCTCGAACAGCGCGGCGCCGAAGCGGCGCCGGAACTCGTCCTGGTCGGCCGCCGACGCCTCGGTGCCGAACCCGCGCACCAGCGTGTTGTCCGCGTCCGCCGGGGTCTCGGGCGTGGCCAGCAGGTAGCCGAGCGCCTTGCCGACATAGGTGAAGAAGGTCGCGCCGAAGTAGCGGACGTCCGGAAGGAACTGCGACGCCGAGAATTTCGGGGTCAGGCAGACGGTCGCGCCGACCGTGAGCGCGGGCGCCCACAGCGCCATGACGGCGTTGCCGTGGAACAGCGGCATCGGGCAGTAGTCGACGTCCTCGCGCACGTGCCCGAACTTGTCCCTGGCCGCGTAGGCGATCACCGCGAGGCGGCGCTGCGTGCACCGCACCGCCTTGGAGACACCGGTCGTCCCGGAGGTGAACAGCAGCAGGAGCAGCGAATCCGGCCCGCCCACCGCGACGGGTTCCGCCCGGTGCGCCGCGACCCGGGCCGCGTAGCCGGGGTCGTCGACCAGCAGGAACCGGTCCGGCGCGAGGCCGAGGTCGAGGCGGGCCAGCCGGGCCATCCCCGCGGCGTCGGTGACCACGAGCCCGCAGTCGACGTAGGCGATGTCGGCGGCCAGCTGCGCGTCGCCCCGGGTGGGGTTCAGGCCCGCCACGGTCGCGCCCGCCAGGGCGGCCGCGCCGAGCCAGAAGACGAAGTCGGGCACGTTGTCCAGCAGGATCCCGATGTGGAACGGGCCGTCGCGGCGCAGCGCCCGCGCCAGTTCCGCGCGGGCGGCCGACTCGCGGACCACCTCGTCCCAGGTCCAGTCGGCGTCGCGGGTGCGCAGGCCGAGCCGCCGGTCGCCGAGCCGGTCGAGCAGCAGCGTGGCGATGTCGGTGCGGCGCCGGTCCGCGTGTCGGTTCATCCCTCGTCCTCCTTCGCATCGGGTCCGGTCGTGCTACGCGCCCGCGTGCACGAGTTCGACGTACTCGCGCGGCAGTTCGTCGAAACGCAGTTTCCGGATCTCCACCGGGCCCGAATGATAGGAATCCTCGCCCTCGATGCGGCCGTCCGCCGAGATCGGCCACAGCAGCAGCTGCCGGAACACGACGAGGTAGTCGGCGGCCGGGTCGTCGACGGGGATCCCGATCCGCGCGGCGTAGGCGCCGGGATAGATCTGCTTCAGGAAACCCTCGGTCACCACGCAATGGTCGTCGACCACCAGGCGATCGAGCGCGTACTCGAGGATGTTGCTGCGGCTGGCGACGAAATCGGCGTAGTAGGCGCGCACCCCGTCGTGCCCCTTCGGCCCGACGTCCTGACCGGCGTTCCAGAAGTGATAGGCCGGGGCGGGGACCAGGGTCCGCATGAGCCCGTCCAGGTCCGGCGCGGCCTCGGCCTTCATGTGCTCGATGACGATGCCGAGCACGGCGCGGTGCCGCGCGTCGGTGGTCGCGGCCAGGCGCTCTTCGAGCGGCGCCCAGGTGTTGTTCGGGTCGATGACCGCCATGGTGGAACTCCTTCTCCCTCACCGGATCTCCCGGCGGCGTGTCGGGAGTGCGTCGATCGTCACCGATGCGGGTGACCCGGATCACCCGACGGCCGTCGCCGGATTCGCGTCCCCGGCCCGACGGACGTCGGATCGGGCTCAGCGGTCCGGGGGCAGCTCGGCCGAGGAGAGCGCGATGCGGCGCATCATCAGCGCCAGGGTCGCCGTGAACCGGTCGAGCGCGTCGCCGACGTCCCAGCCCATCACCGCCTCCACCTGGGCGATGCGGGCCGCGACGGTGCTGTGGTGCAGGTGGAGTTCGGCGGCGGTGCGCCGCAGCGAGCCGAAGACGCAGAACGCCTCGAGGGTGTCGACGGCGAGCGCGCCCGCCTCGGTCGCGGCGAGCGTCCCGAGTCGCGCCACGTCGGGGGCGGCGAGCAGCCGGGCGACGGGCAGTTCCCCGAGCAGGGCCAGCGAGCCGAGGCGCTCGAAGGCGACCACGCGGCGCCCGTGCCGGGTGGAGGAGGCGAACCGCAACGCCCGCCGGGCCTGATCCCAGGAGGTGGCGGCGGCCAGGGCGGGCAGCCGCTCCCCCAGGCCGACCCAGGGCCCCTCGGCCCCCCGCCGCGCGACCGGGAACGCCCCGACCACGGCGCGATCGAGCGTGTCGGACAGGTCGCGATCCGGGACGGCGGCCTGCACGAGCACCGCGGTGACGGTGTCGAGGACCGCCGACCGGACCACCGGGACGTGGGCGTCGATGAGGCGCACCGCCGCGGCGGCTCCGGGACCGGACACCGCGAGCAGGCGCAGCGGGCGCGCGGGGTCGGCGCCGAGCAGCCGCAGGGCCCGGACCCGGTCGGCGCGGCGCTGCTCCTCCGACACCACGATCTCGAGCAGCGCGGGGTCGTCGAGCCCGGTCGGCCCGGCGGGCCCGCGGCGCGCGGTGATGCGCAGGCAGTGCCGCAACCGCGCGACCAGCACGTCGTCCAGCGGCCGGGCCGCGCCCGCCCGCTCCAGCCACACGGCCGGGTCGGTGCCGAAGGTCCGCGGGGGCGCGGCGTCCGCGGGCAGCGGGTGCCCCGCCGCGTCGTAGCGGATGGTGGTCCCCGAGGGCCAGCGCGCGCCCGCCGGGCACTCGGCCAGGACGGCGGCGGCGCGGATCACCGTGTCGGCGTTGGCGTCGGATTCGGCGAACCCGTCGAAGTACTCGACGATCCCGAGCGGCGAGCCCGCGCCGATCTCCCCGGCCTGCCCGGGCATCGATGCGGTCATGCGGCGCCTCCTG
>NZ_BAGK01000089.1 GCF_000308795.1 Nocardia thailandica NBRC 100428 | reverse complement strand
GCGGTGGGCAGCACGTGGTTGGACCCGGCGCAGTAGTCGCCGAGGCTGACCGGCGCGTAGGGGCCGACGAAGATCGCGCCCGCGCTGCGCACCCGCGCGGCGACGGCGGCCGCGTCGGCGGTCTGGATCTCGAGGTGCTCGGCGGCGTAGGCGTCGACCACGCGCAGGCCCTGGGCGATGTCGTCGACGAGGACGATGCCGGACTGCTTGCCGCTCAGCGCTTCCCGGACGCGGGCGTCGTGCTTGACCACGGTCAGCTGGGCGTTGATCGCCGCGTCGACGGCGTCGGCCAGCTGGGGGCTGTCGGTGACGAGCACGCTGGCGGCGAGCACGTCGTGCTCGGCCTGGCTGATCAGGTCGGCGGCCACGTGCACCGGGTCGGCGGTGGCGTCGGCGAGCACGGCGATCTCGGTCGGGCCCGCCTCGGCGTCGATGCCGACCAGCCCGCGGCACAGCCGCTTGGCGGCGGTGACGTAGATGTTGCCGGGTCCGGTGATCATGTCGACGGGCGCGAGCGCGCCGCCGTCGGTGTCGGTGCCGCCGTAGGAGAGCAGGGCAACGGCCTGCGCGCCGCCCACGGCCCAGACCTCCTCGACGCCGAGCAGCCGCGCGGCGGCCAGGATGGTCGGGTGCGGCAGCCCACCGAACGGGGCCTGCGGCGGCGAGGCGACGACCAGCGACTCGACGCCGGCCGCCTGGGCGGGCACCACGTTCATGACCACGCTCGACGGGTACACCGCGTTGCCGCCGGGCACGTACAGCCCGACCCGCTCGACCGGCACCCACTTCTCGGTGACCGTGCCGCCGGGGACGACCTCGGTGACGGTGTCGGTGCGGCGCTGGTCGGCGTGGACCTTGCGGGTGCGTTCGATGGCGACCTCGAGGGCCGCGCGCACCGCGGGGTCCAGCTCGTCGAGGGCGCGCGCGAGCTCGGCGGCGGGCACGCGCACGGCCGCCGGGCGGACCCCGTCGAACTTCTCGCTGTAGTCGAGGGCGGCGGCGACGCCGCGGTCCCGGATGTCCTCGACGACCGGCCGCACATGATGCAGCACCGAGTCCACGTCGACTCCCCCGCGCGGCAGCGCGGTGCGCAGCTCGGCAGCGGAGGGAGTACGACCGCGCAGATCGACGCGGGCGAGCTCGATGCGGGTAGTCATAGCGGGGTGAGGTCCTTGTCTGTGCCGGGGATTTTCCGGTACCAGCCTAGTCGCCCGCGCCGTCGGCGCCGTGCTCGGCCCGAGCGGCGGCCCCGCGGACCTCGCGGCCTCCGCGTTCCCCGCGGGCGCACCGAACCGCGACCACACCGGCCGCCGGGCGCGCCGCTCCGCCGCGAGCTGTGACCCAACCGTCCCCGACCCTCGCGCCCGGCGGCCGCCGGGGCAGCGGCCGTCCCGGCCGCGGCGGCCGGGACGACGCCGGGAAACGCGGGTGGCTAGCGGGTTTCGCTGTCGATGAGCAGCCGGCCGCCGTTGCTCACGACGCGCAGCGTCATCGACTTGCTCGACCCGTTGACCGTGATGGTGGCCAGGCGCATGGTGGCCGAGCCGTCGGCGTTGTTGTCGCCGGTGATGTCGCGGAAGGACGTGACGGTGTGGTCGCTCCAGTACTGCTGGAACGCCTGCTCCCCGCCGTAGGCCTTCTGCGCGCCCGGGGTCAGCAGGCTCCACGAGCTGTCGGGGTTGCTGTAGAAGTTCTCGATGACCAGGCCCGCCGCGCCGATGCCGACGGTGCCGGAGTTGGCGGTCTGGCCCACCGGCGAGGCCGCGGTGGTGGTCGGGGCGGCCGAGGTGGCGGACTGGGTGACCGCGGGCGGGCTCGCCTGCGGCGGGGTGCCGGAGTCGGAGCTGCTCATCGCGCTGACGGCCAGGGCGACGACGGCGACCACGGCACCGATCCCGGAGCCGATGAGCACGGCGCGGCCCTTCCCGGGCGACTTGCGCGGCGCGGGAGCGGGCTGGGCCTGGGTCGGCGGGTGCGCGGCGGTGTCCTGCGGGGACGCGGGCCGGGCGGCGGGGCGGGCCGGACGCGCGGTGGCCGGGGAGCCCCCCGCGTGGGTGCGCTGCCCGTTGCGGCGGATCACCTGCGTCGCGGCGGCCGAGTTGCGCCGGTTGTAGGCCTCGGCCGCGGGCACGAAACCGGCGGGCACGGCGTCGCCGTCGGCGAACGCGGCCAGCGCGTCCCGCGATTCGGTCATGGTCGGCCGATCGGCGGGCTCCGGGCTGAGCAGGTCGAGCAGGAAGTCGGTGGCCGGGCCCGCGTTGCGCGGCTCGCGGACCTGCCCGTTGGCGGCGGCGTAGAGCACGGCGAGCGGGTTGGCGTTGGCGCCGTAGGGCGGCTCGCCCTCGAGCGCGTGGAACAGGGTGGCGCCGAGGGCGAACACGTCGGCGGCCGGGGTCGGATCGGCGCCGCGGGCGACCTCGGGGGCCAGGTAGGCCGCGGTGCCGCAGATGAGGCCGGTCTCGGTGAGGGTGACGTCGCCGGTCGCGCGCGAGATACCGAAGTCGGTGATCTTCACCTCGCCGTGATCACCGAGCAGGATGTTGCCCGGCTTGACGTCGCGGTGGACCAGGCCCGCCTGGTGGGCGGCGATGAGCGCCGAGGCGACCTGCTCGCCGATGCGGGCGACCTCGGACAGGGGTAGTGGCCCCTTCTCGCCGAGTTCGGCGGCCAGGCTGCGCGACTTCAGGTACTCCATCACCAGGCACGGGTCACCGTTGTGCTCGGTGATGTCGAAGACGACGATCGCGTTGGGGTGCTGGAACCGCGCGGCGTTGCGCGCCTCGCGAATCGCGCGCTGGCGCAACACGTCCCGCTCGCCCTCGGGAAGGCTGGGCTTGATGTGGATCTGCTTGACGGCCACCGACCGCTGGAGGCGTTCGTCGACGGCACGCCAAACCACGCCTGTGCCGCCGCTACCAATACGCTCGACCAGGCGGTAATGCTCCGCGATCTTCTGACCGGTATCGATGGCGCCTACTCCGAACCTTCTCGAAATCGTGACATCCCGCGTATTGACCATTTATATGGTCCACGACGAGTGTAGCGGGCCGTACGGGCGCCGCGTGCGGCAGCTGGCGGATTACTCCCCCGGTGCTGGGTGGTGCCCGTCACCTTAGAGCAGGAAGGCCGCCGACACCACCTGGAACCGAGGACCGGTCACCCGCGCCAGGGCAGCGTGACCAGGGTTTCGGCGTCGGCCTCGGTCAACGCGATGTCGAACACCTCGGCCACCACCTTCGGGAGCTCGCTCGCCGCCACCTCCCGCGTCTGCGCGCCGCCGTCCGGGTACTCCGTGATCAGGGTGAGATCGTCGAGCACGTGGTGGGCCCCGGGGTGGAAACGCTGCAGGAACGGGCGGGTGGTGAACGGGGAGCGCGGCGAGGTCGAGACGAA
>NZ_BAGK01000090.1 GCF_000308795.1 Nocardia thailandica NBRC 100428 | reverse complement strand
TGGCAGGACCAGCTCGGCGAGCTGGGCGCGGCGGTGTGGTGGGACACCGGCCGCCCGCATCTGCCGCAGTGGGCCGAGCGCGCGCTGCTCACCGACCGCGAGGCGCAGGCCGCCGCGCTGCACGCCCTCGCCCTGCTCGCCGCGCTGCCGCGACTGCACGGGGCCGGGCCTGCCGCCGCGCCCGGCCGTCCCGCGCACCGGCACGTCGACGCCCGCGCCCTCGGCCGGGTGCGCGGGCTGCTCGCCAAGGCCGAGTCCACGGCGTTCCCCGAGGAGGCCGAGACCCTGTCGGCCAAGGCGCAGGAACTCATGACCAGGTACGCGATCGACCACGCCCTGCTCGCCGCCGACGACCCCGACCGCCCGGCCGCCCGCCGGATCTGGCTGGACACGCCCTACACCGACGCCAAGGCGCTCCTGGTCGACCGGGTCGCCCGCGCCAACGGCTGCCGCGCGATCTTCCTCGCCGACTGGGGTTTCGTCACCGTCGTCGGCGACGACGCGGACCTCGACGGCGTCGAACTCCTCGCGACCTCCCTGCTGGTCCAGGCCACCCGCACGATGATCGACACCGCCGGCGCGGCCGAGACCCGCTCCCGCCACTACCGCAAGGCCTTCCTGACCGCCTACGCCGCGCGGATCGGCGACCGGCTCGCCGCGGCGGCCGCGGCGACCGTCGCCGACGCCCCCGACACCGACCGTCTCCTCCCGGCGCTGGCCGCCCGGACCGCCCGCGTCGAACGCGCCTTCGACACGTACTTCCCCGCCGCCCGCGCGAAGGGCATCACCCTCCGCAGCGCCGAGGGCTGGGAGGCGGGCACCGCCGCCGCCGATCAGGCCCACCTCGGCGGGGGCTGACCTACAGCGCGTCGATCCAGTTCTTCAGCAGCGCCGCGCCCGCGTCGCCGGACTTCTCCGGGTGGAACTGGGTGGCCGACAGCGGGCCGTTCTCGACGGCGGCCAGGAACGGCGAGCCGTGCTCGGCCCAGGTCAGCTTGGCCGGGGCCAGGTGGTCGCTGTCGGGCAGATCCCACTGCTGGGCGGCGTAGGAGTGCACGAAGTAGAAGCGGGTGTCGGCGTCCATGCCGGCGAACAGCACGCTGTCGGCGGGGGCGGTGACGGTGTTCCACCCCATGTGCGGCAGGACCGGCGCCGCGTCGAGGCGGGCGACGGTGCCGGGCCACTCCCCGCAGCCCTCGGTCTCGACGCCGAACTCGACGCCGCGGTCGAACAGGATCTGCATGCCGACGCAGATGCCGAGCACCGGACGCCCGCCCGCCAGCCGCTGGCCGATGATGCGTTCGCCGCGTACCCCGCGCAGCCCGGCCATGCACGCCGCGTAGGCGCCGACGCCGGGCACGACGAGGCCGTCGGCGGCCAGCGCCCGCTCGGGGTCGGCGGTCACCTCGACCCGCGCGCCCGCCCGCGCCAGCGCGCGCTCGGCGGAGTGCAGGTTGCCGGAGCCGTAGTCCAGCAGCACGACGGATTTCACAGCACACCCTTCGTCGACGGGACACCGCTCACGCGCGGGTCGAGTTCCACCGCGGCGCGCAGCGCGCGGGCGACGGCCTTGAACTCGGCCTCGGTGATGTGGTGCTGGTCGCGCCCGTAGAGCACGCGCACGTGCAGCGCGATCCGCGCGTTCTGCGCGATGGACTCGAAGACGTGCTTGTTGAGCACGGTCGAATACGAGGCGCCCGGTCCCGCGCTGGGGATCACGGTGTGCAGCAGGTGTTCCGGCTCGCCGGTGAACACGCAGTAGGGCCGCCCGGACACGTCGACGACCGCGTGGGCGAGGGTCTCGTCCATGGGGATGAAGCAGTCGCCGAAGCGGCGGATGCCCTTCTTGTCGCCGAGCGCCCGACCCAGCGCCTGACCCAGCACGATGGCGGTGTCCTCGACGGTGTGGTGGGCCTCGATCTCGATGTCGCCGGTGGCCTGCACGCTCAGGTCGAAGCTGCCGTGCTGGCCGAACGCGGTCAGCATGTGGTCGTAGAACGGGACGCCGGTGGCGATGTCGGTGCGGCCCGTGCCGTCGAGGTCGAGCTCGACGACGATGCTCGATTCCTTGGTGACGCGTTCGATCCGCGCGGTTCTGCTCATGGGGGTTCCTCCACGCCTGGATTCGTCAGTGGGTGAGGTCGGTGCCTGCGATCAGCGCGCTGACCCGCAGGAACTCGTCGTTCTCCGCGGCGAGGCCGATGGTGGCGCGCAGGTGCCCGGGGATGCCGACGTCGCGGATGAGCACGCCCGAGTCGAGGTAGTGCTGCCAGGCGCGCCCGGCGTCGGTGAAGCGGCCGAACAGCACGAAGTTGGCGTCCGACGGGACCACCTCGAAGCCGAGGCCGGTCAGCGCGGCGGCGACCCGGTCGCGCTGGGCGGCGAGTTCGGCCACGCTGCCCAGGGTTTCGTCGGCGTGCCGCAGCGCGGCCCGCGCGGCGGCCTGGGTGACCACCGACAGGTGATAGGGCAGCCGCACCAGCAGCATGGCGTCGATGACCGCGGGCGCGGCGACCAGGTAGCCGAGCCGGCCGCCCGCGAAGGCGAACGCCTTGCTCATCGTGCGGCTCACGACCAGCTTGGTCGGGAACCGGTCGATGAGCCCGACCGCGCTGGGCTGGGCGGAGAACTCGCCGTAGGCCTCGTCGACGACCACGATGCCCGGCGCCGCCGCGAGGATGCGCTCGAGGTCGGCGGTCGGGATGCTGTGCCCGGTCGGGTTGTTGGGGCTGGTCACGAACACGACGTCGGGACGCCGTTCGGCGATCTGCGCCACCGCGTAGTCGGTGTCCAGGGAGAAGTCGCCGTTGCGCTTCGCCTCGATCCACTCGGTGTCGATGCTCTCGGAGATGATCGGGTGCATCGAGTAGGAGGGCACGAAACCCAGTGCGCTGCGGCCGGTTCCGCCGAACGCCTGCAGCAGCTGCTGCAGGATCTCGTTGGACCCGTTGGCCGCCCACACGTTGGCGGTGTCGACGGGGACCCCGGTCTGCCGGGTCAGGTACTCGGCCAGGTCGGTCCGCAGGCCGACCGCGTCGCGATCCGGGTAGCGGTGCAGGTCGGCCGCCGCCGCGCGCACGGCCTCGGCGACGTCGTCGACGAGCGCCCGGCTCGGCGGGTGCGGGTTCTCGTTGGTGTTGAGCTGCACGGGCACGGTCAACTGCGGTGCGCCGTAGGGCTTCTTGCCGCGCAGGTTCTCGCGCAGCGGGAGCTGATCGAGGGTCGCCGCGGCGCCCGGGACGGTGGGAGTGGTCACGACAGCGCCTCGAAACGCGCCCGCACGGCCTGTCCGTGCGCGGGCAGGTCCTCGGCGTCGGCGAGGGCGACCACGTGCCCGGCCACGTCCTTCAGCGCCGCCTCGGTGTACTCCACGATGTGGATGCCGCGCAGGAAGGTCTGCACGCTCAGGCCCGAGGAGTGCCGCGCGCAGCCC
>NZ_BAGK01000091.1 GCF_000308795.1 Nocardia thailandica NBRC 100428 | reverse complement strand
GTGATGCTGATGAGCTCGGCGGCGGAGAAGCTCGGCCTGGCCGAGGCGGACCCGCAGTCGGCGGCGACGGTCGACCTGGACGAGGCGCGCCGGGTGATCACCGCCCTGGCGGGCCTGGTGACCTCGTCGGTGGAGTACCTCGGCCCGCACGCGGGGCCGATGCGCGAGGGCCTGCAGGCCCTGCAGCGGGCGTTCCGCGAGGCCTCCTCGGTGCCCGACGCGCCGGGCGCGGGCCCGGGCGAGAAGTACACCGGCCCGGTGTACTGACCCGGGAGACGGGCGAACACACGAACGGTCCGCCGGCTCGTAGCCGGCGGACCGTTCCGCGTCATCCGGAGTGGGTCACCCGATGACGAAAAGTCTGGCGATCAGACCGCGGGCGGGGTGCCCGGGGTGACCGAGATGGCCGAGCCCGAGGTCAGCGCCTGGGCGAGAGCGGTGAAGATGCTGGCCAGGCCGGCGCTTCCGGTTTCCATGATCAGGTGTTCCTTTCGATTCCGGCCGGGACTCAGGCGGTGGGCTTGGTCGGGGTGTAGGCCAGCGAGGACCCGCCGCTGAGGAAAGTCAGAATCTGGGTGATGAGGGCCTGGGTGGCTTCATCCATGGGGCCGTTCCTTTCGAGCTGCACCGGCCCGTACGCCTCGCGCACTGGGAGGGCGACACCACCCGGGGCCGGTTCGACAAACCGTTACCGTCCGGTGTTCCGGACACGGTGCGACGAATGCTACACAGCCGTGTTTCACTTCGCCCACTTTTGCCGAACTCGGCTCCCGGATGATTCCCCTCAGCGCAGCGCGGCCGCCTTGCGGGCCAATCGCTTGGCCGCCGCCGACTCCGCGGGCGCCTTCTTCGCCGCGGCCTTCTTCGCCGCCGCCTTCTTCGCGGGCGCGGGCGCGGCGAGGACCTCCTTGAGGAACTGCCCGGTGTAACTGCCCGCCACCTCGGCCACGTCCTCCGGGGTGCCCTGGGCGACGACAGTACCGCCTCCCGACCCACCTTCGGGGCCCATATCGATGACCCAGTCCGAGGTCTTGATGACATCGAGGTTGTGCTCGATGACGATGACGGTGTTGCCCTTGTCGACGAGCCCGTTGATCACCTTGAGCAGCTTGCGGATGTCCTCGAAGTGCAGACCGGTGGTCGGCTCGTCGAGGATGTAGACCGTGCGGCCGGTGGACCGCTTCTGCAGCTCGGCCGCCAGCTTCACGCGCTGCGCCTCGCCGCCCGACAGCGTCGGGGCGCTCTGGCCGAGGCGCACGTACCCGAGACCGACCTCGACCAGCGTCTTCAGGTACCGGTGGATGGAGGTGACCGGCTCGAAGAACTCCGCGGCCTCCTCGATCGGCATGTCGAGGACCTCGGCGATGGTCTTGCCCTTGTAGTGCACCTCGAGGGTCTCGCGGTTGTAGCGGGCACCGTGGCAGACCTCGCACGGCACGTAGACGTCGGGCAGGAAGTTCATCTCGATCTTGAGCGTGCCGTCGCCCGAGCACGCCTCGCAGCGGCCGCCCTTGACGTTGAACGAGAACCGGCCCGGCTGGTACCCGCGCACCTTCGCCTCGGTGGTCGAGGCGAACAGCGTGCGGATCTTGTCGAAGACGCCGGTATAGGTCGCCGGGTTCGAGCGCGGGGTGCGGCCGATGGGCGACTGGTCGACCTGCACCAGTTTGTCGAGCTGGTCGAGGCCGTTGATCCGGGTGTGCCGCCCCGGCACCTGGCGCGCGCCGTTGAGCTTGTTGGCGAGCACGGTGGCCAGGATGTCGTTGACCAGCGTCGACTTGCCCGAACCGGAGACGCCGGTGACGGCGGTGAGCACCCCGAGCGGGAACGCCACGTCGATCCCGGTCAGGTTGTGCTCGGTCGCGCCGACCACGGTGAGGCGGCGCTTGCGGTCGGCCGGGCGCCGCACCAGCGGCACCTCGATCTGCGCACGACCGGAAAGATAAGCGCCGGTGAGGGATTCGGGGTCGTTGAGCAGTTCGGCGTACGGGCCGGAGTGCACGACGCGGCCGCCGTGCTCGCCGGCCAGCGGCCCGATGTCGACCACCCAGTCCGAGGCGCGGATGGTGTCCTCGTCGTGTTCGACCACGATGAGGGTGTTGCCCAGGTTCTTCAGCCGCAGCAGCGTCTCGATGAGGCGGCGGTTGTCGCGCTGGTGCAGGCCGATCGACGGCTCGTCCAGGACGTAGAGCACCCCGACCAGGCCCGAGCCGATCTGGGTGGCCAGACGGATGCGCTGGGCCTCGCCGCCGGACAGCGTGGCCGCCGCGCGCGAGAGGGTCAGGTACTCCAGGCCCACGTCGAGCAGGAACCCGAGGCGCGCCTGGATCTCCTTGAGCACCTGGCCGGCGATGGCGGCCTCGCGCTCCCCCAGCGTCAGCGAGTTCAGGAACGTCGCGCAGTCGCCGATGGACAGGTCGCTGACGTCGGCGATGGACTTGTGCCCGCCGTCGGCGGCCAGGGTGACCGCGAGGATCTCCGGGCGCAGCCGGGCGCCGTGGCAGACCGGGCACGGGACGTCGCGCATGTAGCCGTCGTAGTGCTCCTTCATCTGCTCGGACTCGGTGTTCTCCATGCGCCGCTGCAGGAAGGGCATGACGCCTTCGAAGTCGGCGTAGTAGGAGCGCTTGCGGCCGTACCGATTGGTGTAGGAGACGTGGACCTGGTCGGAGCTGCCCTCCAGGACCGCCTTGCGCGCCCGGGCCGGGAGGTCGCGCCACGGGGTGTCCATGGAGAACCCGATGGCCTCGGCCAGGCCGGACAGCAGCCGGTTGAAGTACTCGGCGGTCTGGCCGCGCGACCACGGGGCGATCGCGCCCTCGGCCAGGCTCAGCTCCGGATCGGGCACGACCAGCTCGGGGTCGACCTCCTTGCGGATGCCGAGGCCGGTGCAGTCCGGGCAGGCGCCGTAGGGCGAGTTGAAGGAGAACGAACGGGGCTCGAGGTCCTCGATGTCGAGCGGGTGGCCGTTCGGGCAGGCCAGGCGCTCGGAGAAGCGGCGTTCGCGGTCGTGGGCGTGCTCGTCGCGGTCGACGAAGTCCAGCACGACGATGCCGTCGGCCAGGCGCAGCGCGGTCTCGATGGAGTCGGTCAGGCGCTGCTTGGAGGCGGGCTTGACGGCGAGGCGGTCGATGACCACCTCCACGTCGTGCTTCTCCTGCTTCTTCAGCTTGGGCGGCTCCGCGAGCGGATACACCACGCCGTCGACCCGCACGCGCGAGTAGCCCTGGGTCTTGAGCTGGTCGAACAGGTCGACGAACTCACCCTTGCGGGTGCGCACCACCGGGGCGAGGACCTGGAACTTCAGGCCCTCGTCCATCGCGAGGACCTGGTCGACGATCTGCTGCGGGGTCTGCTTGGCGATGAGTTCGCCGCAGACGGGGCAGTGTGGGGTGCCCGCGCGGGCGTAGAGCAGGCGCAGGTAGTCGTAGACCTCGGTGATGGTGCCGACGGTCGAGCGCGGGTTGCGGTTGGTCGACTTCTGGTCGATGGAGACCGCGGGCGAGAGACCCTCGATGAAGTCGACGTCGGGCTTGTCCATCTGGCCGAGGAACTGCCGGGCGTACGCCGACAGCGACTCGACGTAGCGGCGCTGGCCCTCCGCGAAGATCGTGTCGAAGGCCAGGCTGGACTTGCCCGACCCCGACAGACCCGTGAAGACGATGAGGCTGTCGCGGGGCAGGTCCAGGTCCACTCCCTTCAGGTTGTGTTCCCGGGCACCGCGCACAGTGAGGCGTTCCGCCACCAGGTCAATCCCTTCTCTCACCACAGTTCGACACACTTCTCGACACACATCTCGACACACTTCGACACAGCACTGGCAGGCGCCGCTGATCGGGCCTATTCCCCCAGTCAGCCATGCTAGGCCGCCCCACCGACAAGTTCGGCGCGGCGAACGCGGGGCAGCCGGAGTCAGGGGGCCCTGACCAGGAAGGAGGCCGGAGACGGTCACACCGGGGCGCGGGTCGGATTATGTTGGGCTACAAAGCTGCACAGTCGGTGAGGAGGGGCGCGTGCTCGAGGTATTTCTGGTGGACGACCACGAGATCGTGCGCCGCGGTCTGATCGACCTGCTCGAAAGTGATCCCGAACTCACCGTCGTCGGCCAAGCGGGCGGCGCGACCGAGGCCATGACGCTGATCCGGGCCGCGCGTCCGGACGTGGCGGTGCTCGACGTCCGGCTGCCCGACGGCAACGGCATCGAACTGTGCCGCAACCTGCTCGCGGAGTTCGACGACCTGCGCTGCCTGATCCTGACCTCGTTCTCCGACGAGCACGCCATGCTGGACGCGATCCTGGCCGGGGCGAGCGGCTACGTGGTCAAGAACATCGACGGCATGAAACTCGCCGACGCGGTCAAGCAGGTCGGCGCGGGGCACTCGCTGCTCGACACCAGGGCGGCCGACGCCCTGCGCGCGCGGCTGCGCCGCAGCACCGGCCCGACCGGAGCGCTGGCCGATCTGACCGAGCAGGAACGCAAACTCCTGGAATTGCTCGGCGAGGGCCTCACCAATCGACAGATCGCCGCGCGGATGTTTCTCGCGGAGAAAACCGTGAAGAATTACGTGTCGCGACTATTGGCGAAACTCGGCGTCGAACGACGCACGCAGGCCGCCGTGCTGGCGACGAAATTACTCTGATCGGACGATTTCCACCGGGGCGGGAAAGCCCCCTACGCCCTCCCGCCCCGGCCCCCGTTCCCGCCGGCGCCGGGTGCCGCCCGTCCCCCGGCGCACCGCGCCGTCGCCCGGCGGGAGTTCGCGCGCGCACGGCGACGGGATGCCCCGGTCCGGGACATCCCGCTCGCGTGCGCCGCCGGGGCCGCGGCCCCGGCATCGTGGATCAGGTGGGGACGACGAGGGTCAGGTCGCCGTCGTAGCGGCGGTAGACCAGGTTGCCGCGCCCGGAATGGGTGTCGGTGTAGAAGAGGTAGGGCAGGCCCCCGCGGCACAGCCGGTCGGCCGCCTCGTCCTCGGCGAGCACCGGCGCCGCGTCCTGGACGACCCGCACCGGCATGGCGCTCGCGGTCAGCGGCGCATCGGCGGGGCCGACCGCGGCGGAGGTCAGCCGCTGCCGGGCCAGGTCGACACCGAACGGGTCGGCCCAGGTGACGATGGCGTCCTCGCCGGTCTCGGCGTCGGTGAACAGGTAGGCGTCGTAGTCCATCGCGTCGAGGACGGTGCTGGCCTCGATCGGGGTGCCGGTCATCAGGGCGCAGTCCTTGCGCCGGATGATCGGACGCGTCTCGGTGACCTGCGCCAGCGGGCGGCGGGCCGGGTCGGGCCAGGCGCCGCGCGACTCCTTGCCCGCCCGGCGGGCCAGCTGCCGGTCCAGCCGCTCGGCGGCGAAGGTGACCGCGAACCCGCCGGGTCCGGTGACCTGCACGCGGGTCAGGGTGTCGTTGGTGCGGATGTTGGCCTGGACCAGCGTCGGCTCGTCGGAGCGCAGCGGCGCGGTCACGCGCACCCGGGCCGGGCTGTCGAGGTGGTGGCGGCGCATGACGCGGGTGATGGCGCGCACGGCGCGGGTGACGTCCTGCGGTGGGACCTCGCCACGGGTGGTCACGGCGAGTTCCGGGTCAGCCGCAGTGGTCCACTGCTGGACGGTCGACAACGCATTCATCCCACTGCCCCAATCCTGTTCACTGTTTTCCCCGGTGACATATGCCACCATCGCGGCGGCGGACGGTGAAGGGCCGAAAGTCCCCACCTTGCGGACTAGACTCGGCGGTATCGGTTTTGCGTGACGCGGCAGAAGGACACCGGCGATGGCGAATGACGGTCACCCAGGCCGCTATTCGGTCGGCGACGGCACCGGTCAGGAGCGATTACGCGCCCTGCTGAGCGAGGTCGGCCAGCGGGTCGAGCTGATGATCGGCACCCGGGACCGGATGGACGGTCTCGTCGAGGCCATGTTGACCGTCACCGCCGGCCTCGACCTGGACGAGACGTTACGCGCGATCGTCCATTCGGCGACGAGCCTGGTGGACGCCCGCTACGGCGCGCTGGCGGTCGTCGGGCACGACAAGCAGGTCGCGCAGTTCATCGACGAGGGCATGCCCGACCGGGTCCGGGAGCGGATCGAACGGCTGCCCGCGGGCCACGGCGTACTGGGCGCGGTGTTCGCCGAACCGGGCCCGCTGCGGCTCGACGACCTGACCGAACATCCCGCGTCCGTCGGCTTTCCGGCGGGCCATCCGCCGATGCACACCTTCCTCGGGGTGCCGGTGCGGATCCGCGACGAGGTGTTCGGCAGCCTCTACCTCACCGAGAAGTCCGACGGGAGGCCGTTCACCGAGGAGGACGAGGTCCTGGTCCAGGCCCTCGCCGCCGCGGCGGGGATCGCGGTGGACAACGCCCGGCTCTACGAGTCGGCGCGGACCAGGCAGGCCTGGATCGAGGCCACCCGCGACATCGCCACCGAATTCCTCGCCGGCACCGAATCCGATCGCGTGCTGGGGCAGGTGGTCGATCACGCGCGGGCGCTGACCGGCTCGTTCCAGGCGTTCCTCGCCTCGGCGCCGGTCCCGGACGAGCCGCCCGCGCAGACCGCGGAACTGGTGGTCACCCAGTGGGCCGGCCCGGACGCGGGCTACGACTGGGCCACCATCCCGACCGAGGGCACCGAGGTCGGCGCGGCGTTCGGCAGGCGGACGCCGCGCCGGTTCGACGATGTCGGCCGGGTGGAACTGGGCCTGGACGTGCCCGGCGCGGGCCCCGCGCTGGTGCTGCCGCTGTCCACCCCCGACGCGACGCTCGGGGTGCTGGTCACCGTGCGGCCCGCCGGGTTCGCGCCCTACTCCGACGAGATGCTGGAGCTGACCGCCGCGTTCTGCGATCAGGCGGCGCTGGCGATGCGGCTGGCCGACGCCCAGCACCGGGTGCGCGAACTCGACCTGATCGCCGACCGCGACCGCATCGCCCGCGACCTGCACGACCACGTCATCCAGCGGCTGTTCGCGATCGGCCTCACCGTGCAGGCCATCCTGCCCAAGGCCGTGGTTCCCGAAGTGCGGCAACGGCTTTCGACGGTCAAGCTGGATCTGCAGGAGGTGGTCCAGGAGATCAGGACCTCCATCTTCGACCTGCATGCCAGCGCCACGGGCGCCGCCGGGCTCCAGCACCGGCTCGAGGAGGCGATCCGCAGGCAGACCGCCGACATCGCCCTGCGCGCCACCATCCAGGTCACCGGCCCGCTGTCGGTGCTGGGCGCCCAGCTCGCCGATCACGCCGAGGCGGTGGTGCGCGAGGCGGTCAGCAACGCGGTGCGGCACTCCGGCGCCGACATGGTCGCCATCGTCATCGAGGTCGCCGACGACCTCGTCATCGAGGTGACCGACAACGGCTGGGGCGTCCCCAACCACGTCATCCGCAGCGGCCTGCGGAACCTCGAGCAGCGGGCCCAGGAGTCCGACGGGCGGTTCGTGGTCGGGCCCGCCGAGCGCGGCGGCGCGGGCGCGCATCCCGAGCGGCCCGGCACCCGGCTGCGCTGGTCGGTGCCGCTACCGCAGGACGGCGCCGAGGTCACCGGGGAGTTCGAATTGGCGGCCGGACCGGTCGACGGCGACGCGGACTGAGCATCAGGCCGGGCCGAGCACCAGGGCGACGTTGGTGCCACCCATGCCCATGGAGAGCTTGAGCGTCGGCGCGCCGTCCTGGCCGACCGGCCCGTCGACCAGGCGGTCGTAGGCGGGGGCGACCGGGCGCGGCGCGGGCAGCACGCCGCGATCGTAGGCCAGTGCGGTGGTGGCGATCTCGACACCGGCGGCGGCGCCCTGGCAGTGACCGGTCAGCGGTTTGAGGGCGTAGACGGCGGGCCGGTCGGCGAAGACGCCGGACAGCAACGCGCGCTCGGCCCGGTCGCACTGGCGGGTGCCGGTGCCGTGGGCGTTGACCCAGCCGATCCCGCCGGGCTCGACCCCGGCGTCGGCCAGCGCCGCCTCGACGCAGGCGGTCAGATACCGGCCGGAGGGGTTCATCGACACGGCGTGGTAACCGTCGTTGTTCATCGAGCCGCCGAGCACCCGCGCGTAGGGCCGGTCGGCGGCTCCGCTGAGCAGCAGCGCCACCGACGCCTCGGCCATGGTGAACCCCCGCGTCCCGTGCTGGAAGGGGCGGCAGGCCGTCAGCGGGTCGGCGTCGGCCACCGCGACCCCGAGGGCGACGAACTGCGCCAGCATCTCCGGGGTCGCCGACAGGTCGGTCACCACGCACAGCACGTCGTCGACCAGGCCCGCGCGCTGCCACAGCAGCCCGGTCAGGAGGCCCGCGCCCGCCGAACTGCACGCGGCCGAGACGTTCACGGCGGGGCCGTGGAAGCCGTACTCCACGGCCAGGTCGGAGATCACCGTCGACGGCAGCAACGGCAGGTAGTCGCGGGAGCGGCGCAGCCCACCCCGCGCGTAGTCGCGCCAGTCGGCCACGTCGCCGAGGGTGATCGCGTGCACGATGCCGACCGTGCGGCCCACGCCGGACCAGCCGCGCGCGCTCGCGTCGGCCATCGCCTCGGCGGCCGCGGCGCGCACGGCGCGCCCGAACCGCGCGGCACTCCCGCCGCCCGCCGGATCCGGCGGGATCGGGCCGACCCAGGCGTACTCGTCCCGTCCCGGCCCGTATCCGGGGTGCCGCCGGGGCGCGGGGACCCCGCCGAGCAGACCGTCCCAGAGCGGCTCGCGACCCCACCCGTAGGCGGTGACCGCGCCCACTCCCACGATCGGCATAGAATCGGGACGGGCCACGCCACCGCGACTGACATCGCGCATCTCTCTTCGCTCCTCGTGGCATATGGGCTCGCGGGTCCCCAGAATAATCCTGTGCACCGGTGACCAGAATCGGGACGACGATCGGGGGTATCCATGGGAAAAGGCCGGACGGAGGCCGAACAGCTCGCCCAGCGGTACCGTTCGCTGGTCGAGCACACGCCCGACGCGCTGTGCGTGCACGAGGCGGGCAAGCTCGTGTACGTGAACCCCGCGATGGTGCGGCTGCTGTGCGCCCGCACCGCCGAGGACCTGATCGGGCTGTCGGTCACCACGTTCGTGCACCCCGATTCGATACCCGGCATGCTCGACCGCATCGCGGCGCTGCGGGAGGAGGGTGACGCGTCCGAGCCCGCGGAGATGACGCTCATCCGCGTCGACGGGCGCACGATCCCGGTGCGCACGGTGTCGGTGCTGACCGAATGGCAGGGGGAACTGGCCTACCAGGTGGTCGTGCACGACCTGACCGCCCAGCGCGCCGCCGAGGCCGCCGCCCGGCGCGCGGAGACCCATTTCACCGCGGTCGTCTCCCAGCTGGAGGAGGGGGTGATCGTCGTCGATCCGCGCGGTCGCGTCGAGTCGGTCAACCCGGCGGCCCGCCACATCCTCGACATCGACCCCGGCCTGCCGCTGGTCGGCACCCGGGCCGACCAGCTGCCGGTCACGCTGCTCGACCAGGACGGCGAGCCGCTGCCGCCGGACCGCCACCCGCTGGCGCGGACCCTGCTCACCGGCGAGGCCGTGAGCCGGTTCGTCTTCGGGGTGCAGTACCGCACCGGGCACCGGGCCTGGCTGGCGTGCAACTGCCGGCTGCTCAACCCCGAGTCACCGGAGTCCTCGGCGGTGTCCTCCTTCTCCGACGTCACCGAGTTCCGGGCCAGCAGGCGTCAGCTCGAATACCAGGCCACCCACGACTCGCTGACCGGGCTGGCCAACCGGTCGCTGATCCTGTCCCAGCTCTCGGCCGCCCTCGCCGCCGACGACAGCTGCCCGGTGACCACGGTCCTGTTCATCGACCTCGACGGGTTCAAGGCGATCAACGATTCGCTCGGGCACGCCATCGGCGACACCGTGCTGCAGATCGTGGCCCAGCGGCTGCAGCGGTCGCTGCGCGCCGAGGACGTGGTCGGGCGCCTCGGCGGCGACGAGTTCCTCGTCCTGCTCTCGGGTCATCCGCGCCGGGCGGACCTGCCCGCGCTGATCCGGCGGCTGCGCACCAGCATCGCCGAGCCGATCATCGCGCGCAGGCACCGGCTCGAGGTCAACGCCTCCATCGGGGTCACCGAGCTCGACAGCGACGAGCACCGCACCCCCGAGGCGGTGCTGCACGACGCCGACCTGGCCATGTACCGCGACAAGCCCGCGCGGCACCACGAGATCGGGCTCGGCCCCGTGCACCGCACCGACAGCTCGCAGGTCTCCTGACAGACTGACCGGGTGATTCTCGAACAGGCGCTGCTGCCCGTCCGCCCGGGCGCCGAATCGGACTTCGAAGCCGCCTTCGCGCGGGCCTACCCGATCATCGCGGGCATGCCCGGCTTCGGCGGGCTCTCGCTGACCCGCTGCGTCGAACGGCCGGGCACCTACCTGTTGCTGGTCCGCTGGGCCACCCTGGCCGACCACACCGAGGGCTTCCGCGGGTCGCCGGAGTACGCCCGCTGGCGGGCGCTGCTGCACCACTTCTACGACCCGTTCCCGGTGGTCGAGCACTTCGCGCCGGTGCTCGGCGACGAGGTGTTCGCGGCACCGTCCGTCGTGTCGGCGCCCGGCGCGCCGGACACGTAGACTGGACAGCTCTGTTCCGGCCCGCGCGTCGCTGTGCGCGGGCTCCTCGCGGTGACAAAGGAGTTCCGTCTTGCCCGATCGCCTCGCCGAGGATCGCACCGGCGATTCGCCCTCGCGCGCCCGCGAACTGGACTCCGAGCAGCAGTACCTCACGGTCCTCTACGAACGGCTCGACGCGATGCGCGCCTACGCCCGCCACCGCCTGGACACCGTGCTGCTCGAGACCGGCGGTACGCCGCAGGCGCGCAGCGAGCGCGAGTCGTTCACCCAGCTCTACTCCGGCGACATCGCCAAGTACGACGCCGCCGAGCACGGCCTGTGCTTCGGGCGCATCGACCTCACCGACGGCGAGCGGCGCTACATCGGCCGCCTCGGCATCCTCGACGAGGACGACGACTACGAGTCGCTGCTGCTGGACTGGCGCGCGCCGCTGGCCCGCCCGTTCTACCTGGCCACCACGGCCGCGCCCGACGGCGTGACGCGCCGCCGCCACATCCGCTCGCGCAACCGCGCGGTGACCGCGATCAACGACGAGTACCTCGACCTCGACGCGGCCCGCCGTGACGGGGCGGGCGCGTCCGACGGCGGCGTCGGCAGCGAGAGCGCCCTGCTCGCCGCGCTCAACGCGGCCCGCACCGGGCACATGAACGACATCGTCGAGACCATCCAGCACGAGCAGGACGCGATCATCCGCTCCGAGCACAAGAGCGTGCTGGTCGTGCAGGGCGGCCCGGGCACCGGCAAGACCGCCGTCGCCCTGCACCGCGCCGCCTACCTGCTCTACACCTACCGCCAGCAGCTGGCCAAGAGCGGCGTGCTGATCATCGGCCCCAACGCGACCTTCCTCGACTACATCGGTCAGGTGCTGCCCTCCCTCGGCGAGACCGGCGTGCTGCTGTCGACCATCGGCGACCTGTACCCCGGGGTGAAGGCCACCCGCGAGGACTCCTTGCGGGCCGGGGAGATCAAGGGTTCCCTCGACATCCTCGAGGTCCTCAAGCAGGCCGTGCGCGACCGGCAGGAGGTGCCCGCGGAACCGATCCGGCTGACCTTCGACGGCTACCCGGTCACCCTGGACCGCAAGATCGCCACCCGCGCGCGCGGGCGGGCCCGGTCCTCGCGGCGCCCGCACAACCTGGCGCGGCCGATCTTCGCGGCGTCGGTGGTCGACGCGCTGACCGACCAGCTCGCGGCCACCATGGGCGCGGACCTGTCCGGCGGCCCGAGCCTGTTGTCCTCGGCGGACCTGAGCGAGATCGGCGACGAGATGCGCGCCGACCCGGCCGTGCAGGCGGCCATCGCGCGGCTGTGGCCGATCCTGTCGCCGCAGGACGTGCTGGCCGATCTGCTCGCCGACCCGGCCCGGCTGGCCCGGGCGGGCAAGACGCTGTCGGAGGCCGACCACGCCGAACTGTTGCGCCCCGACAACGGCCAGTTCAGCGCCGCCGACGCCCCCCTGCTCGACGAACTCGCCGAGCTGCTCGGCGTGGACGACACCGAGGAGCGCGAGCGGGCCCGCCGCCGCTGGCGCGCCCAGCTGGCCGAGGCGCAGGACGCGCTCGACATCCTCACCGGTTCGGCGCCGCAGGACCTGGAGGACGAGCTCGACCCCGAGATCCTCATGGCCTACGACCTCATCGACGCCTCCCAGCTCGCCGAGCGCCAGGAGTTCCGGAACCGGCAGACCACGGCCGAACGGGCCGCGGGCGACCGCACCTGGACCTACGGGCACGTCATCGTCGACGAGGCGCAGGAGCTCTCGGAGATGGCCTGGCGGATGGTCATGCGCCGCATCCCCAACCGCTGGGTGACCGTGGTCGGCGACGTCGCCCAGACCGGCGACCCGGCGGGCACCTCCTCGTGGCAGCGGATGCTCGAACCGTATGTGGCGCGGCGCTGGAAACTCACCGAGCTGACGGTGAACTACCGCACCCCCGCCGAGATCATGGCCGTCGCCGCCGACGTGCTGGCCGCCATCGATCCCGGCGCCGCCGTCCCCCGGTCGGTCCGCGAGTCCGGGCATCCGCCGCGCGCGCACCGCACGACCCCCGAGCACCTGGTGGAGGTCCTGTCCGGGCTGCTCGACGCCGAGCGGGGTCCCGGCACGACCGCGGTGCTCGCCCCGGCCGCGCTGGCCCCGAAACTGGCCGACCTGGCCCGGGATTCGGTCCGGGTCCTGACCGTGCACGACGCCAAGGGCCTCGAGTTCGACGCGGTGTACCTGGTGGAGCCGCGCGCGATCCTCGACGAGTCGCCGCGTGGTCTCAACGACCTGTACGTGGCGCTGACCCGTGCCACCCAGCGCCTCGGCGTCGTCCACACCGAGGACCTGCCCGAGGTGCTCGGCGCGCTGAACTGAGGCCCGGCGAACGAGAGAAGCCGAGGAGGCCGCGGGGGCGGCATCCTCGGCTTCTCCGGCATTCGCGCCGGTACGGTCAGCGGACGGTGTGCACGATCAGCACGTCGGAGCGCGACTTGCGGGCCACGTCCGAGGGCACCGAGCCGAGCAGGCGGCCCGCCAGGGTGTTCAGGCCCCGGTTACCGACGACGAGCAGGTCCGCCTTCACCTCGCGGACCAGGTCGAGCAGCGAGTCGACCGGCTCGCCGACGATGGCGCGCTCGACGATGTTCTTCGCGCCCGCCGCGGTGGCCTTGGCCTTGGCGACGTTGAGGATCTCGGTGGTCGGCGCCGAGCCGCGGACCTGGTAGGCCTCGTCCTTGAGGACGTCGGCGGCGGCGGCGATGTCACGGTCGTCGGTCGGGTAGTAGGCGCAGGCCAGGACGAGGGTCGCGTCGGCGTCGGCGGCCAGGGCGGCCGCCTTCTCGACGGCGACGTACGACGAGTCCGAGCCATCGGTACCGACGACAATGGTCCGGTAGGCGGTCATCTCTCCTCCAACGGGGTCGTGCGCCGGCGGTGCCGCCCCGGGAATCGGGCGTCAGTGCGGCGATTGGCTCGACCCTAGCGCCAAAACAAGGGGAATCAGCATAATTCGCGCCACATCACACCCGGGGTGTCCGGCGCGGGCTTTCCGGTCCCGATTCCATAACCGGTTCTACCTGGGCGGACACTGCCGGACCTGCGGCGCGCTGTGACCTACCCCAAAGTAACCAACGGTGCTCCGGCCGTACGGCATTCGTCACATCCCGGCCGCGCGCCCGCCCGCTCCGCGCGCGTATTCGAGGGGCGGCACGCCGATCTCCGCGGCGAATTCCCGGCTGAAATGCGCCTGGTCGAAATAGCCGAGGTCGGCGGCCAGCCGGGCCAGATCGGTGACCTCGCCGCCCGCGAGCAGGTCGGCGCCGTCCTGGAGGCGGTAGCGGCGCAGCACCCACTTGGGGCCCGCGCCGATGTAGCGGCGGAACAGCCGCTGCAGGGTGCGCATGGGCACGTCGAACTCCTGCGCGACCTCGTCGACGCGGGTGAACCGCTGCGGTTCGGCCATCGCGGCCACGATCCGGCGGACCAGCAGATACTGCGGATCGTCGCCGCTCGCCCGGACCGCGAGCGCCGCCTCGACGACCGCGCGGCGGCCCTCGTCGTCGCCCACCGCGAGCACCCGCGCGCACAGGTCGTCGCCGAGGCCGGGCAGCACCCGCGCGAGCGGGGCCGAATCGTCGCGCAAGACAGCCACATCGATCCCGGTGAACGCGCCGAACCCGCCCGGCGCGAAGCGCAGGCCGAAGGTCTCCCCCTCCCCGGTCAGCTCCCGGACGTAGCGGTGGGTGCACACGCCGGTGACCCAGGCCCCGCTGCGCTGGGCGCTGCGTTCGAAGGTGATGTTCACGCACGGATGCGACAGCACCTGGGCGGCAAAGGGTTCGCGCTCGCGCAGGTCCCAGCGCACGCTCCAGTACCAGTCGGCGAACGGGGCGAGCGCGGGCCCGACCGGGATGCGGCGCAGGCCGGTGCGCGCGGCCTGCGCCCGCGGATAGAGGATCCCCTTCACCTCGGGACCGGGGCCGTTCACGCCGCGCCCGCCCGGTCCCCGCGCCCATCCGGCGCCGCTGTCGCGTTCTTACAAGACCGCGGGGCGGGTGGCCGGGCAGGCTGGGTGTCATGAGCGACGTATCCCCCATCCCCGAGAACTACCACTCCATCACCTGTTTCCTCGCGGTCCCCGATGGCAACGCGGCGATCGAGTTCTACCGCGCCGTCTTCGGGGCGACCGTCGTCTCCCGCAACGATCTGCCCGACGGGCAACCCGCGCACGCCGAACTGCGGATCGGCGATTCGACGCTGCAGCTGGGCATGCCGATGCCCACGAACGGGGTGCTCGCTCCCACCGGTGACTGGGTCCACACCAGCATCGTGCACTACTGCCCCGACGTGGACGCGGTGGTGGCCCGGGCCACGGCCAACGGCGCGCGGTCGGTGGAGGAACCGCAGACCTTCGTCACCGGCGACCGCTTCGGCGTGGTGATCGACCCGTTCGGCCATCGCTGGGCGGTCATGACCCGGGTCGAGGAGGTCTCCCCCGAGGAGGCGCACCGCCGCGTCGAGGAGTGGATGGCCACCCAGGGCTGAGCGGCTCACCGGCGGCGCGCGCCCGCCCGGAACCGGCTCGGCGCGACGCCGTAGGCGGCGGTGAACGCCTGGCGCAGCGTCTCGGCCGAGGCGAAGCCGCAGTCGGCGGCCACCCGCTCGAGCGCCAGGTCGCCGGTCTCGAGCAGGTGCGCCGCCGCCTCCAGCCGGACGGTGCGCACGTACCGGGCGGGCGAGGTGCCGAGGTGCTCGGCGAACAGCCGGGTCAGCTGGCGTTCGCCGACCCCGGCGACCGCGGCGAGCCCGGCGGTGCTGAGGCGTTCGGCGAAATGGGCGGCGACGTGGTCGGTGGCGGCGCGCAAGGCGTTGTGCCCCACCGGCTCCCGCCGCGTGAACATGCTCATCTGGGCCTGGTTGCCGGGCCGCTGCAGGTAGGTGACCAGCCCGCGCGCGGCGTCGCGGGCCAGCGCGGGCCCGTGATCCTCGGCCACGAAGTCGAGCATGAGGTCGATACCGCTGGTCACGCCCGCCGCGGTGGAGACGTGCTCGCCGCGGATGAACACCGGGCGCGGGTCGACGGCGACCCGCGGGTGTTCGGCGGCGAGGCGGTCGGCATAGATCCAGTGCGTGGTCGCCCGCTGACCGTCGAGCATGCCCGCGGCGGCCAGGATCCCCGCGCCGGTGCACACCGAGGCGACCCGGCGGCTGTCACGGCCGAGCCTGCGCACGTGGGCGAGCAGGCGCGGATCCGCCGCCGCCTCGGCGTGCCCGAGCCCGCCCGCGACGACGAGCGTGTCGAACGGGCCGCGCGCCCGCTCCAGCGCGCCCTGCCCCTCGAGGCGGAAACCGTTGTCGCAGGTGATGGTTCGCCCACCCCGGGTGAGCAGCTGGAACCGGTAGGGCGGATCGGCCCCGAACCGGTTCGCGGCGTCGAGGGGCCCGGTGATGCCCGCGATGTCGAGCATCTCCGCCCCGTCGTAGGCCACCACCGCGACCCTGCGTTCCATGGGCCGAGCGTATCGGCGCCCCAGCCGGGCGGACGAGTATCCCAGCGCAACGGACACGACCGTGACCGGAGCGTGTCCCCGGACCGGCCGGACCCGACGCTGGACGGATGAGCGACGAGATCTCCGGCGCGCGCGGTCCGTCGACCACGCGCGGACCCCTGACCGATGGCAGCGGCGAGCGCGCGTCCGGCACGACGCGGCGGGTGCCGTGGTCCGTCCGGCTGCTCGCGCGGTGGCCCGCCGCGCTCGGCGTCGGCCTGGTGCTGCTGATGGGCCCGCACGGGGACCCGGCCCTGGTGCCGGTGCTGGCCGAGTTGCTCGTCGTCCTCGCGCTGATCTACCTGTGCACGGCCGTGCTGGGGCGACCCGACCGCACCTGGGTGGTTCTCGCGGCCCTGTTCGCGCTCTTCGCGGCGGCGCGGATGCAGCCGTGGGTCCCGCCCGTGGCGCTCCTGCTGGGACTCGGCGCGGCGGTCACCGCGGCGGCGGCCGCGGCGGGCCGGCTCGACCGGGGCGTCGGGCCGCAGGTGGCCGCCACCGCCGGATTCGGCGCGCTCGCCGTCACGGCGCTGCTCGCCGGGCCCGGACCCGCCCGCCTGCTGGTCGCGGCGGGCTGGATCGGGCACGGGCTGTGGGACCTCGCGCACCATCGCGCGAACCGCACCGTCGCCCGGTCGTTCGCCGAGTTCTGCGCGGTGGCCGATCTCGGCGTCGGCCTCGGCGTGCTGGTGCTGCCGTGACCGCTCAGCTCAGCCCGGCCGCGTCCATGCCGCGCAGTTCCTTCTTCAGATCGGCGATCTCGTCGCGCAACCGGCCCGCCAGCTCGAACTGCAGCTCCCGGGCGGCGTTCATCATCTGGGCCGTGAGCTCCTTGACCAGGTCGGCCAGTTCGGCCCTCGGCATGGACTTCACGTCGCGGTCGACCACCACGCCGGCGCTCACCGCACGGCCCGGCTCGCCCTGGGCGCGGCGGCCGCGGCTGGCGTTGCGGCCCGATCCGCCGACGGCCACCTCGTCCTCGGCCTCCTGGTAGACCTGGTCGAGGATGTCGGCGATCTTCTTGCGCAGCGGCTGCGGGTCGATCCCGTTGGCCTCGTTGTAGGCGATCTGCTTGGCCCGGCGGCGGTCGGTCTCCTCGATCGCGTGCCGCATGGAGTCGGTGACCTTGTCCGCGTACATGTGCACCTCGCCGGAGACGTTGCGCGCCGCGCGGCCGATGGTCTGGATGAGGCTGGTGCTCGACCGCAGGAAGCCCTCCTTGTCCGCGTCGAGGATGGCGACCAGCGACACCTCGGGCAGGTCGAGACCCTCGCGCAGCAGGTTGATGCCGACCAGCACGTCGTACTCGCCCAGCCGCAGCTGGCGCAGCAGCTCGACCCGGCGCAGGGTGTCGATCTCGGAGTGCAGGTAGCGCACCCGGACCCCGAGCCCGAGCAGATAGTCGGTGAGGTCCTCGGCCATCTTCTTGGTGAGGGTGGTCACCAGGACGCGCTCGTCGCGCTCGGTGCGCACCCGGATCTCGTGCACGAGGTCGTCGATCTGGCCCTTGGTCGGTTTCACGACGACCTGCGGGTCGACCAGGCCGGTCGGGCGGATGACCTGCTCGACCACCTCACCGCCGGTCTGCCCGAGCTCGTACGGGCCGGGCGTGGCCGACAGGTAGACCGCCTGCCCGATCCGGTCGGCGAACTCCTCCCAGGTCAGCGGGCGGTTGTCCACCGCCGACGGCAGCCGGAACCCGTACTCGACCAGGTTGCGCTTGCGCGACATGTCGCCTTCGTACATGCCGCCGATCTGCGGCACCGTCACGTGCGACTCGTCGATGACGAGCAGGAAGTCGTCGGGGAAGTAGTCGAGCAGGGTGGCGGGTGCGGAGCCCGCCGGGCGCCCGTCGATGTGGCGCGAGTAGTTCTCGATGCCCGAGCAGAAGCCGACCTGTTTGATCATCTCCAGGTCGTACTCGGTGCGCATGCGCAGCCGCTGTGCCTCGAGCAGCTTGCCCTGCTTCTCCAGGTCGGCCAGGCGCTCGGCGAGTTCGGCCTCGATGTCGGTGACCGCGCGGGCCATCCGGTCGGGGCCCGCCACGTAGTGGGTGGCGGGGAAGATGCGCAGCGCGTCGACCTTGCGGACCACGTCGCCGGTGAGCGGGTGCAGGTAGTACAGCGCCTCGACCTCGTCGCCGAAGAACTCGATGCGGACGGCGAGCTCCTCGTAGGAGGGGATGATCTCCACGGTGTCGCCGCGCACCCGGAAGGTGCCGCGGGTGAAGGCCATGTCGTTGCGGGTGTACTGCACGTCGACCAGCAGCCGCAGCAGGGCGTCGCGGTCGATCTCCTGGCCGACCTCGAGCTGCACGGAACGGTCCAGGTAGGACTGCGGGGTGCCGAGGCCGTAGATGCACGACACCGAGGCGACCACGACCACGTCGCGGCGCGAGAGCAGGCTCGAGGTCGCCGAGTGCCGCAGCCGTTCGACGTCGTCGTTGATCGAGCTGTCCTTCTCGATGTAGGTGTCGGTCTGGGCGATGTAGGCCTCGGGCTGGTAGTAGTCGTAGTACGAGACGAAGTACTCGACCGCGTTGTGCGGGAGCATCTCGCGCAGCTCGTTGGCCAGCTGGGCGGCCAAGGTCTTGTTCGGCGCCATCACCAGCGTGGGCCGCTGCAGCCGCTCGATCAGCCACGCCGTGGTGGCCGACTTGCCGGTGCCGGTGGCGCCGAGCAGCACCACGTCCTTCTCCCCCGCGGTGATGCGCCGCTCCAGCTCGGCGATGGCCGCGGGCTGGTCACCGGCCGGATTGTGCTCGCTGACCACCTCGAACCGGCCACCGGTGCGCTCGATCGCGCCGACGGGGCGATGCTCGGAGTGGGCCAGGGGCGTACTCCCCCGCTCCTCGTAGCCCTCGGTGGGGACCTCGGTTGCGAATGCCATGACACCAGCCTAGGCGCGCCCACCGACAAATCCGCCCGGCCGAGACCCCGGCCACGACGGCGGGCTGCGGCCACCGGGGCGCCCGGTCGCGCCGCGCTGTCGGGGTTCGTCCGGAATGTCTGGTGTGGCAACGAAATTCACGCGCGCGGCCGGTGCACGTACCGCGCGGGACGCCGACCTCGCGCGTACCCTGGAGAGGTCGTCCGCCTGAGGGTGATCGTCGTAAGGAGAAGGCCATGAGCGTCCTGCTTCCCTTGCTCGCCGCCGCGCCCGCGGTGACCGGCCTGGCCGGTTACTACGCCCGCGACATCCGCGGCCCGCAGACCCTACCGGCGGCGCCCCCGACGGCGCGTCCCCTGGTCGAGTACTTCGATCTGGCCGATCTCACCAGCACCGACACCCGCGGATTCGTCCGGCCGGTGGAACGCTACGAGGTCCAGCCGTGGGGGCTCTACGTGTCGCGGGTCACCCCCGATCCGCGGCAGCGCTACGTCGAATCGTGGCTGCTGCCCGCCCAGGGCGTGCGGGCCACGGTCGCCCACGAGCGGCCCGGGCACCACCGTGCCCGCGACCTGGTGCTCGACATCGGCGACTACGAGCAGGTCGGGCCCAAACGCTGGCGGGCGACGGACCACTACCTCGACGTCGCCGTGCGGCACGGCCACTCCTCGCGCCTGCGCGGGTCGAGCGAGCTGCTGGCCGCCCACGCGGCGGGCGCGGTCGACACCGCGCGGGCCGACCGCGCGTTCGCCCTGGCCACCGCCGTGCTCGAGGGACTCTCCGCGCACGGCCACGACGTCGACCGCTGGCTCGGCGCCCACGGCATCGCCCTGACCTGGATGTGACCGCCCGCCGGCGGCCGGCCCTCCGCCGGTCGCCGGGCGGTGCGCGCGGGCGGATGCCGGTAGATTCTGCGGCTATGACGCAGGCCGCCACCGTGGATGTCCACCCGCCCAAAGTCGAGATCTTCGACGTCGCCGCCTACACCAACATCGACCCCAAGGGGTTCGTGCGCGCCGTCGAGGTGTATCGGGAGGAGCCGTGGGGGCTCTACATGGGCAGGCACTCCGACCACCGGGAGTTCCACTACCTGGAATCGTGGCTGCTGCCCGCGCAGTCGCTGCGGGTGACGCGGTTCCACGACACCCCCGGCCACGGCCGCCACTACGCGTTCTACCTCGACGTCGGCACCTTCACCCGCGAGACGCCGCAGCGCTGGCGGTCCGTCGACCACTATCTCGACCTGCTGGTCTCCCCCGGCCGCGCGGTGGAGCTCGTCGACGTCGACGAGTTGTTCGCCGCGCACGCCGCAGGCCTGCTCACCCTCCCCGAGGCCCAGCGGGCCGTCGCCACCGCGACCGCGACCATCGAAGGTCTTGCCGCGCACGGCTATTCGCTCGACGCGTGGCTGGCCGAGGCCGGCATCACCCTGACCTGGCGCTGAGACGCGAAACCGCCCGGAACCCGAGGGAGGGGGTTCCGGGCGGTCGCGCCGGCTCGTCTAGCCCGCCGAGCCGGGGATCAGGTCGCCCAGGCCACCGCCGCAGGTGGCCGAGCCGGTGCCGTCGGAGGCGGCCACCGTCACGGTGACCGAATCGCTGATGAGCAGCTGCCGCGCCTCGATCTTGTGCTGACCGGCGGTGGTCGGCTTCCAGGTGATGCTCACGGTGCCCGAGAGCAGCGACGGCGACACCGGGCTGCCCGGGATGTCGGCGCCGTTGTCGGTGAACTTCACCGAGGTCAGCCGGTCGACCTCCACCGAGGCGGTGACCTTGTAGCTGCAGCCGACCTTGTGGTTGGTGCCGGAGACGGCGACGTTGCCGACCCACGCCGAGGCATGAGGGGCGGCGAGCACGAGGCTCGCACCGATCGCGCCGAGAGCGGTGATCCCGAAGCCCGCGCGGCCCAGGTGACGATGTGTAGTCATACGCACTTCAACTTCCCTGTGAATCGAGCCACTCCTTGGTGACTCGCCACAATCTACACAGCGCGCCCGGCCGCCCGGCCATTTTTTGAAACATCGTTGTTTAACAAATTTGTCTCGGGATCCGGACCCGGCCGGAATCCTGTCACGCCTCGACGCGAGCGCGCACCGATTCGCACCATTCCCGCTCGACGGCGCGGTACGCCTTCGCCGCCTGCGCCCCGCTCAGCCCGGCCGCGGCGGCCTCGGCCGCGCGCTCGGCGCCGGCGTAGTCCGCGCGCAGCTCCGCGTCGGCGCGCAGCCGATCCCGCAGCGCCAGGGCGAACCGCTGAGCCGGGGTGTCGCGGACCCGCACGTGGACGACGGCCGGGCGGCCGGGGTCGGCGCTGCCGTGCAGAAGCCCACCGGCCTCGGCCGGGTCGGCGTCGCCGTCGGCGACGGGCGGGAAGCCGGCGGCGGTCAGACCGGCGGCGAGCGCGGCCGCCGCCGGAGCGTCGGCGACGGTGATCTGCAGGTCGAGGATGTCGGGGGCGTCCAGGCCGGGCACCGCGGTCGGCCCGACGTGGTCGATCGCGACCGCGCCCGCGCCGCAGGCCAGCCACAGCCGGGCCGTCACGCGGCGGGCCTGCGCGGCCCACGCGTGCTCGGCGGAGACGACCCGATAGTCCGGCTGCGCGGCGACCCCGGCACGCAGGTTCGCCTCGAACGGGACCAGCCGCTCGGTCCACAACGCGCGCACCCGTTCCTCCACCCGGCCGGGCTCGCCGCCGTTGTCGAGCCACACGTCGGCGGCCGCGCGCCGCTGGTCGTCGGTGGCCTGGGCGGCGATGCGCGCCCGCGCGTCGGCCTCGTCGACCCCGCGCGAGGTGACCAGCCTGCGGACCCGCTCCTCCTCCTCGGCGTGCACGATCAGCACCAGATTCATCAGCGGGGCGAGCCCGTTCTCCACGAGCAGCGGAACATCCTGCACCACAACGGCATCCGCGGGCGCCGCGGCGATCAGTTCCGCGGTCCGCGCGCCGACCAGCGGGTGCACGATCCCGTTGAGCCGGGCGCGGGCCGCGTCGTCGGCGAAGGCGACGGCGGCCAGCGCGGGCCGGTCGAGGCTGCCGTCGTCGGCCAGCACGCCCGGGCCGAACGCCTCGGCCAGCGCGGCCAGACCCGGGGTGCCGGGTGCCACCACCTCCCGGGCGATGACATCCGAATCGACCAGCACCGCCCCGAGCCGCACCAGCTCACGCGCCACCGTCGACTTGCCCGCTCCCATGCCTCCGGTGAGGCCGACCCGCAACATGGGCCCAGTCTCGCATCCCGGCCGCGCCGCCGGGTGAGCCCCCCGGCGCGCCGACCGGCCCGCGTCCGACACGCCGGAGTGTCCGGAGCCGCTCAATCCGGGGTTCGGCCACCGCGGTCGGATACTGTCGCCTCGGCGAGAAGGCCGGCAACCTGCGAGCGAAGGAACACTCATGAGCACCAGCGACCACCGGGCGGCCCGCCACCGCCTCGGCCTGCCGGGAGGCGTGCACTGCCTCGAGATCCCCGCCGTCGCGGCGATCTTCTCCGAACGTCGCCGCTCCTGGTTCGCCGCGTGGTTCACCCCCGCCCGCCACGCCGCGGGCGCCCGCCCCGCCGTGTCCGCGCCCGCCCCGCAGTGGGTCCCGGTCACCGCGAGCTGACGCCTCGACCGGGTTCGCCCCGTCTGCGGCCCGCCGTCGCGCGATCCCCTCGGCCGCAACCGATCCGGTGCCGCCCGGTTCGTCGTTCCCCGAGCACGCGACCGGCCTGACCGGCCCGATACGGCCCGACCTCTACACAAAGGAACGGCAGCACGTTCCCGCCCGGCCGCCGCACCGGATTCCTCGGCGCAGAACGATCTTCGCTGCTCCACCGCGGGGTAGCGAGCGTGCCGAACCTGCGGGCGCGCCCACCCCTGGCGGAACGACCTCGGCCGCGCCCACCCCCGAAAAGCCCGAAGGCCCCGATCCGTGCGGATCGGGGCCTTCGGTCGTACTGCGTGCGTATCAGGCGTTGCCCGACAGCTTCTCGCGCAGCGCCGCCAGCTGGGCGTCGCTGGCCAGGGAGCCACCGGCCGACTCGGCCGCACCGGAGGACGCCTGCGAACCGCTCTCGGAGGAGTAGTTCGAGGAGCCGCCGCCGTTCGCGGCCTCGGCCGCGGCGTCGGCCGCCATCTTCTCCATCTGCGCGGTGTGCATCTTGTGGCGACGCTCCGCCTCGGCGTAGCGGCCTTCCCACTCCTCGCGCTGCTTGTCGAAGCCCTCGAGCCATTCGTTGGTCTCGGGATCGAAGCCCTCGGGGAAGATGTAGTTGCCCTGCTCGTCGTAGCTGTCGGCCATGCCGTACTTCGACGGGTCGAACTCGGCGTGGTAGTCCTCGTTCGCCTGCTTCAGCGACAGCGAGATCCGGCGACGCTCCAGGTCGATGTCGATGACCTTGACCATCGCGTCGTCGCCGACGGCCACGACCTGGTCCGGGACCTCCACGTGGCGCTCGGCCAGCTCGGAGATGTGCACCAGGCCCTCGATGCCCTCCTCGACGCGGACGAACGCGCCGAAGGGAACCAGCTTGGTGACCTTGCCCGGCACGATCTGGCCGATCGCGTGGGTGCGGGCGAACTGACGCCACGGGTCTTCCTGCGTCGCCTTGAGCGACAGGGAGACGCGCTCGCGGTCCAGGTCGACGTCGAGGACCTCGACGGTGACCTCGGTGCCGACCTCGACGACCTCGGACGGGTGGTCGATGTGCTTCCAGGACAGCTCGGAGACGTGCACCAGACCGTCGACGCCGCCCAGGTCCACGAAGGCACCGAAGTTGACGATCGAGGAGACCACACCCTTGCGGACCTGGCCCTTCTGCAGCTGGTGCAGGAACTCGCTGCGGACCTCGGACTGGGTCTGCTCCAGCCAGGCGCGACGCGAGAGAACCACGTTGTTGCGGTTCTTGTCGAGCTCGATGATCTTGGCCTCGATCTCCTTGCCGACGTACGGCTGGAGGTCGCGGACACGACGCATCTCGACCAGGGAGGCGGGCAGGAAGCCGCGGAGGCCGATGTCGAGGATCAGGCCGCCCTTGACGACCTCGATGACGGTGCCCTTGACGGCCTCGTCCTTCTCCTTGAGCTCCTCGATCGTGCCCCACGCGCGCTCGTACTGCGCCCGCTTCTTCGACAGGATCAGGCGGCCTTCCTTGTCCTCCTTGGTGAGAACCAGGGCCTCGACCTCATCGCCCACGGAAACGACCTCGTTGGGGTCGACATCGTGCTTGATGGAGAGCTCGCGGGACGGGATGACGCCTTCGGTCTTGTAACCGATGTCGAGCAGGACCTCGTCACGATCGACCTTGACGATGGTTCCCTCGACGATGTCGCCATCGTTGAAGTACTTGATCGTGGCGTCGATGGCGGCGAGGAAATCCTCGGCGGAGCCGATGTCGTTGACGGCTACCTGCGGCGAGGTGACGGTGGTGGGCATATGTGGGTTTGCTCCGGACGGATTGTGGTCGGTTGCGGACAATGGAACGGGTACTTTCGGTACGCTGCGTGATCACCGCGGCAGGACGGGCGATGGATACTATGAAAGTACCCCACCGACCGCGATCACCGCTGAGCGATCTCGGTGCGCCCACCCGCGAAACCGGACGATTGACGACAAACGCCGACAATCGCAGCTGATCTCGGCGGACACGCGCGATCAACAGCGTACGCGAGTCGTCTCCGGCCGGGCAAACCACCCCCTCGGCGCGCCGATACCCTGATCCCCGTGCCGGAACAGTCTGCCACCCCCACCGACCCCGACGAGCGCCACGCGCAGGCCAACGCCCTGCTCGGCACCGCCGCCACCACCCGGACCCGGGTCTCCTCCGCCGACAGCGAACGGGCCAGCAGGCGCTGGTGGGACGCCGACGCCGACCAGTACCACCGCACCCACGCCGACTTCCTCGGCGTCGACTCCCCCGGCGGCGAGTTCGTCTGGTGCCCGGAGGGGCTGCACGAGGGCGACTACGGCTTCCTCGGCGACGTGACCGGCAAGCGGGTGCTCGAGATCGGCTGCGGGTCGGCGCCGTGCTCGCGCTGGCTGGCCGGCCGGGGCGCGTACCCGGTGGGGCTCGACCTGTCGATGGGCATGCTCGCGCGCGGCGTGGCCGCCATGGAGCGCGGCGGCCCGGTGGTGCCGCTGGTGCAGGCGGGCGCGGAGGCGCTGCCCTTCGCGGACGCTTCGTTCGACCTGGCGTGCTCGGCCTTCGGCGGCGTGCCGTTCGTCGCGGATTCGGCGCGGGTGATGCGCGAGGTCGCGCGGGTGCTGAAGCCGGGCGGGCGGTGGGTCTTCTCGGTCAACCACCCGATGCGCTGGATCTTCCCCGACGATCCGGGCGAGAAGGGCCTGGTCGCGTCCATCCCCTATTTCGACCGCACCCCCTACGTGGAGGTCGACGGCGACGGGGTGCCCACCTACGTGGAGCACCACCGCACCGTGGGCGATCGGGTGCGCGAGATCGTCGCCGCCGGGCTCACGCTGGTCGACCTCGTCGAACCCGACTGGCCGGAGTGGCTCGACCGCGAATGGGGTCAGTGGTCGCCGCTGCGCGGGGAGATCTTCCCGGGCACCGCCATCTTCGTCACCGAGAAGCGCTGAGCTCGGCGGGCGGCACGAATGCGGGCAGCGAGGCGAAGCCGGGATCGACCCGCACGGCGGGCACGGTGTCGGCGATCCAGCGCCGGGCCCGGGTCAGCGGGTGGTCGGGGAAGACCTCGTCGAAGCGCAGGTCGTCGGCCAGCGTGTAGGGCAGCCGACCGCGCAGCCCGGGCGCGTACGGGTGGGCCGGGAACATCTCGTCCCGGCTGACCCGGCCGCCGATCGCCGCCTCCCGCGCGCCGGGCCTGCCGGTCTCCGGGCAGATGATCTGGAAGACCGCGCTGCATCGGTCACGCGGCACGACGATCGAGGCGGCGAAGACCTGGCCGGGACGGCCGCCGGGCATGGGGGTCTTCTCGACCCGCAGCAGCGCGGGCAGCCGGTCCACCCAGACCACGAACGCCTCGATGAGACAGCCGGTGCGGCTGTGGTGTTCGGCCAGCCGCCTGCGCAGCCGCGGCAGGTCCTCGAGCCGGGCGGGCAGGTCGGGAACGGTGTCCACATAGGTCAGGGCGACCACGTCGCGCGTGGCCGGATCGCCCCAGGTGGTGGCGTCCAGCTGATGCATTCCCCTGATGTCGAAGGATATGGGCACCGTCACACTGTACTGGCCGGTACCGAGTTGCCCTGCGCCCCTGGATCATCGAGGACCGCGGCCGCCCGCACCCGGGCGTCGGGTGCGGGCGGGGGTCAGTCCGTCTTCGGCGCGCGGCCGGCCTGTTTGAGCGCCATCCGCAGGGCGTATTCGATCTGGGCGTTGACGCTGCGCAGATCGTCGGCCGCCCACCGCGCGATGGCTTCGTGGACGGCCGGGTCGAGCCGCAGCAGCACCTTCTTCGGGTCCTTCTTCGGCGCTGTCATGGCGGATGAACCCTACGAGTACAGCGATCCGGCGTTCACCACGGGCTGGGTCGCGCGGTCCCCGCAGAGGACGACGAGCAGGTTGGAGACCATGGTGGCCTTGCGTTCCTCGTCCAGTTGCACCGTGCCCTGCTCGGCGAGGCGATCCAGCGCGAGCCCGACCATGCCGACCGCGCCCTCCACGATCCGGGTCCGGGCCGCGACCACCTGCGCGGCCTGCTGGCGGACCAGCATGGCCTGGGCGATCTCCGGCGCGTAGGCGAGGTGGGTGATGCGGGCCTCGATGATCTCGATGCCCGCGGTCTCGGTGCGGTCGCGCAGCTCGGTGGTGAGTTCCCCGGCGACCTCGGCGCCGTCGCGCAGGCTGGTGCGGTCCGGGTCGTGGGCGTCGTAGGGGTGCGTGGTCGCCAGGTGCCGCACGGCGGCCTCGGACTGGGTCTCCACGTACTCCTCGTAGTCGTCGACGGCGAAGGCGGCCTTGAAGCTGTCGACCACCTTGTAGACCACGACGGCCGCGATCTCGACCGGGTTGCCGTCGGCGTCGTTGACCTTCAGCTTCTGGGTCTCGAAGTTGCGCACCCGCAGCGAGATGGTCTTGTTCTCGGCCAGCGGAACCACCGAGACGAACCCGGGTTCGCTCACCGAGCCGACGTAGCGGCCGAAGAACGTGACGACCTTGGCCTCGTTGGGGGCCACCACGATCAGGCCGGTGCAGCCGATCAGCACGGCGAGCACGAGCACCGACGCGACGATCCCGCCCGCGATCGCGAGCGGCCCGCCACCGTGGGCGGCGCCGATGAACGCGGCGGTCGCGGCGCCGCCGAGCGCGAGCGCGAGCACCAGGCCCGCTCCCGCGACCAGGAATCCGTTGACGTGTGTGGCGGGCCGAAGCTCCATGACATCCTCCCGATATCTGAGTGATATCACTATGCTAGCGGCTCGGGCCCGCTCGCGGCAACAGTCCGGGCGGGGCGGATGTTGCGGTTGCACCGGAACAGGTTGCGCGGGTCGTGTTCCGCCTTCAGGGCGGCGAGCCGGGCGTAGGTGGCCGGGGCGTAGCCGGCCCTGGTCTGCGCCTCGTCCGCGGCGGCGCCCGCGCCGTAGAGGAAGTTCAGGCTGTGCCCGATCGTCCACGGCGCCAGCGCCTCCCGGACCCGGGCGAGCCCGGCGGGCGCGCGCTCGCCCTCGGCGCCGGTGATGACCCGCACCGCGTAGGCGGCGTCGCGATGGTCGACGGCGAGGCGGGCCGGGCCGCCGCGCAGCGCCCCGCCGAGGTGGCGGATGTCGACGACCGCCTCGACCTCGCGACCCGGCGCGGTCGTGTCACGCAGCGCCGCGACGGTTTTCGCGGTCAGCTCGGACAGCAGCGCGTTGGTGGCGGCGTAGGCGTGCGGGAAGTCGGGGTCGCTGTAGATGGTGTGCGAGTCGGCGTAGGGCAGCACGCGCAGGTCGTCGCGCAGGCGCTCGCCGACGGCGCGCAGCGGCGCGACCAGGCGCTCGCCCTCGGCCGCCGGGCCGTGGAAGGCGACGCGGATCGCGGCGACGTGCCTGCCGCGCAACGGCTCCGGCAGCGCCGGGAGGTCGGGAAAGGTGAGCACGGCGACCGACGAGGTGAGCGTGTCGGGCACGGCGGCGGTCCAGACGCGCCAGGCCTCGAGGGCATCCTCGACCAGGTCCGTGTCGAAGATCAGCTGCCCGCCGTAGATCTCGGACACGGGAAGCAGGTCCAGCTCGACGCCGGTGACGACGCCGAAATTGCCGCCGGAACCGAGGACGGCGCCGAAGAGCTCGTCGGCGGGGGTCAGCGTGCGGCGGCGCGCGTCGGCGGTGACCAGCTCGACGGACCGCACGTGGTCGGCCGCGTACCCGAACTCCCGCGCGAGCAGGCCGAGCCCGCCGCCGAGCAGGTAGCCGACGACGCCGACCGACAGCGAGGAACCGTTGAGCGGCGCGAGGCCGTGCGCCGCGGCGGCCGTGACGAGCGCGCCCGCCCGCACGCCCGCACCGACGCGGGCGGTTCGGGCGACCGGGTCGACGGCGACGGTGTCCATCCGGCCGGTGGTGATCAGGACACCGTCGCGGACGGGCACCGACAGGCCGTGCCCGGTGGCCTGGACCGCGATCGGCAGCCGGTGCCGCGCCGCGAACGCCACCGCGGCGCGCACGTCCTCCGCGTGCGCCGCGCCGACGACCAGCGCGGGCCGGTGCGTGTAGGCGGTCTGGAATCCGGCGATCTCCTCGGCGTAGCCGGGGTCGCCGGGACGGAAGAGCGGGCCGGTGGTGACGGGCAGGTCGGTGAGCGGGTTCTCGGTCATACCTCGACCCTGCCGCCCGGCGAGTGAGAAGTGAAACAGATAGTTCTTCGCGATGCCATAATCCACTGTTATGGAACTGCGGCAGCTGCGCTACTTCGTCACCGTCGTCGAGGAGGGCGGCTTCACCCGGGCCGCCGAGCGGCTGCACCTCACCCAGCCGGGGCTCAGCGCCCAGATCAAGCAGCTCGAGCGGGCCCTCGGCCAGCAGCTCCTCGATCGCGGCCCCCGCACCGTCACCCCGACCGCCGTCGGGGCGGCGGTCCTCGAGCACGCGCGCGCCGCCCTCGCCGCCGCCGACCGGATCGAGGCCACGGTGCAGGAGTTCACCGGGCTGCTGCGCGGACACGTGCGCCTCGGCGTCATCTCCGGCGCGGCCGGCGAGGAGTTCGACGTGGCCGCGGTGCTCGCGGGATTCCACACCGATCACCCGGCCGTCGGCATCAGCCTCACCGAGGACACCGCCGAGGCGATGCTGGCCGCCCTCGATCGCGGCGACCTCGACATCGCCCTCGTCGGGCTGACCGGGGCGGCGATGGCCCCCACGGTCGGCGTCGAGACCGTCCTCGAGACCCCGCTCGTCGCCGCCGTCGCCGCGGACGCACCGCCGGGTCCGGGCGAGCACGCGGGCACGATCCCGCTGCGGGCCCTGCGCGAGCACCGCCTGATCTGCCTGCCGCCGGGCACCGGCCTGCGCGGGGTCTTCGAACGCGCCTGCGCCGCCGCCGGTTTCACCCCGGACATCGCCTTCGAGGCCGCCGCGCCCCCGCTGCTGCTCCGCCTGGCCGCGCACGGCCTCGGCACCGCCGTCGTCCCGGGACTCACCCCCGCCGAGGCCACGGCCGCCGGCGTCCGCGCCCTCGACCTCGTCGACCCGCCCCTGCGCGGCAGGCTGGCGCTGGTGTGGCGGACCGACCGCACGGGCAATCCGGCGGCCCGTGCCCTGCTCGGCCAGCTCCGCCTCGCCCTGGCGCCCCGCCCCTGACGCGGCCTACAGCAACCGGGACAGGAACGCCTTGGTCCGTTCGTGTTCCGGGTTCGCCAGCATCTCGCTCGGCACCCCCGCCTCCACGACCACGCCGCCGTCCATGAAGACGAGCTGGTCGGCGACCTCGCGGGCGAAACCCATCTCGTGGGTGACCACCACCATGGTCATGCCCGAGGCGGCGAGTTCGCGCATGACGGTGAGGACCTCGCCGACCAGTTCGGGATCGAGCGCCGAGGTCGGCTCGTCGAAGAGCATGAGTTTGGGGTCCATGGCCAGGGCGCGGGCGATGGCGACGCGCTGCTGCTGACCGCCCGAGAGCTGGGCGGGATAGGCGCCCGCCTTGTCCGCCAGGCCGACCCGGTCGAGGAGTTCCTCGGCCCGGCGCACCGCGTCGGCCTTGCGGACCTTCTTCACCTGCGTCGGCGCCTCGATGACGTTCTCGAGGGCGGTGCGGTGCGGGAAGAGGTTGAAGTGCTGGAACACCATGCCGATGTCGCGACGCTGGCGCGCGGCCTCGCGCGGGTGCATCTCGTAGAGCTTGCCGTTGCGTTCGGTGTAGCCGACCAGCTCGCCGTCGACGTAGAGCCGGCCCGCGGTCACCTGTTCGAGATGGTTGATGCAGCGCAGGAAGGTGGACTTGCCTGACCCCGAGGGCCCGATCAGGCACAGCACGTCCCCCGGACTCGCTTCCAGGGTGATGCCCTTGAGCACCTGGAGGGCCCCGAAGCTCTTGCACACCCGGTCCGCCCGGATCATCGGTTCGCTCATTTCGCCTTCACCGCCGCCTGTGCCGCGGCCAGTTCCTGCAGCTGTTTGGCCGACAGCTGGCGGGACGCGCCGCGGGAGAAGTGCCGTTCCAGGTAGTACTGCCCGACCATCAGGATGCTGGTGATCGCCAGGTACCAGGTGGCGGCGACCAGCAGCAGCGGGATGGGTTCGAAGTTCACGCCGTAGATGTCGCGGGCGCGGCCGTAGAGGTCGGTCGAGAGCGGGATCGCCGCGACCAGCGAGGTGGTCTTGAGCATGCCGATCAGTTCGTTGCCGGTCGGGGGGATGATCACCCGCATGGCCTGCGGCAACACCGTGCGGCGCATGGTCTGCGACCAGGACATGCCCAGCGCGGTGGATGCCTCGTACTGGCCCTCGCCGACCGAACCGATGCCGGCGCGCACGATCTCGGCCATGTAGGCGGCCTCGTTGAGGCCGAGCCCGATCACCGCGAACAGGAACCCCGCCTGCAGGTCCTGCACGTCGATGTGGAAGAACTGCGGCCCGAACGGGACACCGAGGTCGATGTTCTTGTACAGCGAGGGCACCAGGCCCCAGAACACGAGCTGCACGAACACGGGCGTGCCACGGAAGATCCACAGGTACACCCAGGCCACCCACCGCAGCACCGGGTTGGGCGACAGGCGCATCACCGCCAGCACCGTGCCGAGCACCACCGCGATGAGCATGGCCAGCACCGTGAGCTCGAGGGTGACCACCGCGCCCTGGCTGATGCGCTCGTCGAACAGGTACTTGGCGTAGACGTCCCAGCGGTAGGCCGGATTGGTGATCGCGCCGTAGACGAACAGGCCGACCAGGATCAGGATGACCGCCGCGGCGATCCAGCGACCCGGCCTGCGCAGGGGGACCGCCTTGATGGGTTCCGGCTCGGACGCCGGTTGTCGTGTCGTCATCAGCTCACCGCACCGTTGATCACCGAGGTGCTGATCGCACCGTCCTGGACTCCCCAATTGCGGGTGATCTGCAGGTAGACACCCGTGTCGATCAGATGCTGCAGGGCCTGCTGCAGCGGCCGCGCCAGCGGCGAACCCTTGGCCACGGCCCAGCCGTAGGGCGCGGATTCGAAGACCGGGCCCGCGGGCTCGATGCGCCCCTCGGTCCGCTTGATGGCGTAGGCGGTGACCGGCGAATCGGCCGACATCGCGTCCACCTGACCCAGCACCAGCGCGTTGGTGGCGCCGCTCTGCTCGTCGAAGGCCTTCATGTCGATCGGCGGCCTGCCCGCCGCCACGCAGGCCGCGGACTTGGCCGGGACCTCCTCGGTGTGTTCGACCGTGGTCGACTGGACCGCGACCCGCTTGCCGCAGGCGTTCTCCGGATCGACCGGCTCGTCCGGCCGCTGCGCCCACTGGATCCCGGCGTTGAAGTAGGTGACGAAGTCGACCTGCTTCTCCCGCTCCCGGGAATCGGTGATCGAGGACATGCCCATGTCGTAGGTGCCTGCCTGGACTCCGGGAATGATCTTCTCGAACGAGGACTCCACGAACTGGGCGCGCACCCCGAGGACCCCGGCGACCGCGTCGACGAGATCGACGTCGAATCCGACGATCTGGCCCTTGGCGTTGCGGTATTCGTTGGGCTGATACGGCACGTTGACCCCGACGACGATCCGCCCCGACGATCGCACGGAGTCGGGTAGCGCGGCCGCGATGTCGGGCACCACGGTCACCGGAACCTTGGGCACGGGCGGATCCTCGTCGTCGGTGTTGTCGACGCAGCCGCCGACCGCCAGCACCGCGACAACGGCCAGGCACAGCGACCAGCGCGACCGCGCCCGTCGCGCGGGGCGAGCACCCACACCAACCTCCGATCCGCGCCGAGCGGGCCACCGAGCGAACTGCGTGTTCTCGCACCCTAGACCACCAGGGGCGGCCCGGGGCGGAACCGCGCTCAGCGGCGGTGCACGCGGGCGCGGACCTGTTCGGTGAACTCGGAGGTCGAGGCGAGGCCGCCCAGGTCCGCGGTCGCGACCCCGGCCGCCAGGGTGGCGGCCAGCGCCCGATCGATGCGGTCGGCGGCCTCGGTCAGCCCGTGGTCGCCGCGGCGGGCGCCGAGCCAGCGCAGCAGCATCGCCGCCGAGGCCTGCAGCGCCACCGGGTTGGCGCGGTTGCGCCCGGCGATGTCGGGCGCGGCGCCGTGGACGGCCTGGGCCATGGCCACGGTGTCGGAGCAGTTGATCGACGGGGCCAGCCCGAGCGAGCCACTGAGCTCGGCGGCCAGATCGGACAGGATGTCGCCGAAGAGGTTCTCGGTGACCAGCACGTCGTAGTCGTCGGGGTCGCGCACCAGGTGCGCGGCGACGGCGTCGACGTGCTCGTCGTCCACGCGCACGTCGGGGTAGTCCGCGGCGACCGCGTAGCAGACGTCGCGGAACAGGCCGGTGGTCATCGGCAGCACGTTGGCCTTGTGCACCACGGTGACCCGCTTGCGCCTGCCCCGGGCCAGCCGCAGCGCCTGGTGGGCGATGCGCTCGCACGCCTGACGGGTGATCAGCGCGACGGCCATGGCGACGTCCTCGGTCGGCCGGAACTCCCCCGAGCCGGCGAACATGTTGCGGTCGGCGTAGAAGCCCTCGCTGTTCTCCCGCACGATCACCAGGTCGATGCCCGGCGCGGTGGCCCGCACACCCGGGAACGCCCTGGCCGGACGGATGTTGGCGTAGAGCCCGAAGTGCTTGCGGATGGCGCCGCCCGGGGCGACGCGCAGATGCTCGGGATAGGAGGCGTTGTCGTGCGGGCCGAGGATCCAGCCGTCGACGGCGGCGAGCCCCGCGCGGGTCTGCTCGGGCAGCGGGTCGCCGAACTCCTCGATGGCGGCATGCCCCATCAGCAGCGGCACCCAGTCCACCGGCGCCAGGCCCGCCGCCGCGACCGCCTCGTCCACCACCGCCCTGGTCGCGGCCACCACCTCGGGGCCGATTCCGTCACCGTCGATCACACCCAGCCGCACACCGTTCACCGCATCATCCTCGCGCGCGGCCGCGCCGATCGGTCCGCCCGCCCCCGCGGACACGCCGTCCGCCGGTAGATTCGCCCGTGTGGCGCAGTCGGTGGAACTGCTGGTCGACCAAGAGACCGAGGCGTGGGTCCGCGGTCAGTGGCGCGCGCTGGCGGCGGCGGGGGTCGGCAGGCCGGGCACCGCCACGCACCGCCCGCACATCACCGTCGCGGTGGCCGCGCGGATCCCGTCCGCGCTGGACCCGGCGCTGGCCGGCCTCGACGTCGCCCCGCTGCCCGTCCGGATCGGCGGGCTGCTGCTGTTCGGCGCGCACCGCCCGATCCTGGTGCGTGCGGTCGTGCCCTCGGCGGGGCTGCTGGCGTTGCAGCGCGCGGTGCACGACATCGTGGCGGAGTGCCCGGGCCTGGTCGAGAACACCGCCCCGGATTCCTGGACGCCGCATGTGACCCTGGCGCGCCGGGTGACGCCGGAACAGCTCGGGGCGGCCGTACACGCCGTGGCCCGCGAGCGCGATTTTCCCGGCACTGTGGTGGGTATACGCCGCTGGGACGGCGACACCCGGACCGAGCGGATCCTCATCGGGGGAAGATAGAGGGACGTATCGGCGTTACCAGACGACGAGACCGACTTATTCGAGAGGACGTCATGGCCACCCAGACGCTGACCCAGCAGAACTTCGACGAGGTAGTCACCGGGAACGATGTGGTTCTGGTCGACTTCTGGGCTTCGTGGTGCGGCCCGTGCCGCAGCTTCGCCCCGACCTTCGAAGCCTCGGCGGACAAGCACCCCGACGTGGTGCACGGCAAGGTGGACACGGAGGCCGAGCAGGGCCTGGCCGCGGCCGCCAACATCCGCTCCATCCCGACCATCATGGCCTTCCGCGAGGGCGTGCTGGTCTTCGCGCAGCCCGGCGCGCTGCCACCGGCCGCGCTCGAGGATCTGGTCACCCAGGTCAAGGCCCTCGACATGGACGAGGTGCGCAAGCAGCTGGCCGAGCAGCAGGCGGGCCAGCCCGCCTCGGAGTGACTCCGCATGACTCGCATGGCTCGGATGATTCGGAATGATCCGAGCGCCCCGTGCGGCGCGGAAGCACAAGGGCCCGTTCACCTTCCGGTGAGCGGGCCCTTCGCGTAGGAGGATCAGGCGGCGAGCAGGTTGACGCCGGCGATCATGGCGCGGACGGTCGACTCGGCGCTGTCGGCGGCGAGTGCGGCGGCCCAGCCACGACGTCCGTTGAATTCACAGCGGACGAAGGTCGCGGTGCCCGCGCCGGTGTGGCGCTGGTGGAACCGCAGGATCTCGATGGGGTAGCCCTCGTCGTAGAGGGCCGAGGTGAGCGCGGCCACGGGGCTGCCCGTCGCGACGACGGTGCGCAGGTGGTCGCTGAATTCCAGCGTGGCCGCGTAGTCGGCCCCGGCGTGGGACCAGTCACCGAGGGTGATCGGCCCGTCGTGGGTGACGTAACGGTCGTGGAACTCGGCCGGGGTCAGGTCGGCGGATTCGGCGCGCAGCTCCCGGGGGGCGGCGGCGAAGAAGGCAGGATCCAGTGTCAGCAGTGTCATTGCAGGTGAGGTCTTCCCGAAGAGAGTCTTCGTCAGAGGATGGGGACCAGCAGAACAATGAGAAACAGCCCGCAGCGAGGGGGCCGGTCCGAATCAGACCCCGCTACGGCGGGTTACTACGAGAAGGAGTCGCCGCGATGCCCCCAGCGCGATCGGCGCTGCGATACGCACTGCGCTCAGCGCAGTAGCGGGGCGGTCGGCAGGATTCGGCACGCGGTCGAGGATAGTGGTGAATTCACGCGATCGCAACCTCCCGCACTGTCCGTTTTGCGTACCGGTGAGTATCATCGGCCCAGCTCACGACCGGTCGCTGTCGGACACGCGACGCTACGATGAACGGCATGGGTCTGCTTGTCTTCCTGACGATCCCCGGGCTGGCGCTGCTGCTGATCGCGCTGGCCGGGCTGGAGGTGGCCTTCGGCAGGCTCACCGGTTCCCGGGTGCTGCCCTGGAGCAGGGGCCGCTCGGGCACGCCCGTGGCGGCGGCCGGATTCGAGGAGGTCACGGCCGTCTTCCAGGGCGCCAAGCACCACGAGTTCGAGCAGCGGCGCACGACGCTCATGCACCGGGAGGACCTCGCGGACGGCGCGCCCCCGCGCGACGAGATCGACCTGTCGGCGGGCGCGGCCCGCCTGGTCGTCCGGCCCGCCCGCGACGGCGCCCCCGCCTGAGCCCGGCGGCCCGGCGCGGGTCCGCGCCCGGCCGCTGTGCCCTTCGTTACTGTGACGGAGCGGACAGCGGCCGCACCTCGGCCAGCGCCCTCGGCTCGCCGTCCACCTCGAGCTGCAACCGCAGCGACCGCTCCCCCACCACGGTGCGCACGGTCACCTTGTCCGCGGCCATGACCGGGCCGACGTGCTCGACGACGGCGCGATACGGCGTGGCGTGCCACTCCGGGTGCGCGGCCAGCGCCTCCTCCACCGCGATCCAGTACACGGCGTTGTTCACGTGTCCCAGCCGGTCGACGTCGCTGACCCGCAGCGGGAACGCGGTGAGCTCGGCGTCGAGGGTGGTCAGCGGGGTCAGCGCCGCCTTCCATCGCAGCCGGTGCTCGGTGGTCGCGGCGAGCATGGGGGCCATGAACCGGTCGCTCATCCGCGCCGGGCGGCCCGCGACCGGGTCGACGTGGATGAGGAAGGCCTGCGCCTCGAGACGGCCGCCGCGTTCCCCCGTCACCCGGATGCGCATGTCGCACCAGCGGTTGGACAGGGCCGCGGGCCAGCGCCGCAGGTGCGCCCGGTCGCCGAAGGTCAGCGGCTCGTAGACGTCGATGACCGTGCGCCGCACGATCCAGCCCTGATGGGTGTCGCCGTCCTCGACGGCGCCGAGGTGCTCGAACCCGATGTCCTGCAGATAGCGGGCGGCCGCGTCCAGGCGCAGCCGGTCCTCGGCGTCGGTGTCGCCCAGACGGACCGGCCAGGACACCGCGAACGCGCGGTCGAGGTCCGGGCAGGGGGGCAGCGGGTCGGGCAGCACCTCGTCGGTCATCGTTGTGATGCTGCCACAGCGCGGCACCCGGCGCGGGTCGCGCGGCCCGCGCGCCCCGGTTTCCGGTCCGGAAAATCCGCGCCGACCGGCCGAACTGCGCGATCGTCCCGCACCGCCGTTGGCCCCGGTGACACCGCCCGCGGCCCGTCCTACGGTGAGGCGTCCACGGGCCGCGACGGGCCCGCCGGACCCGGGGAGCCGCCATGTCCAGCATCTACGACCGCCTCGGCGGCCACGACACCCTGCACCGGCTCGTCACCGACCACTACCGCCGGCTGTTCACCGATCCCCTGCTGGCCGACTACTTCTCCGCCGCGAACCCGAACCGGCTCGTCGAGGCGCAGGTGCGGTTCCTCGGGCAGGCCCTGGGCGGCCCCGAGGTGTACGCGGGCGAGCCGCTGCGCGCCGCGCACGCCGGATTGTCCATCACCCGGGCCGATTTCGAGCGGGTGGCCGCGCACCTGGCCGACGCGCTGCACGCGGCCGGGATCCCGGCCGCGACCGCGGGCGAGGTGCTCGACGCGCTGGCGCCGCTGTCGGGGGAGATCGTCGAGACGGACTGATCAGGTCGTCGCCCGGGCGCCGGTGTCCTGCCAGACCCGGCGCCAGGCCGCGAGATCGGTCAGCTCGGCGGGCACCGGCTGCCCGCAGGCGCGCGCCCGGTCGATCAGCGTGAGCAGCACCGGCAGGAAGGTCTCGAACCGCGCGGGCACGCACACCCCGCGCCGCCAGTCGCTGATGCGCTGCAACCGGACCGCGCCGTGGTCGTGGCGGCATCGCGCCGCTCTGGTGCGTTCGCGCGCGGCGGCCGCGACCCCTTCCAGGGTGGGTCGCCCGGCGCACCGGTAGAGCGCGTCGAGGCGGCGCGCGAACTCGGCACGGGCCCTGGGTTCCACCGCGGTCATCGTTCCCCCGATCGTCCGGGCCGGGCGGCCGGCCCGGCGGTCGTTCGATTGTCCGCCGCGGCAACGACTCCCGCGGCGGACTCGGGTCACGAGGCGGTCACTAGTGCGCGGCGGCGTCCCAGCTGCGGCCGGTGCCGACCGAGACATCCAGCGGCACCGACAGTTCGATGGCCGAGGCCATCTCCTCGCGGACCAGCGCCTCGAGCCGCTCGCGCTCCCCCTCGGCGACCTCGAGCACGAGTTCGTCGTGGATCTGCAGCAGCATGCGCGAACGCAGGCCCGCGGCCTGGATCGCGTTCTGCACGTTGATCATCGCGACCTTGATGATGTCGGCGGCGGTGCCCTGGATCGGGGCGTTGAGCGCCATCCGCTCGGCGGCCTCGCGGCGCTGGCGGTTGCTGGAGTCCAGGTCGGGCAGGTAACGGCGGCGGCCGAACAGGGTCTGGGTGTAGCCGACCTTGCGGGCCTGGTCCACGACGTCGGCCAGGTAGTCACGGATGCCGCCGAACCGGTCGAAGTAGACGTCCATCTGTTCCTTGGCCTCGGCCGTGCTGATCCGCAGCTGCGCGGACAGGCCGTAGGAGCTCAGCCCGTAGGCCAGGCCGTAGGACATGGCCTTGATCCGGCGCCGCATCTCCGGGGTGACCTCGGTGAGCGGGATGTCGAAGGCCTTGGAGGCGACGAAGGTGTGCAGGTCCTCGCCGGAGTTGAACGCCTCGATCAGGCCCGCGTCGCCGGACAGGTGCGCCATGATGCGCATCTCGATCTGGCTGTAGTCGGCGGTCATCAGCTCGGCGTAGCCCGGGCCGACGACGAAGGTGTCGCGGATCTGGCGGCCCGTGTCGGTGCGGATGGGGATGTTCTGCAGGTTCGGCTCGGTGGACGAGAGCCGCCCGGTCGCGGCGATGGTCTGGTTGAAGGTGGTGTGGATGCGGCCGTCGTCGGCCACCGCCTTGAGCAGGCCGTCGACGGTGACCTTGAGCCGGGTGGCGTCGCGGTGCGCGAGGAGGTGCTCCAGGAACGGGTGGCCGGTCTTCTCGAACAGCGATTCCAGCGCGTCGGCGTCGGTGGTGTACCCGGTCTTGGTCCGCTTGGTCTTGGGCATGTCGAGCTCGTCGAACAGCACCACCTGCAGCTGCTTGGGCGAGCCGAGGTTGATCTGCTTGCCGATCACGCCGTACGCGGCCTCGGCGGCCTCGGCGACCCGGTCGGCGAACTGGCGCTGCAGGGCCTCCAGCTGCGCGACGTCGACGGCGATGCCCGCGTCCTCGAGGGTGGTGAGCACGTCGAGCAGGGGCAGTTCCATCTCGTCCAGCAGCGCGGTGGACTCGATGGCGGCCAGCTCGGTGTCCAGGGCGTCGGCCAGGTCGGTGACGGCGCGGGCGCGCAGCATCTCGTCGCGGGCCGTCTCGGCGGCGACGGTGTCCTCGTCGTCCAGGAGCGAGAGCTGGGTCTCCCCGGTCGACTCGGCGCGCAGTTCGCGCTTGAGGTAGCGCAGCGACAGGTCGTCGAGGTTGAAGCTGCGCTGACCCGGGCGTACCAGGTAGGCGGCGAGCGCGGTGTCGCTGCTCAGTCCGCCCAGTGCCCAGCCGCGCCCGCGCAGCGCGTGCCGGGCGGCCTTGGCCTCGTGCACCGCCTTGGGCACCGCCGGGTCGGCCAGCCAGTCGCCCAGCGCCGCTTCGTCTCCGGGGGTCAGCACGGTGACGTCGATGTAGCCGCTCTCGCCGTCGCCGGCGGCGATCGCCAGCGCGCGCACGTCGCCGTGCGCGGGCGTGCCGTTGCCGACGATCGAGACGCCGTGGCGCACACCGGCTTTCGCGTGCTCGGCCAGCCAGTCCGCGACCGCGCCGACCTCCAGGGCGGCCCCGCTGATCTCGAACCCGGACTCGGCCTCGGGCTCGGCCGAGCCCAGGGTGTCGAACAACCGGTCGCGCAGGACCCGGAACTCGAGGTCGTCGAAGAGCTGGTGGATCTTCTCCCGGTCCCAGGGCGCCTTGGCCAGCTGGTCGGGGGTGTAGGGCAGCGGAACGTCGCGCACCATCTCGGTGAGCTGACGGTTCAGCACGACGCCGGACAGGTTGGCGCGCAACGCGTCACCCACCTTGCCCTTGACCGTGTCGACCTTGTCGACGAGCGTGGCCAGGTCGCCGTACTCGCGGATCCACTTGGCCGCGGTCTTCTCCCCGACGCCGGGGATGCCGGGCAGGTTGTCGCTCGGGTCGCCGCGCAGGGCCGCGTAGTCGGGGTACTGGGCCGGGGTCAGCCCGTACTTCTCCTCGACGGCGGCGGGGGTGAACCGGGTCAGGTCCGAGACACCCTTGCGCGGGTAGAGCACCGTGACGTCGTCGTCGACCAGCTGGATGGCGTCGCGGTCGCCGGTGACGATGAGCACCCGGTAGCCCTGGGCCCTGGCCTGGGTGGTGATGGTGGCGATGAGGTCGTCGGCCTCGTAGCCCTCGATGGCCATCACCGGGATACCGAGCGCGCCGAGGACGTCCTTGGTGAGTTCGACCTGGCCGCGGAACTCGTCCGGGGTCGCGCTGCGATTGGCCTTGTACTCGGGGTACGCCTCGGTGCGGAAGGTCTTGCGGGAGACGTCGAACGCGGCCGCGACATGGCTGGGCTGCTCGTCGCGCAGCAGGTTGATCAGCATCGAGGTGAAGCCGTAGACGGCGTTGGTGGTCTGGCCGGTCACCGTCTTGAAGTTCTCCGCGGGCAGCGCGAAGAACGCGCGGTAGGCCAGCGAGTGCCCGTCCAGGAGCAGCAGCGTGGGCCGGGCGCCGTCGGCGCCGGAGGTGGTCGTTGTCGATGCCTGGACACTCGTCGGTGAACTCACGCCGATGAGTCTAGGGACCGGCACCGACACCGGCGAACGCCGCCGCGCCGGACACCGCGCCGCCCGGACGGGGTGGATACCCGCAGCTGGGAAACCGGACTGTGCGAGACTAGGCATGCCTTACCGAAGTATGGTCAGCCTTTCCCAACCCCAGGAGTCACCGTGATCGACCGGATGGCCGCGGCCGGACTGCCGTCGGTGACCGCGCAGCTGTTCGGCAGCGGACTGATCGGCCTGCGTGAGGGCCTGGAAGCCGGCATCGTGGTGATGATCCTGGTCGCCTTCCTCGTCAAGGCCCAGCGCCGCGACGCGGTCAAGTGGGTGGCCACGGGGGTGGGCGGCGCGGTCGCCATGGTGGCGATCATCTTCCTCGGCGTGCACTACGGCACCTCGACGATCACCGGCCTCGCCGCCGAGCTCGTCGCGGGCCTCGCCTCGCTGGCGGCGGTGGCCATCGTGACCTGGATGGTGCTGTGGATGCGCACCGCCGCGCGCACGATCTCCGGGGAGCTCAAGGCGGGGATGGAGCGGGCGCTGGTGGTCGGCCCGACCGCGGTGTTCACCCTGGCCTTCCTCGCCGTCGGACGCGAGGGCGTCGAGACCGCGCTGCTCATGGTCGGTTACGCGGAGAACGCGGGGGGCAGCCAGTGGCCCCTGATCGGGCTGCTGCTCGGGATCGCGCTCGCGGTGGTGCTGACCGTCGCGCTGTACTACGGCGCCGTCCGGATCAACTTCGCGGTCTTCTTCAAGGTCACCGGCGTGCTGCTGATCGTCGTGGCGGCGGGCATCCTCGCCTACGGCGTGCGCGCGTTGCAGACCGTGGGCTGGCTGCCCGGGCTCGGCACGGGCGCGTTCGACATCTCGTCGTGGTTCGACACCTCGAGCTGGTACGGGACCATCGCCCAGGGCATCTTCAACTTCCGTCCCGACCCCACCGTGCTGCAGGTGGTGGCGTGGACGGGCTATGTCGCCGTCGTCACCGCGCTGTTCCTGCGCCCGGTGAACGAGCCCGGCGACCGGGGTGGGACACCGACACCGGCTGCCGAATCGGCAGCCCGCACGGACAAGTGAAAGGTCTGCCCCTGTGCGAGCACATGTAGTCGCGACGCTCACCGCGCTGTCGCTGCCGCTGGCGCTGGTCGCCTGCACCAGCAAAAGCGAGAGCGCCGCCGGTGACATCACCGTCACCGCCGACGACAGCACCTGCGCGCTCTCGCGCGACACCGCCGAGACCGGCACGGTGACCTTCCGCATCACCAACGGCGGCAGCAAGGTCACCGAGTTCTACGTCTACGACAGCGCCGAGCGGGTCGTCGGCGAGATCGAGAACATCGGCCCCGGCCTGACCCGGCAGCTGATCGTGTCGGTCGGCGAGCCCGGGACCTATCGCACCGCGTGCAAGCCCGGCATGGTCGGCGACGGCATCCGCCACGACTTCACCGTGACCGGCGCCGCCAAGCCCGCCAACGCCTCGCCGGAGCTGGCCGCGGCCGCCGCCGCCTACAAGCAGTACCTGACCGCCCAGATCGCCACGCTGCAGGACTCGACCAAGTCCTTCGTCGACGCGGTCCGCCGCGGCGACATCCCCGCCGCCAAGCAGCTGTTCCCGGTCAGCCGCACCTACTGGGAGCGCATCGAGCCCGCCGCCGAGGCCTTCCCCAACGACCTGGATCCGCGGGTCGACCAGCGCGAGGCCGACCTGTCCCCCGGCGACGCCTGGACCGGCTTCCATCGCCTGGAGAAGGACCTGTGGGTGCAGGGCCTCCAGCCCGACACCACCGCGATCGCCGACCGGCTGCAGGCCGACATCTCCGAACTCGCGGGCGGCGTGAACGCCAGCGGCTACGTGGTCGACCCGGTGCAGGTCGCGGGCGGCGCGCAGAGCCTGCTCGACGAGGTGGCCCGGACCAAGATCACCGGCGAGGAGGACATCTTCTCCCACACCGACCTGTGGGACTTCCAGGGCAACGTGGAGGGCTCGAAGGCGGCGATCGCCAGCGTGCGGCCGATCCTGGACGCGCGCAACCCCGATCTCGGCACGCAGATCGATCGCCGCTTCGCCGAGCTGGAGGCGGAACTCGCGAAGTACCGGGCGGGCGCCGGCTTCGTCTCCTACGACACCGTCACCGCCGACCAGCGGGCCGCACTGGCGCGGCACATCGACGCGCTCTCGGCCGTCGTCAGTCAGGTGCAGGGCATTGTCGCCCAGTCCTGAACGCGGGCAGGGTCTCTCGCGCCGCGGCCTGTTCGCGGGCGCGGGCGTCGGGGTGGCCGCCGCGGGCGCGGGCGTGCTGGCGGGCAGGCTCTCGGCCGGGTCCGGCGACGCCGCGCCCGCCACGGTGCCGTTCCGCGGCGCCCACCAGGCGGGCATCGTCACCCCGGTGCAGGATCGCCTGCACTTCGCCACCTTCGACGTGCAGACCCGGTCGCGGGCCGAGCTGATCCGGCTGCTCGAGACCTGGACGGCCATGGCCGAGCGGATGACCGCGGGCCAGGAGGCGACGCCCGGCGGTGCCGTCGGCGGGGCGCCCTACACCCCGCCGACCGACACCGGCGAGGCCCTGGATCTGGCGCCCTCGCGGCTGACGCTCACCCTCGGCTTCGGGCCGTCGCTGTTCGTCACCGCCGACGGCACCGACCGGTTCGGCATCGCCGAGCGCAAACCGAAGGCCCTGGTCGACCTGCCGAAGTTCAGCGGCGACATGCTCGACCCCGCGCGCTGCGGCGGCGACCTCGCGATCCAGGCGTGCGCCGACGATCCCCAGGTGGCCGTGCACGCGGTCCGCAACCTGGCCCGCGCCGGGTTCGGCGTGGTGTCGGTGCGCTGGTCGCAGCTGGGTTTCGGCCGCACCTCGTCCACCTCGACCAGCCAGGCGACCCCGCGCAACCTGCTCGGTTTCAAGGACGGCACCCGCAACATCAAGGCCGAGGACACCGCCACCGTCGACCGGTTCGTCTGGGTCGATCCCGCCGACGACCAGGCGTGGATGGCGGGCGGCTCCTACCTGGTCACCCGCCGCATCCGCATGCTCATCGAGCCGTGGGACCGCACCAGCCTGCACGAACAGGAGCGGGTCATCGGCCGGACCAAAGGTACGGGCGCGCCGCTGGGCGGCCGCGACGAGTTCGACGAGCTCGACCTGCAGTCGGCCGGCCCGTCCGGCCCGCTGATCGACGCCGACGCGCACGTCCGGCTTGCCTCGGCCGAGGAGCTCGGCGGGATCCAGATCCTGCGCCGCGGCTACAACTTCACCGACGGCTCGGACGGTTTCGGCCACCTCGACGCCGGCCTGTTCTTCATCGCCTACTGCCGCGATCCGCAGAAGCAGTTCGTGCCGATGCAGCACAACCTGGCCCGCCGCGACGCCCTCAACGAGTACATCCGGCACGACGGGTCCGCGCTCTTCGCGGTGCCGCCCGGCGTCGCGGACGGGTCCTATTGGGGCGCTTCGCTGTTCGAGTCCGGACATCCCTGACCCGCGCGGCCCGGCGCCGAGCCGGGCCGCGCGGCGGGGGCCGCTCAGTCCACGCCGAGGTAGGCCGATTTCACGGCCGGGTCGTGCAGCAGTGCCGTGCCGGCGCCGGACTTGGTGACCCGCCCGGTCTCGAGGATGTAGGCGCGGTCGCTGCGGGTCAGCGCCTGCTGGGCGTTCTGCTCGACCAGCAGCACGGTGGTGCCCTGCTGGTTGATCTCGGTGATGATCTTGAAGATCTGCTGGATCACCATCGGCGCCAGCCCCATCGACGGCTCGTCGAGCAGCAGCAGGCGCGGCCGCGCCATGAGCGCGCGCCCGATGGCCAGCATCTGCTGCTCGCCGCCGGACATGGTGCCCGAGACCTGCTTGCGCCGCTCGGCCAGCCGGGGGAACAGCTCGAACACCCAGTCCAGGGTCTTCTGGTACTCGGCCTTGGTGTCGAACGGGCGTCCGTAGCAGCCCATGTCGAGGTTCTCCAGCACGGTCATGCCGGGGAACACCCCGCGGCCCTCGGGCGACTGGATCAGCCCCGCGACCACGCGCTCGTGCGCCTTCATGGTGCTGATGTCGCGGCCCTGGAACAGGATCTGTCCCGCGCTCAGCGGCAGCAGCCCCGACAGCGCGCGCATCGTGGTGGTCTTGCCCGCGCCGTTGGCGCCGAGCAGGGTGACCATCTCCCCCTCGCGCACCGACAGCGAGATCCCGTGCAGCGCCTGGATCCGGCCGTAGCCGACCGCCATGTCACGCACCTCGAGCAGCGGCGCCTCGGACGCGGCGGGGGCCTGCGACGCGGCGGCGCCGGCGGTCGCGGCCACCCCCTCGGCGGCGGCCGCGACCGCCTCCTCGCGGACCTCCGCGACCGAATCCGCGTCCGGCACACCGAGGTAGGCGGCGATGACGGCCGGGTCGTCGCGGATCTCGGCGGGCAGCCCGTCGGCGATCTTGCGGCCGAACTCGAGCACGACGATGCGGTCGGTGACCCCCATGACCAGCCGCATGTCGTGCTCGATGAGCAGCACGGTGTAGCCGTCGTCGCGGATCTTGCGGATCAGGTCCATCAGCGCCGACTTCTCGCTGGGGTTGAAGCCGGCCGCCGGCTCGTCCAGGCACAGCAGCTTGGGCTCGGTGGCCAGCGCGCGGGCGATCTCCAGGCGGCGCTGGTCACCGTAGGAGAGATTGCGGGCCTTCTCGACCGCCCGCGGGGCGATCCCGACGAACTCGAGCAGGGCCATGCCGCGCTCGATGGCGTCGTGCTCCTCGCGCCGGTGCCGGCCCGTGCGGAAGACCGCGCCCGGCACCGAGGTGCGGTGGCGGGCGTCGGTGCCGACGACGACGTTCTCCAGCGCGGTCATCTCCCCGAACAGGCGCACGTTCTGGAAGGTGCGCGCGATGCCGAGGCGGGTGATCTCGTTGCGTTTGGTCTTGCCCAGCGGCCTGCCGTCGAAGGACACGGTGCCCGCCGAGGGCCGATATACCCCGGTGATCGCGTTGAAGCAGGTCGTCTTGCCCGCGCCGTTGGGGCCGATCAGGCCGAGGATCTCCCCGCGCCGGATCTCGAAGGACACGTCGTCCAGGGCCGTGAGGCCGCCGAAGCGGACGGTCAGGCCGTCGGTGCGCAGCAGCGGTTCGCCGATGCCGGTCTCGATCTCGCGGTGCGGGGCGACCACGTCGGCGACCGCCTCGGCGTCGCCGAGCACCGGCAGCACCGCGGTGACGTCGACGTCGCCCGCGGTGGGCTGCGGCGGCGGCGCGGCGTAGCCGGCCGACATGTCCTCGTTGTCGTAGAGCGCGTCACCCGCGCCGGGGCCGGTCATCGTCGAGCTCCGATCGCTTCGGCCCGCGCCGGGCGGCGCACGGCCTGGTACACCTGCCGCCCGTAGGTCAGCAGTTTCTGGCGGGCCGGGAACAGGCCCTGCGGGCGCAGGATCATCATGACCACCAGGGCGATGCCGAAGTAGAGGTACTTCAGGTCGCCGAGGGTCTGGGCGCCGCCGGGGCGGAAGAGCAGGACGCTGCCGGCGAGGAGGGCGCCGAACACACCGGTGCCGACCAGGCCGGTGATCAGCCCTCGCCGCGGCCAGGCGCCGAGCGTCCCGGCGAACTTCTTCCACACCACCAGCAGCGCGACGAAGACCGCCACGTCGACGGCGAGCAGCAGGTAGCCGGTGGTCTCGTTGTCGACCAGCTGCACCGACTGCAGCCGCTTGGGCAGGTAGGCCACGATGAAGGCGCCGACGATGACGCCGAGCTTGTTGCCCTGGCCGCCGATGACGACCATGCACAGGAACAGCATCGAGTTGATGATGTTGAACTGGGCGGGATTCACGAACTGCACCTGCCCGGCGTACATGGCGCCCGCGACGCCGCCGATGCCCGCGCCGATGACGAAGGCCCACAGCTTGAACCGGAAGGTCGGCACGCCCATGATCTCGGCGGCGTCCTCGTCCTCGCGGATGGCGACCCAGGCGCGGCCGACCCGGCTGCGCTCGAGATTGCCGACCACGACCAGCACCACGACCACGAATCCCATGGCCAGCCAGTACCAGTAGGTCCCGTAGCCCGCCCGCTCCAGCGGGTTCCAGCTGGACGGATCGCCGGTGTTCTTCACCCCGAACACGCCCTCGGGCTGCGCGGCGGACTCGCCGACGCGCGGGTACTGCACCTGCGACAGGCCGAGGCTGCCGTTGGTCAGCGGCACCAGGTTGTCGGCGAGCAGGCGCACGATCTCGCCGAAGCCGAGGGTCACGATGGCCAGGTAGTCGCCGCGCAGGCGCAGGGTCGGCGAGCCGAGGATCAGGCCCGCCGCGGCGGTGAAGATCACCGCGAGCGGCAGGCAGAACCACCACGCCCACCGCACGTCGAGCCAGGTGTCGGTCTGGTTCCAGGGGCTGTTCGGGCTGGTCAGCAGGCCGACGGTGTAGGCGCCGACGGCGAAGAAGCCGACGTAGCCGAGGTCGAGCAGGCCGGCCTGGCCGACGACCACGTTCAGGCCGATCGCGATCAGCGCGAACATGGCGACCTCGAACATGGTGAGCCCGAAGCTGTAGGAGGTGGTCGCGACGCCCGGCGGCGGGAACACCGGGAGCAGGGCGAGCAGGGCGATGATCGGCACGCCGACCAGCCACTGCTGCTGCCGGGTCAGCCCGTCCCACCAGTCGCGGAGGCCGTCGCCGAGGCCGCGGTGCGGCGCCGGGGCGGCGGTGGTCGTGGTCTGGCTCATGCGCGGGCCCTCCCGAGGCTCTCCCCCAGGATGCCGGTCGGGCGCACCATCAGCACCAGCACGAGCACCACGAAGGCGACGACGTCACGCCACTGCTCGCCGAGCAGGGCCTGACCGTAGTTCTCGGCCAGCCCGAGCAGCAGCCCGCCCAGCAGCGCACCGCGCAGATTGCCGATGCCACCGAGCACCGCGGCGCTGAAGGCCTTCACGCCGAGGATGAAACCGCCGTTGAAGATGATGCCGCTGGGGATCTTCAGCGCGTACAGCGTGGCGGCGGCGCCCGCCAGCAGGCCGCCGATGAGGAAGGTGACCATGATGACCCGTTCCCGCGAGACGCCCATCAGGGTCGCGGTGTCGGGGTCCTGGGCGACCGCGCGGATGCCGCGGCCCAGCTTGGTCCGGTTGATCAGCAGGTCCGTCGCGGCGGCCAGCGTGACCGCGGAGACCACGATGATGATGGCGACGTTGGTGACGTCGGCGCCGAAGAAGCTGAACTGCACCGTCGGCGCGACCAGCTTGATGGGGTCCTGCGCGCTCGGCCCGCCCATGCCGGGCCACAGCTTCGGCAGCACGAACGCCACGAACTGCTGGAGCACGAAGGACATGCCGATGGCGGTGATCAGGAAGCTCAGCGGTTTGGCCCCGCGTTTGCGCAGCGGCCGGTAGGCCACCCGCTCCAGGCCGACCGCGGCGCCGCCGGCCACGGCCATGCCGATGGCCATGGCGACGCCGAGATAGACCACCGTGAGCACGACGCCCTGCTGGTAGACGTTGGCGTTCGGCGAGAACCCGAGCAGCATGAGCCCGGCGTACTGGCCGAACAGGCCGAGCATGAAGATCTCCGAGTGCGCGAAGTTGATCAGCCGCAGCACGCCGAAGACCAGGGTGTAGCCGACGGCGACCAGTGCGTAGACCGAGCCGTAGGTCAGCCCGTCCACGGTCAGTCGCCAGAATCCGTCCACGACGGCCGAGACGTCGAATTCTATTGTCGAGTCCGCCAGCGGTATCGCGCTGAGCAGTGCCGTTGCTGTCATCCGTGTTGCGCCCTCATGGTTTTCGTCTCAGACGAACGGCACGGGCGCCGGCCACGTCGGGCCGGCGCCCGTGCCGTCCGGGGAGTGTTACTTGACCTCGTAGATCCAGATCTGCGCCGTGGTGAGCTCGCCGTTGGGCGCCCACTTGTACTGGCGGGCCAGACCCTGACCGTCGTAGCCGCGCACGTAGGACAGCAGGTCGGCGCGGGTGGTCTTCCCCGACGCGATGCCCTTCAGCAGGATCGTGGTCAGGTCGTAGCCCTCGACCGAGTAGACGCCGGGCGCCTGGGAGAACTTGGCCTTGTAGTCGGAGGTGAACTTCTCCGGGCCGGGGCCGCAGGGGCAGGTCAGGATGGCGTCCTTGGCGGAGTTGCCCGCCTGGGAGACGAACTTCGGGTCGTTGACGCCGTCCGGGCCGACGAACTTGGCGGTGACGCCCGCGTCGCGCAGCTGCTGCACCAGCGGGGCGGCCTCGTTGTAGTAGCCGGAGTAGAAGATGCCGTCCGGGTTGGCCGACTTGATCTTGGTGACGGTGGCGGCGAAGTCCTTGTCACCCTTCTTGATGCTGGCCGCGCAGTTCGGGTCGGCCGAGCCGCCGAGGCCCTCGGTGATGGACTTGGCCAGGCCGACGCCGTAGTCGGTGTTGTCGGCGACCACGCAGACCTTCTTCAGCGCCAGCTTGTTGGTCAGGTACTTGGCGACGGCGGGTCCCTGCACGTCGTCGTTGGCCAGGCCGCGGAAGAAGGAGGTCCAGCCGTTCTGGGTCAGGGTGGCGTTGGTGGCCGAGGCGGTCAGCGCGGGCAGGCCCTTGTCGCTGATGATCTGGCCGGTCGCCTTGGTCTCGCCGGAGAACGCGGGGCCGATCAGGCCGATGATCGACGGGTCGTCGGTGATCTGCGGGATGACCTGGGAGGCCTTCTGCGGGCTGCCCTCGGTGTCGAACTTCTTGAGGGTGATCTTGCAGCCGGGGTTGGCGGCGGTGAACTGGTCGAGCGCGAGCTGCACACCGTTGACGATGTTGATGCCGAGGGCCGCGTCGTCACCGGTCAGCGCGCCCGCCATGGCGATCGACAGGCCGGGCGGACAGGTCGCCGTGCCGTCGCCCGCCGGGTCGGCGGGCGTGGCGGCGGTGGCCTTCGGAACCTCGGCACCGCTGATGTCGACCTGGTACACCGGGGAGATGGACAGGCTGCCGCCCGAGGCTCCGCCATCGGATGACTTGTCGCCGCAACCGGTCAGCATCGCCGCCGCGGCGACGGCCATCGCCACGGCGCCCCCCTTGACCAGCACGCCACGCGTCGAACGACTGCGCAATGTCGAACTGTGCACGTTTCACCTCTATGTCCTGTACTCCCCGGCCAGGAGCCGGGGAGGCCGACTCCGTCAGCCCGGTCAGAACATAGCCCCGGTAGGTTAGATCCGCATCACATTCACGTCATGTCGAGGGGTTCGTGTCGAACATCGGCCGACGACATTGTTTCGGCGACGTAAATAATGTTCCGCACCCGGCGAATACCGGCGCGCGGATTCATCCGATCATTGCGGGGTGAGGTTCTCCAGCACCACCTCGGCAACGGCCTTCATGGTGGTGCGGCGATCCATCGCGGTGCGCTGAATCCATTTGAACGCCTGCGGTTCCGTGAGCCCCTGGGTCTGCATCAGCACACCTTTGGCGCGCTCGACCAGCTTGCGCGTCTCCAGCCGGTCGGTGAGATTGGCGACCTCGGTCTCGAGCGCGGCGATCTCGTGGAAGCGGCTGGCCGCCAGCTCGATCGCCGGCACCAGGTCGGACTTGGTGAACGGCTTGACGAGGTAGGCCATGGCGCCCGCGTCGCGGGCCCGCTCCACCAGGTCACGCTGGCTGAAGGCGGTCAGGATCACCACGGGCGCAACACGTTTCGAGGCGATCTCGGCGGCGGCGTCGATACCGTCGCGGCGCGGCATCTTGACGTCCATGATGACCAGATCCGGGCGCAGCGACTCGGCCAGATCGACGGCCTGCTGCCCGTCGGCGGCCTCGCCGACGACGTCGTAACCCTCCTCGGAGAGCATCTCGACCAGATCCATACGGATGAGCGCCTCGTCCTCGGCGACGACGACGCGCTTGGCCGCGGCCTCGCGCGTCGCGCCGTCGGCCCCTGTATTCGTGCTCATAGGTTCGACCCCTTATGGATTCCGCATGCCGGTCGGCGCCACCACCGCCGGTGACGGCCGCGGAACAACCGTCACCCACCGCGGGTAACCGAGTGATGTAGAGCGTACCTTTCGTCCCTGCAGCGATGGCCTCGCTGCGGCCGGGACGACCGGAATACGCGGGCGGGTCGACCTCACCGCCCAACCCCCGGGTCGGTGAACCGGCGCGACCGCCGAGACCTCACCGCCGGCGTGCGCGGCCGGTGCGCGCACCGCCGTGGTGCCGAGTGTGGGACTCGAACCCACACGTCCTTTCGGACAACGGTTTTTGAGACCGTCGCGTCTGCCAGTTCCGCCAACCCGGCGCACCGCGGTCACTATAGCGTCTCGACACGCCGGGAAGCGAACCGCGGGTACCCCGGGCGCCCGCGGGCGGGCGGCGGCGCCGCGCCCGCCCGGCCCCGCGCGGGAAATGCCACACATTTCCATCGTGACCCGGAACACAATTGTCGGGGTGTTTACCTCTCCGATCACACGGGTATCACGGTGAGGCAAGGGATTTCATCGCGTCGATTCGTGTACGGCCGTCGACCTGCAGATGAATATCTCGTTCCCGGGCTGTGATGGTTGCGATCACGACCCACTACGGCACAATCCGCGCCATTACGGTGTGTGCATGCACGTCCTGTTCGTCTGCAACTCCAATGTCTGCCGGTCGGTGATCGCCGAGCGGTTGACCCGGGCCTTCGCAGCCGAACACGGGCTGCCGGGGCTCACCGCGGAAAGCGCGGGGACGCGCGCCCTGGTCGGTTTCCCGCCCGAACCGCTGGCCGCCGACACCGTCGCGGGCCTCGGCGGCGACGCGACCGGTTTCACCGCCCGCAAATTGCGCCCGGAAATGGTCGACCGCGCCGATCTGGTGCTGACCATGACCGAGCAGCTGCGCGAGCAGGTGGGCGAACTGGCCTTCGGCGCCGCCCCGCGCACCTTCACCCTGCTGGAGGCGCATCGCATCGCCAAGGTCACCGGCGCGAAGTCCATCGCCGGGCTGCACCGGGCCCGCAACGATCTGGCCATCGTGGGCCGGGAGAACATCGCCGACCCCATCGGGCTGTCGCCCGCCGCTTTCGTCGAGGTCGGCGACCGCATCGCCGAGGCGCTGTTCCCGTTGCTGCACGCGCTGGCGCCGCACGAACAGACCCGATTGTCGGGCGACGAGCGGGGCGGGCTGATCATCGAACCGCGCGGGCAGGCGCCGCTGGCGACATTCCTGGCCGCGCACCGCACGCGCTGAGCGGGTCACCGCCGTATCACGATCTCGTCGCGGCGGTAATCGCCGGACTCCCACAGCGATTAGACTCCGCGCGGGTAGTTTCCCGGCGCAGCACCGACCCCCGACAGGACAATGACATGCCGAAACGCATTTCGGATGTTTCGCTCCATGTTCATGTGACACCTCCCGACCTGGAGCGGATCGTGACCGCCGTCCGCGCGGTCCTCGACGACCATCTGGCCGACCGCGACGTCTTCGCCTGGCGCTTCACCCTCCCCGTCGAGGACACCGACCCCATCCACCTCGACCTCGAATCCCGGTGGCACGCAACGCGTCCCGGCCGCGCATCCGAGGCGACGAGCACCTCCGAGATCGCCCTGAGCCTGGTCGGCGCCGCCGACGACCTCACCGACGACGACATCGCCGACCTCGAACACGCCCTCATCCTGGCCGTGTACGCCCTGGGCGACCCCGAGTCCCCCATCCCCTTCACCCTGCGCACCGACCACAACCGCCCCGCGTCCGAACTGGACCACCTCCCCCACTGACACCCGCGCCCGAAGGCGTCCCCCGTCTCCGGAGCCACCTGCCACCGGTTCCGGACGGCCGCGCCGCCGACGGCCGCTCGCCGACGCGGCCCGGGCGGCGTCCCCGACCACCCCGCACCGCGCACAGGGCGACTCACCCGACGACACCCACGCCTCGCTGCGATCCGCCGTCGCGACCACCACCGAGCTGACCGCGAGGGGCCCCGGCACGCAGCGGCGATGCCGACCGCCCCGACGCAACGAGACCCGAGACCCACCCCTGACCGCGCCCCCCAACGAAACCACCCCCGGGCCGACCCCGAAGGGCCGCGACTCGAGCGCGCCAGCGCTCCAACACTACGGAAAGTGCCGGATCAGCCCCTCCTGGACCGTGGTGGCGAGCAGTTCGCCGCTGCGGGAGTAGAAGCGGCCGGTGGCCAGGCCCCGCGAGCCCGCCGCGACGGGTGATTCGGTCGCGTAGAGCGTCCAGTCGTCGAAGCGGAAGGGGCGGTGGAACCAGATGGAGTGGTTGACCGTGGCCGCGATGATGCGGTCCAGGCCCCAGGAGAGGCCGTGGGTGGTGATGATCGAGTCGAGCACCGTGGTGTCGGAGGCGTAGGCGAGCGCGGCCACCTGCAGCAGCGGGTCGTCGGGCAGGCTGCCGTCGGTGCGCATCCACACGCGGTTGTGGTTGAGCTTCGCGCCGGTGCCCTTGAGGATCCAGGCCGGATCGTTGGTGTAGCGCATGTCGATCGGGTGCGGGGCGTTGATGAACATCGTCAGCTTGTCCTCGAAGCCGGCGAAGCTCTCCTCGATCCGCGGCAGGGTCTCCGGGTCGGGGACCTGGGGACCCTCGTGCGCGTGTTCGAGGCCCTTGCCCCAGTCCTGGAAGGCGGCGAGCATGACGAACAGTTCGGCCCCGTCCTGGCTGGCGGTGACCGTGCGGTTGGCCAGGTTGCGGCCGTCGCGGTGGCGTTCGACGTGGTATTCGATGGGCTTCTTCACGTCGCCGCCGCGCACGAAGTGCGCGTTGACGGCGTGCAGGGGCCTGCCGTTGGCGGTCCGGCCGGCGGCCACGATCGCCTGGGAGACGAGCTGGCCGCCGAAGGTCCTGCTCCACACCTTCTCCGGGTGCCGGCCGAGGTAGGTGTCCTCGCCGGTCTCCTCCAGGTCCAGCAGGTCGAGGAGGACCCGCAGGTCGGGCGAGGGGTCCCGGTGCGCGGTGTCCACGGCCGAGCCGCTTGCCGAACTGCTCACTGTCAGTGGTCCTCCTCGCCGATGCGGTGCACGTGGATCAGGTTGGTGGAGCCGACGGTTCCCGGCGGGGAGCCTGCCACGATGACCACGAGATCACCCTTACGGTACCGATCCATCGACAGCAGCGCCTGGTCCACCTGGTGGATCATCCGGTCGGTCGAGTCGACCATCGGCACGATGAACGTCTCGGTGCCCCAGGTGAGGGCGAGCTGGCTGCGGACCTCGGGCAGCGGGGTGAAGGCCAGCAGCGGCAGCGGGGTGTGCAGGCGGGCCAGGCGGCGCACGGTGTCGCCGGACTGGGTGAAGGCCACCAGCGCCTTGGCGTTGAGGCGCTCGCCGATGTCGCGGGCGGCGTAGGAGATCACGCCGCGCTTGGTCCGGGGGACGTGGGTCAGCGGCGGCACGCGCGGCGATTCGGTCTCGACCGCGTGCACGATGCGGGCCATGGTGCGCACCGTCTCGATCGGGTACTTGCCGACCGAGGTCTCGCCCGAGAGCATGACGGCGTCGGCGCCGTCGAGCACGGCGTTGGCGACGTCGGAGGCCTCGGCGCGGGTGGGGCGGGAGTTCTCGATCATCGACTCGAGCATCTGGGTGGCCACGATGACCGGCTTGGCGTTCTCGCGGGCCATCTGGATGGCGCGCTTCTGCACGATCGGGACCTGCTCGAGCGGCAGCTCGACGCCGAGGTCGCCGCGGGCGACCATGATCGCGTCGAAGGCGAGCACGATGGCTTCGAGATTGTCGACGGCTTCGGGCTTTTCGAGCTTGCCGATGACCGGCACCCGGCGGCCGACGCGGTCCATCACGTCGTGCACGAGCTCGATGTCCGAGGGCGAGCGCACGAAGGACAGGGCGATGAAGTCGACGCCGAGCTTCAGCGCGAACTCGAGGTCCTCGATGTCCTTCTCCGACAGCGCGGGCACCGAGACGTCCATGCCGGGCAGGGACAGGCCCTTGTTGTTGGACACGGGGCCGCCCTCGGTGACGCGGCAGACCACGTCGGAGCCGTCGACCGCCTCGACGGTCAGGCCGACCTTGCCGTCGTCGACGAGCAGGCGGTCGCCGGCCTTGGCGTCGTCGGCGAGCTGGGCGTAGGTGGTGGACACGCGGTCGTGGGTGCCCTCGACGTCGTCGACGGTGATCCGGACCTGTTCTCCGGTGGCCCATTCCGTGCGGCCCTCGGTGAAGCGGCCGAGACGGATCTTGGGGCCCTGTAGGTCGGCGAGGATGCCCACGGCGCGTCCGAGCTGATCGGACGCCGCACGAACCTTCTTGTAGTTCTCGGCGTGGTCGGCGTGTTCGCCGTGGCTGAAATTGAGCCGGGCTACATCCATGCCGCTTTCGACGAGTTCGCGAATCCGGTCCTCGGTGGCAGTGGCCGGTCCGAGTGTGCACACAATCTTCGTCCGTCGCATCACGCCCTAAAGCCTAGACCCGCCGCCGCGCCACGCCCCGCCGCGGTGTGGTGAATCTGCGGTGAACGTGTGCTCACCGCGCCGCGCGGCCGCGGCGGCGGGTCCGGGCACCCGCCGGAAACGGGGAACGGGCCTCCCCACAGTCGTGGGGAGGCCCGTCCGGGTCGGTGCGCGGTCAGTCGCGCAGCGGACGGCCCTGCGAGTCCGGGACCTTGCCGGTCAGGATCATGATGCCGTCGATCAGCGGCCAGATGGCGCCGATGCCGCAGGTCAGCCAGGTCACCGCGATCTGGGCGACGGCGAGGCCGTTGTAGCCCAGGTAGAAGCGGCCGACACCGAAGCTGCCGAGCAGGATCTGCAGCAGGCCCGCGGTCAGCTTCTGCTTGTCCGAGAACGGGACGCCGTACATGTCGCGGCCGTACGGCGCCTCGGGGTCACCGAAGCCCGGGCCGCCCGGGAACTGGCCGGCCGGCGGGTAGCCGGGCTGCTGCGGCTGGCCGTACGGGTCGACCGGCGCGCCGTACTGCGGCTGGCCGGGCACCGGCTGCTGCGCGTACGGATCCGACGGCTGGCCGTACTGCGGCTGGCCGGGATGCGGGTTGTAGGGGTCGGTCACTCATGTCCTCCATCATTCGTGCGGGTACCCGTGCTGGCCCCCGTGCGTTCGTGCGTCGTGACGGTGCGTCCGTCGGCGATCACGGGCGTCATTCTCGCCGCCGCGGCGCCGCTTGTCGCATCGGGGGCGTGCCCCGGGCCACTCGGGGGACTATCGCAGGCGCGGGCCCCGATGTGAACAGCTACGTCGGATCCGGTCCGATCAGGCGCTTCGGAGCGCGGCCGCTCAGGACTTGTCGGTGCGGACCGCGGCGGGGTCCGCGGGGGCCGGGTCGCCGTCTGCGGGCTCGGCGTCCTCCGCCGTGGCGGTGGCGCTACCGGGCTCGGTGTCCGCCGACGCGGCGGCGCCGCCCGACGCGGTGCCCGACGCCGCCGTGACACTGCCGGGCTTCGCCTCCGTCGACGTGGCGGTGGCGCCGTCCGGGTCCGTGTCCGCCGACGCGGCGGCGGGTGCGCCGTCCGGGTCGTCCTTCGCGCCCTCGGAGGCGGCGTCCGGCGCGGACGCCGCGGCGGCTTTCCCGTCGGCGGCGGGCTTCGCCGCGGAGCCCGCGGCACCGGCCGCGCCCGCGGCGATCAGGGCCTTGATCTGCCAGGGCCACGGCCGGTCCGCCACGCCGGGCTGCAACTGTTCGGGCGTCTCGCGGCCCTTGGTCGCGAGCACGAAATAGGCCATGGCGCAGAGGAACACGACGACCGCGGTGAACAGGTTGATGCGCAGGCCGAGGATGTGGGTCGCCTCGTCGTCACGCATGAGCTCGACGAAGAAACGGCCGAAGCTGTAGCCGGCCACGTAGAGCGCGAACAGGCGGCCGTGGCCGATGGTGAAGCGCTTGTCGAGCTGGACCAGCAGCACGACGACGAGCAGGTTCCACACCATCTCGTAGAGGAAGGTCGGGTGCACGACGGTCTGCACCTGGCCGGTGGAGACGCCGTTCATCATGTCGAGGGCGCCGGTGTCGGGGTTGTAGCGCTCGTAGATCTCGAGGCCCCACGGCACCTCGGTGGCGCGGCCGTACAGCTCCTGGTTGAAGTAGTTGCCGAGGCGGCCGATCGCCTGCGCCAGCAGGACCGCCGGCGCGATGGCGTCGCCGAGCGCGGGCAGCGGGATCTTGTAGACGCGGCAACCGATCCAGGCGCCGATGCCGCCGAGCAGGACCGCGCCCCAGATGCCGAGTCCGCCCTGCCAGATGTAGAGGGCCTCGATCGGGGACTTGCCGGGTCCGAAGTACTTCTGCCAGTCCGTGGCCACGTGGTAGAGCCGCCCGCCGACCAGGCCGAACGGCACCGCGAACATCGCCACGTCGAGCACGGTGCCGGGCTGACCGCCGCGCTGCTGCCAGCGCTTGTCACCCCACCAGATGGCGACGATGATGCCGGCGATGATACACAGCGCGTAGGCACGCAGCGGGAGCGGTCCGAGGTGCCAGACACCCTGCGGCGGACTGGGAATGTAGGCCAGGACTGGAGGGTTCACGGGCCCCACGTTAGTGGACCCGGTCACCGCGCCGCCGCCTCGACCCGGACGGTGCCGGAGCCGCGGGCGGCGATCAGGAACGGACGGTGGCCGACCGCACGCCCTCGGCGAGCTCGGTGGTGAGCGCCCGCACCGCGTCCAGGCTCTCGCCCGCGGCGCTGACCAGCGCCGAACCGACGATCACGCCGTCGGCGTACCCCGCGATCTCGGCGGCCTGGGCGCCCGAGCGGACACCGAGACCGACGCCGATCGGGATGTCGCTGTGCGCCCGCACCCGCGCGCACAGCGCGGGCGCCGCCGAGGACACCTCGTCGCGGGCGCCGGTGACGCCCATGGTGGAGGCGGCGTAGATGAATCCGCGGGAGGCCTCGAGCGTCTTCACCAGGCGCTCCTCGGTGGAGGAGGGCGCGACCAGGAAGATCCGGTCCAGGTTGTGGGTGGCCGAGGCGACGAACCAGTCGTCGGCCTCATCCGGGATCAGGTTCGGGGTGATGATGCCCGCGCCGCCCGCGGCGGCCAGGTCGCGCGCGAAGGCGTCCACGCCGTAGCGGAGCACGGGGTTCCAGTAGCTCATGACCACGGCCTGGCCGCCGGCGTCGGCGACGGCCTGCACCACGGTGAACACGTCGCGCACCCGGACCCCGGCGCGCAGCGCCTGTTCGGCGGCGCGCTGGATGGTCGGGCCGTCCATCACCGGATCGGAGTAGGCGACGCCGACCTCGACGATGTCGCACCCGGATTCGACCAGCGCGCGCACGGCCGCCACCGAACCGTCGAGGTCCGGGTAGCCGGCGGGCAGGTAGCCGATGAGCGCGGCGCGGTTCTCCGCGCGCGCGGCGGCGAAGGTGTTGGCCAGACGGGACTGCTGACTCACTGGCCGGGCTCCTCGGTCGCCTCGTCGAACAGGCCGAACCAGCGGCCCGCGGTGTCCATGTCCTTGTCGCCGCGGCCGGACAGGTTCACCAGGATGATCGCGCCCTCGCCGAGCTCGGGGCCCAGCTTCAGCGCGCCGGCGACCGCGTGCGCGGACTCGATGGCGGGGATGATGCCCTCGGTGCGGGAGAGCAGCAGCAGCGCGTCCATGGCCTCGGTGTCGGTGACCGGGCGGTACTCGGCGCGGCCGATGTCCTTGAGGTGGGCGTGCTCGGGGCCGACGCCCGGGTAGTCCAGGCCGGCCGAGATCGAATGCGATTCGATGGTCTGGCCGTCCTCGTCCTGCAGCAGGTAGGAGTAGGCGCCCTGGAACGCGCCGGGGGTGCCGCCGGTGAACGTGGCGGCGTGGCGCCCGGTCTCGACGCCGTCGCCGGCCGCCTCGTAGCCGATGAGGCGCACGGCCGTGTCGGGGATGAAGGCGTGGAAGATGCCGATGGCGTTGGAACCGCCACCGACGCAGGCGGTCACGGCGTCGGGCAGCCGGCCCGTGCGCTCCTGGATCTGCGCGCGGGCCTCCAGGCCGACGACGCGCTGGAAGTCGCGCACCAGCAGCGGGAACGGGTGCGGGCCCGCGGCGGTGCCGAAGCAGTAGTAGGTGTCGTCGGCGTGGGACACCCAGTCGCGCAGGGCCTCGTTGATGGCGTCCTTGAGCGTCTGCGAGCCGGTGGTGACCGAGACGACCTCGGCGCCGAGCAGCCGCATGCGGGCCACGTTGAGCGCCTGGCGGGCGGTGTCGACCGCGCCCATGTAGATGACGCAGTCGAGGCCGAGCAGGGCGCACGCGGTCGCGGTCGCGACGCCGTGCTGGCCGGCGCCGGTCTCGGCGATGACGCGCGTCTTGCCCATACGCTGGGCGAGCAGGGCCTGGCCGAGCACGTTGTTGATCTTGTGCGACCCGGTGTGGTTCAGGTCCTCGCGCTTGAGGAAGATGCGGGCGCCGCCCGCGTGCTCGGAGAGCCGGGTGCACTCGAAGATCGGCGACGGGCGGCCGGTGTAGTCGCGCTGGAGCCGGTCGAGCTCGTCGAGGAAGGTGCGGTCGGTGCGGACCTTCTCGTACTCGGCGGTGACGTCCTCGATGACCGACATGAGCGCCTCGGGGACGTGGCGTCCGCCGTAGAGGCCCCAGTGTCCGCCCGCGTCGGGCTCGAAGTCGCTGTGCTGGGCGACACCGGCGCTGGCCGGGGGCAGCTGGTCGGGGCTCACCGGATGCTCCGGCGGGCCGGCTTCGGGCAGGACGGGTGGGTGCCCGCGGTGACCAGCTCCGACACGGCCGCGCGGGGGTTGCCGCTGGTGACCAGGCCCTCGCCCACGAGCACGGCGTCCGCGCCCGCGCCGGCGTAGGCCAGCAGGTCGGCGGTGCCGCGGATGCCGGATTCGGCGACCCGGATGACCTCCGACGGCAGGCCCGGCGCGATGCGGGCGAACACGTCGCGGTCGACCTCGAGGGTCTTGAGGTTGCGCGCGTTGACGCCGATGACCGAGGCGCCCGCCTCGAGCGCGCGGTCGGCCTCCTCCTCGGTGTGGACCTCCACCAGGGCGGTCATGCCGAGCGACTCGGTGCGGTCGATGAGCGCGGACAGGGTGTCCTGTTCGAGGGCGGCGACGATCAGCAGGATGACGTCGGCGCCGTGGGCGCGGGCCTCGTGGATCTGGTACGGGCCGACGACGAAGTCCTTGCGCAGGATCGGGATGTTCACCGCGGCGCGCACGGCGTCCAGGTCGTCGAGCGAGCCGCCGAAGCGGCGCTGCTCGGTCAGCACGCTGATGATGCGCGCGCCGCCGTCCTCGTAGGCCTTGGCCAGCACGGCGGGGTCGGGGATGTCGGCCAGCGCGCCCTTCGACGGGCTCGCGCGCTTCACTTCCGCGATGACACCGATACCGTCCTCGTGCAGCGCGGCGCGCGCGTCGAGCGGCGCCGGAGCGGCGGCCGCGGCGGCCTTGATCGCCTGAAAATCGAGAAGGGCTTCCCGAGCGGCCACATCCGCCCGGACCCCGTCGAGAATCGAGTCGAGTACCGTCATCTGGCTCGAATCCTTTCTGGGGAGACGGACTTTCTGCCTGAGAATCGACCCAGGCGCTGTCTCACCGATGCTTGTCAACAATAAATGGGGGTCCCGCGCGCGGTGACGGCGGGGTTGGGTCGGCCGGGGCGGCCGCGGCTGTGGGCCGCGCCACGTGCCGCGGATCACCTCGGCGCGGGCCGGTCGCCCGGCTGTTCGGGGGCGGGTGGCTCCCCGTCGTCGTCGGCGGTCGGGTCGGTGCCCGCGTCGATCGCGTCCCACAGGACCCGTTCCGACAGCGGCGCCGAGCCCTTGTCCCCGCGCTGGGCGGTGACCTGTTCGGTGGCCGCCGCCTTGCGCGCGGCGGGGGCGTCGTACCTGCCCGACAGCGAGGTCGGCTGCTCACGGCGCATGGTCAGCAGCGCGCCCGCCACCAGGGCCAGCGCCGCCGCGACCAGCGAGAGCAGCGCGGGCGCGACGTGGGTCTGCACCGAGGTCACCACGGCCCGCGCGGGCAGCTCGGCCAGGGTGCCCGCGCGTTCGGCGGGCCTGCCCGCGCCGACCACGACGGCGAAACCGGGCACGGCGGCCACGGCGGCGACGACCGCGATGAGCACGCCGAGCACCTGCCGCAACGCGCCCTTGACCGCGAGCACGGCCGCGATCGAGGCCAGCAGCACCAGCGCCAGCGGCGTGAGCGCGCCGAACCAGGTGCTGCCGTTCAGCTCGTCGGTGCGGGGTTCGGTCAGGCCGTCCGAGGACTGCACCGTCACCCAGGTCATCCGGGACGAGGCCCACAGGCCCGCCGCGGCGACGGCGAGCAGCGCGACCGGGAGCACCGGCGAACGCCGGCCGGCGCCGCGCTTCGCCGGCACCGCGCCCGTCCCGGCGGCCGCGTCGTCCCCGCCCGCGCCGCTCATACGGCGGGCCCGCCCTCGGCGCCGTAGGTGCGCACGGTGTCCGCCGCGGCGATCGCCTTGAGCACGGCCATGGCCTTGTTGCGGGCCTCGGTGTCCTCGTAGACGGGGTCGGAGTCGGCGACCACGCCCGCGCCCGCCTGGACGTAGGCGGTGCCGTCCTTGAGCAGGGCGGTGCGGATGGCGATGGCGGTGTCGGCGTCGCCGGCGAAGTCGAGATAGCCGACGACGCCGCCGTAGATCCCGCGCCGGGTCGGCTCGAGCTCCTCGATGAGTTCCATGGCGCGCACCTTGGGCGCGCCCGACAGCGTGCCCGCCGGGAAGCACGCCTGCACCGCGTCCAGGGCGATCCGCCCGGGCAGCAGCTGACCGGACACGGTCGACACCAGGTGCATGACGTGGCTGTAGCGCTCGATGTGGCGGTACTCGGTGACCCGCACGGTCCCCGGCGCGCACACCCGGCCCAGGTCGTTGCGGCCCAGGTCGACGAGCATGAGGTGCTCGGCGTTCTCCTTCTCGTCGGCGAGCAGGTCCTTCTCGAGCAGGATGTCGTCCTCCTCGGTGGCCCCGCGCCAGCGCGTGCCCGCGATCGGGTGCGTGGTCGCGATGCCGTCCTTCACGGTGACCAGCGATTCGGGGCTGGAGCCGACGATGGAGAACGCGATGCCGCCGTCCCCGTCGGGAATGTGCATCAGGTACATGTACGGGCTCGGGTTCGAGGCGCGCAGCATGCGGTACACGTCCTGGGCGCTGCCGCGGTAGTCCATCTCGAAGCGCTGGGACAGCACCACCTGGAAGGCCTCGCCCGCCTCGATCTCCTTGATCAGCCTGCGCACGTCGGCACCGAACTCCTCGGTGCTGCGCTGCCTGCGGAACACCGGGTCGGGCCGGTCGAACACCGACACCGTGGACGGGGCGGGCGCGGCGAGGGCGGCGGTCATCCGGTCGAGCCGGGCGACCGCGTCGTCGTAGGCCTCGTCGACGCGGTCGTCGGTGCCGTTCCAGTTGACGGCGTTGGCGATGAGTGTGATCGCGCCCTCGTGGTGGTCGAAGGCGGCCAGGTCGGTGGCCAGCATCAGGACCAGCTCGGGCAGCCGCAGGTCGTCGGCGGCCAGCTCGGGCAGGCGCTCGATGCGGCGCACGGCGTCGTAGCCGAGGTAGCCGACCAGGCCGCCGGTCAGCGGCGGCAGCCCGGGCAGGCGTTCGGTCTGCAGCAGGCGCAGCGTCTCGTGCAGGGCCCGCAGCGGGTCGCCGCCGGAGGGGGCGTCGGCGGGGACGGTGCCCAGCCAGGTGGCCTCGCCGTCGGCGACGGTCAGGGCGGACGGGCTGCCCGCGCCGATGAACGACCATCGCGACCAGGACCGCCCGTTCTCGGCGGACTCGAACAGGAACGTGCCCGCCCGGTCGCCTGCCAGCTTGCGGTAGGCCGAGAGCGGAGTTTCGGAGTCCGCCAGCACCTTTCGGGTCACCGGGACGACCCGGTGCTCGGCCGCGAGCGTCCGGAACTGCTCGCGGGTCGTGGTGGTGGGAGTCGACGCGCCGTGCATTTCCCCATCATTCCAGGCGTGCCGGGGACCGCGCCCGGCGGTCCCGGCCCCGCCGTTGGCGCCGGGGTGACCGGCATCACTACACTCGCGCGCGTTCCATGTCGCATGCGGTAGACCCCACGAGAGGAGCACAGGTTGTACCCCAACCATCCGGGCGGCCACGACGGGCAGCGTCCCGTCCCCACCCAGCAGCATTTCGGCGCCGGTCAGCGCGCCGCGTCCGCCAGCGCGCTGACCACCTTCGTCACCTACGCGAAGGAGCTGCTGGAACTGGATTCCGAGCGCTACCCCGATGAATACGCCGCGCACAGCGACCGCATCCGCCAGATCGAGCCGATGCTGCGGGTGCACGGCATTCTCGACGTGATGCAGATCCGCGACCCGAAGATCGCCGCGCTGCTGGAGAAGTGAGACGCGCGCCGGTGCGTGGTGGTGCCGACCTGTCGGGGGTGGTGCCGCGCGCATCGGCGCGAGCACTGTGCCGGGGCCGCCGCGCTGTCTAGGGTGGGCCTCATGTCCGCTCGACTCGCCCCGCAGTTCACCCTCCCCGACCAGACCGGTACCCCGCGCTCGCTCGACGACCTGCTCGCAGGCGGCCCGCTGGTGCTGTTCTTCTACCCGGCCGCCAACACCCCCGTGTGCACGGCCGAGGCCTGCCATTTCCGCGACCTGAGCGCCGAATTCGCCGCCGTCGGCGCGTCGTGCGCCGGGATCAGCACCGACAGCGTCGACACCCAGTCCGGTTTCGCCGCCGCCCAGCGCCTGGACTACCCGGTGCTCTCGGACGCCGACGGCGCGGTCGCCGAGGCCTTCGGCGTGAAACGCGGCCTGCTGGGCCGGATCTCGCCGGTCAAGCGGCACACCTTCGTCATCGACACCGACCGCACGATCCTGCGGGTGATCACCGGCGAGCTCAAGGCCAAGGTGCACGCCGACGAGGCGCTGGCGTTGCTGCGCAGCCGCGCCACCACGACCGACTGACGGTTTCCCGCAGGACACGGCCCGCCGCGCTCGCGGTGACGGCGGTTTGCCGGGCATACGCTGGTCCCCATGACTTCCGGTGATGCGTACCCGACCGAACGCAAGTCCACCGCCGTCACCTGGCGCAACCGGGCCATCATCACGGTGGCCACCGCCGTCGTGCTGGTGATCACCTATTTCGTGCTGGCCTCGTTCATCCCCCGCTGGTGGGCGCAGCAGATCGGCCGCACCGTGCACGGCAGCTTCACCCAGGGCATCTGGTGGGGCCTGGTGTACGGGTTCGTGTGCACGGTCGTGCCGCTGCTGCTGGTCCTGCTCGCGATCCGGGTGTGGAAGCGCAAGGGCGGCAAGTTCCTTGCGGGCGCGGCCATCCTCGGCGCCGTGGTCGTGGCGATACCGAACCTGATGACGCTGGGCATCGTCCTCGGCGGCAACAACGCCGCGCACGCGGGCGAGCGCATCCTCGACGTGGACGCGCCCGCCTTCCGCGGCGCGACGCTGGTCGGCGTGATCGTCGCGGTCGTGGTCTTCGCGCTCGTGCTCGCGCTGATGGGCAGGCGCGGTCTGCGCCGCCGCAAGGCCGCCAAGGCGGCCACCGTCCCCGCCGAGCCGACCGCTCCCCCGGCCGAGCCGCCGCTGTCCTGATGTGAATGACCTCACGCGCGGACCAACTCGCCCCGGCCCGAGCGAAGCCGTGGCAAACTCGATGACGTGACAGATCGACCGTGCCACCCCCACCACCCGGACCGGAAGTAGCCTGCGGTGACCCAGTGGCTCGATCCCGTGGAACAGCGGGCCTGGCAGTCGATCGTCGCGCTCATGACCCGCATGCCGAGCGCTCTCGACACCCGCATGCAGCGCGAATCCGGGCTCACCCATTTCGAGTTCCGGGTGCTGACCCTCCTCTCGGAGGAGGCCGGGCACCGCATGCAGCTCAGTGACCTCGCCCACAAGGCAAACGCGTCGCTATCGCGGTTGTCGCACGTGATCTCCAAGCTGGAGCGCACCGGCTGGGTGCGCCGTGACAGCACCTCGGGCAAGCGCGGCGTGCACGCGGTGCTCACCGACGCCGGTTTCGACAAGGTCGTCGCGGCCGCGCCCGGCTACGTCGACACCGTGCGCAAACTGGTCTTCGACGGGCTGGATCCGGCGCAGACCGCGGCCCTGGCCACGCTCGGGGAGATCCTGTCCGCCCGCGTGGAGCGGGTGCTCGACGAGGGGCCCTGCTAGTCCGCGGCGAGCAGTACGTCGCCGTCCCAGCAGGTGTGCGTGCCGGTGTGACAGGCCGCGCCCTCCTGATCGACGACGAGCAGCAGGGTGTCGCCGTCGCAGTCCAGCCGCACCTCGTGCACGTACTGGGTGTGCCCGGAGGTCTCGCCCTTGACCCAGTACTGCTGCCGCGAGCGGGAGTAGTAGGTGGCCTTGCGGGTGGCGAGGGTGCGCGCGAGGGCCTCGTCGTCCATCCAGGCCATCATGAGCACGTCGCCGGTGGAGCGTTCCTGCGCGACGGCGGCGATCAGCCCGGCCTCGTTGCGCTTGAGGCGGGCGGCGATGGCGGGATCCAGACTCATCCGTCCGTTATAACAGCCGCGCCGAACGCCGCCCGCAGCGCGGTGGCGACCTCGCCGGCCTCGTCGAGGGCCGCGGTCAGCGCGGCGCGGTAGGCGGGCTCGGCGGCGCGGTAGGCGGCCCGGCCGGCGGGGGTGACGACGGCGTACACGCCGCGCCGGTCGTCGGGGCAGACGTCGCGCAGGGCAAGTCCGGCGGCGTCGAGCCGGCCGACCAGGCGGGTCACCGAGCTCTGTTCGAGGCCGAGCCGCTCGGCGAGTTCCTGCATCCGCAGCTCGCCGTCGGCTGCCGCCGCCAGGTGGCCGAGCGCGCGATATTCGGAGAGGCCCAGACCGTGGCCGCGCTGTACCGCGACCCCCAGCCGCTGCTCGACACGGGTGTGCAGGGCCGAGAGCCGGGACCACATCCGCTCGTCGGGAACGTCGGTTGACACCATTTATTTGTACATGCATACTTCTGTCCCGGCAAGTTATTTGCACGTACATACAAATGAAGGAGCCGTCATGGCCTGGCTGTATCTCCTCGTCGCCGCCGTCTTCGAGGTGGTCTTCGCGCTCGCCACCAACGCCACCCACGGGTTCACCGTGCTCGGTCCGTCCCTGCTGACCGCCGCGGCCGCCGCGGGCGGGATCTTCTTCCTGAGCCTGGCGCTGCGCACCCTCGACGTGGGCGTCGGGTACACGGTGTGGACCGGGATCGGGTCGGTGGGCACCGTCGTGTTCGGCACGCTCGTCTTCGGCGAGTCCCTCGGCGCGGGCAAGATCGCCGCGTTCGTCCTCATCATCGGCGGGGTGCTCGGCCTGAAACTCGCCGACGCGGCCGCCTCCCGCGAACCCGCCGCCGCCTGAATCCCCCACTTCCCCAAGGAGTTCCGTCATGGCCTGGATGTATCTCGGCATCGCGGTGATCTTCGAGATCGCCTTCGCGCTCGGCACCAACGCCACCCGCGGCTTCACCCGCCTGTGGCCCTCGGTGTTCACCCTCCTCGCCGCCGCGGGCGGCATCTTCACCCTGAGCCTGGCGCTGCGCACCCTCGACGTGGGCGTCGGCTACACGATCTGGACCGGGCTCGGCGCCATCGGCACCGTGGTCCTCGGCGCGCTGATCTACCGCGAGAAGATCACCGCCGCCAAGGTCGCCGCCTTCGGCGCGATCATCGCGGGCGTCCTGCTGCTGCGGCTCACCGCGGCCTGAGACGGCAACGGCGACCGGCCCGCGCGGACCGGTCGCCGTGCCGCGCGCGTCAGCGCACCACGACGCCGTCCTCGCGCATGGCGTCCTTGACCTCACCGATGGTGAGGTCGCCGAAGTGGAACACGCTCGCGGCCAGCACCGCGTCGGCCCCGGCGTGCACCGCGGGCGGGAAGTGGGCGACCGCGCCCGCCCCGCCCGAGGCGATCACCGGCACCGTCACCGCCGCGCGGACCGCCTTGATCATGGGCAGGTCGAAACCGGCCTTGGTGCCGTCGGCGTCCATGGAGTTGAGCAGGATCTCCCCCACGCCGAGCTCGGCGCCGCGCACGGCCCACTCGACGGCGTCGATGCCGGTGCCACGCTTGCCACCGTGCGTGGTGACCTCCCAGCCGGACGGGGTGTCGGGCTGCCCGTCGGGCACGGTGCGCGCGTCGACCGAGAGGACGATGCACTGCGAACCGAAGCGCTCCGACATCTCGCGCAGCACCTCCGGGCGGGCGATCGCGGCGGTGTTCACCGACACCTTGTCCGCGCCCGCGCGCAGCAGCCGGTCCACGTCGGCGACCGTGCGCACGCCGCCGCCGACGGTGAGCGGGATGAAGATCTGCTCCGCAGTGCGGGTGACCACGTCGATCATGGTGCCGCGGTCGCCGGTCGAGGCGGTCACGTCGAGGAAGGTCAGCTCGTCGGCGCCCTGGGCGTCGTAGGCCGCGGCCAGGGCCACCGGGTCGCCGGCGTCGCGCAGGTTCTGGAAGTTGACGCCCTTGACCACCCGGCCCGCGTCGACGTCCAGGCACGGGATCACGCGTACGGCCAGGGTCATCGGTTCTGTCCTCTTTCGTCGTCGCCGACCTGGGCGATCATGTCCAGGAGTTCTTCGTGCACGCCGGGCGCGGCGGCCAGCACCGAGCCCGAGGTGATGGTCCAGGGGGCACCGAGCAGGTCGGTGACCACGCCACCCGCCGCGCGGACCAGCGCCACCCCGGCCGCGTTGTCCCAGGGGTGATGGCCGAACACCACGGCACCGCCGAGCACGCCGGAGGCGGTGAAGGCCAGGTCGATGCCGGTGGCACCGTGCATGCGCACCCGCGAGGACAGCCTGCTCAGCGCCCCGAGCAGGTCGAAGCGGAACTGGCCGGGGATGCGGCCCGCGGAATCGAGGTTGAAGGCGCCGAACCCGATCATGGCGTCGGCCAGCTTGCCGCGTTCCAGCGGCGGCACCGCGACGCCGTCGACCAGCAGCGGCCCGCCCTCGACGGCGGCGTAGCGCCGGCCGAGCAGCGGCAGCCAGGTCAGCCCGATGACCGGGTCGCCGTCGTGGACCAGGGCGAGCAGGGTGCCCGACATCGGGTGCCCGGAGGAGTAGTTGAAGGTGCCGTCGATCGGATCGAGCACCCAGGCGGTACCCGAGGTGAGCGACGGACCGCCGAATTCCTCGCCGTGCACGGGGAATCCGGTCCGGCGTTCGAGTTCGGCCGAGATGGTGCGTTCCAGCTCGAGGTCGAGTTCGGTCGCGAAGTCGTTGCGGCCCTTGGTCACCGCGCTGGGGGCGCCGATACCTTCGACGAATCGCGCGGCCACCGAGTCGAGTACCTCGGTGGCGACGGCGAGCAGCGCGGTGCGGTCGGCGTGTCCCTGCGCGGTCATCACCTCAGCGCACCGCGGCCAGGGCTTCGGGCAGCGTGAACCGGCCTGCGTAGAGCGCCTTGCCGATGATCGCGCCCTCCACACCGTCCTCGACGAGCCCGGCGATGGCGACCAGGTCCGCGAGTTCGGAGATGCCGCCGGAGGCGACGACCGGCGCCTCGGCCGCGTTGGCGACCTGGGCGAGCAGGTCCAGGTTGGGGCCGGTCAGCGTGCCGTCCTTGGACACGTCGGTCACGACGTAGCGCGAACAGCCGTCGCGTTCGAGCCGCTCGAGGACCTCCCACAGGTCACCGCCGTCGGTGACCCAGCCGCGCCCGCGCAGGCGCCATTCGCCGTCGATCAGCTTGACGTCGAGGCCGACCGCGATCCGGTCGCCGTATTCGCCGAGCACCCGCGCGCACCACTCGGGGTTCTCGATCGCGGCGGTGCCGATGTTGACCCGCGCGCACCCGGTGGCGAGGGCGGCCTTCAGCGAGTCGTCGTCGCGGATGCCGCCGGAGAGTTCGACCTTCACGTCGAGTTCGCCGATGACGCCGGCGATGAGGTCGCGGTTGGAGCCCTTGCCGAAGGCGGCGTCCAGGTCGACCAGATGGACCCACTCGGCGCCCGCCTGCTGCCAGGCCAGCGCGGCGTCCCGCGGCGAACCGTAACCGGTTTCGCTACCGGCCTCCCCCTGCACGAGGCGCACGGCCTCACCATTGGCGACATCGACGGCGGGCAGCAGCACAAGACTCACCCGCCCAGACTACTGGGTCCGCACCGCGCCCTCCCGCAACGCCCTTCGCCGATGCGTCCCGGATCACGTACCGGACCTGCCCGCGCCCGCGATGCCGGGCACCGGCCGAAGGCCGCGCCAGCCGCGATCCGGCGACCGGCGACAATGGCGACACGATCTTCCACCGCCCCACCGCCCCACCGCACGGCTCGGGCGGTCTCCCACCGACAGGACACTCGTGGCCAAGCAGAACCGACGCCGACGCACCGGGCGCAGACCCGCCGCCGTGGGCGACCTTCCGGTCGAGGCCGCGCGCTCCGGCGACCCCGGGCGGGTCGCCGAGGCGCTGGCGACGGTCGCCGTCCTGGCGGCGCGCGGCGACACGACCGTGATCGAGCGGTTCACCGCGCAGGTGTCCGGCCAGGAGACCGCCGCGGGCGCCGACCTCGCGACGGCGCGCTTCCTCGACCGGGCGATCGACGGACGGCTGGTCACCCGCGGACCTCCACGCGGCGGTCGCTCCGCAGGCTGGGACGCGTTCGCGACCGGCTACCGTGACCGACCGGATGGCCGCGCACCGGACGGGCCACGCCGCGGACCCGGGT
>NZ_BAGK01000092.1 GCF_000308795.1 Nocardia thailandica NBRC 100428 | reverse complement strand
CGCTGGCCGCGCGGTGCGACGACGCGACAACCCCGCGGTGCTCGGCGCCGCCCGGCCCCTGCCGATCACCGAGCGCGAGCGCGAGATCGCGGCGCTCATCGCCCGCGGCCTGTCGAATCGGGCCATCGCCGAACGGCTCTGCGTCTCGGTGCGCACCGTCGAGGGCCACATCTACCGGGCCTGCATCAAACTCGACGTCGGCGACCGCGAACAGCTCGCGGAACTGATCTGCGGGCCGGGCGCGGATCAGCCGCCGCGCAGCACCTCGGCGCCCGGTGCCGCGGCGACGGTCCCCGCGGCGTCCGGGTAGAGCGCGGGGGTTCGGGAGCCGTCGACGGCGTCGTCGGTCCAGCCGAGCGCCAGCGTTCGCACCGTCGCGACCGCGGTGGCCGCGGGGACGCCGCACAGCAGTTCCCCGAGCGCGTCGGAGCTGGCCCCCTCGGCGTCGGTGTGCGCGCCCTCGGGCAGGCGCAGACCGAGGAACGGCCGGTGCAGGCCGGAACGGACGGCGTCGGTGCCGGTGCCGAAGGAGTTGCACGGCGAGGGCGGGGCGGCCACCTCGAGCAGCGGCAGGGCGGTGGTGTCGATCCCGGCCACCGCCCGGCCGAGGTTGTCGCCGAGGAACGACTTCACCGGGTCGAGCAGGATCACCGCGCGCAGCCGCGCCCAGGTCGCGGGGCTCGTGACGCGCAGGTCCTCGGCCACTACGGCGACGGCCTCGGCGCCCGCGGAGTGACCGAGGAACACCAGGTCGGCCGGGAGCGGGGGCGCGCTGCGCCCGGCCCGGTGCGCGGCCGCGGCCAGGCTCGCCGCCAGCGCCTCCGACGTGCCGAAGAGTTCGGCGACCTGGTGGAGGAAGCCCGTGTTGTCGCCCAGGTTCTGCAGGGTGCACCCCGACGGATTCACGAACGGCAGATCGGGGGTGAAGACCAGATACCCGCGGTCGGCCAGCGCGCCCGCCAGGTCGGCGACGTTGCCGGAGGCGCGGGCGAACCCGTGCTGCACCCAGACCAGCGCCCGCGGCGCGCCGGCGGGCAGGTACCAGCGCGCGTCCTGGGTGAGAGCCGTGTCGGCGCAGGCGATCTCGACGCTGCCCGGCAGGCCGGTTCCGGCGTGCGCGGCGGGTGCCGCGGCGAGGAGGAGCGCCGCGGCGAGGGCGGCGACGAGGGGAGTGCGAACGTTCACGGCCTGCTCCGGCACGGGGACGGGAAGGTTCGCGGAACACCGTGCCGCTGTCGGCCGCGTCGCGCGTCGCGGTGGAGCGGCGTCGCGCGTAGGGCAACAGTACTGCCGCCGTGGTGGACGGGGCGGCGTTTCCGGCGGTGCCGGTCAGTATCCGGCCAGGCCGGAGGCGAGATCGGCGGTACCGAGCGCGCCGACGACCTCGCCCCTGATCTCGGGGCACTTCTCGGCGGTGACGGTGTCGATGACCTCGCGATGGTTCGCCACCGCCAGGTTGACCGCGCCGTGGCGCAGGGCCCAGCTGTGCACGGTGCCGTTGAACCCGACCTTGGCCGCCGTGGTGTCCTGGGTCTGCCAGGTGCCGACGTCGTCGCGCAGCATGTCGCAGAGGGCGATGGTGGCGTCGGGCCCGATGATCGGGGCCTCGGTGGGGCCGGGGTCGCGGCCGGGGCCCTGTGGGTCGGTGGTCGTGCCGCAGGCGAGCAGGCTCGTGGCGGCGAGCGCGGCGAGCAGGCAGGCGCGGGCGGGACGGGGCAGGGACGGGGTGCGGATCACGGGGCATCTCCTCGGCGGTCGCGTCGGGCGGTCTCCCTGTCGGCATGCCCCGGTCCCCGGGCGCGAAACAGCGGAAAGGTGTTGTGCCGGTGTGACTTCCGTAGGGGATGACGGTCAGCTCGTGGCGGCGGGTTGCTTCCGCAGGCCGGCGAACGCCAGGTCGAGGGCGCAGGAGATGGCCTGGTCGAGCACCTGTTCCGGCGGGCCGGCGAAGTCGTTGTGCACCGCCCACTCCGCCACGGGGGTGGAGACGGCGCACCACACCGAGCCCGCGGGTTCCCCGTCCTGCGCGCCGGGTCCGCCCACTCCGGTGGTCGCGACGGCGACGTCGGCGCCGGTCAGGGCCCGGACGCCGTCGGCCATGGCGCGCGCGGCGATCTCGGAGACCACCGGCACATCCGGCACGCCGAGCACCTCCCGCTTGACCTGCGCCGAGTACGCGACGACCCCGCCGCGGAACCACTCGGCCGAATCGGGTGCCGCGCTGAGCGCCGCCGCGAGATTCCCGCCGGTGAGCGACTCGGCCACCGCGACGGTCAGACCGTGCTCTCGCGCGAACTCGGCGATCTCGGACGGGGTGGTCATGGTGTGCTCCTCGAAGTCGGTGACGATGCGCTGGAGCAATACCCAGGATTCGGCGGATTCCCCGGTGGCCGCGCGAGCGGCGCCTGTTTCGCCCGCTCCGTCGCGGGCACCCGGCCGAGGGCGGGGGAGAGCAACGGACGAAGCGCTACGAAAGGAGCCGATCATGGCCCAGCAGTCACTGGCGGGAACCCGGGTGGCCATCCTGGCCGCCGACGGCGTCGAACAGGTCGAACTCGTGCAGCCGCGCACCGCGGTGGAGGACGCGGGCGCGACGACGACGCTGCTCTCGCTGCGATCCGGGAAGATCCAGGCGATGAACAACGACGTGGAAGCGGGTGACACCTTCGAGGTCGACCGGGTCGTCGGCGACTGCGCCCCCGAGGACTTCGACGCGCTGCTGCTGCCCGGCGGCACCACCAATCCGGACAAGCTGCGTCAGGACCCGGCGGCGGTGTCCTTCGTGCGCGGCTTCGTCGAATCGGGTAGGCCGGTCGGGGTCATCTGCCACGGGCCCTGGACGCTGGTGGAGGCCGACGTGGTGCGCGGACGCACCCTGACCTCGTATCCGAGCGTGCGCACCGACATCCGCAACGCAGGCGGTCACGTGGTCGACGAGGAGGTCGTCACCGATCGCGGCCTGGTGTCGAGCCGCGACCCCGACGACCTGCCCGCCTTCTGCGAGACGATCGTGCGGGAGTTCGCCGCGGCCGGGCGCTAGGCGACGCCGCGCTCGTCGAGCGCCTGATCGTGCAGCCGGCCGAGCAGCCGCGTGAGCTTGCGCGAGACGCTCATCTGTGAGACACCGAGACGCGCGGCGATGTCGGACTGGGTCAGCGACTCGTAGTAGCGCCAGATCAGCAGATTGCGCTCCTCCTCGGTGAGGCGCTCGAGCAGCGGGGCGACGGTGAGGATCTGCTCGGCCAGTTCGAAGCGCGGGTCCTCACCGCCGATCGAATCGGCGATCGTGGTCGTGCTGTCGTCCCCGCCGCCGAGCAGCGGGGTGTCGATGCTGCGGGTGCTGTGGGCGTCGGCGGCCGCGAGCGCCCGGGTGACGTCGGTGACGTCGACCTCGAGTTCGGCGGCCAGCTCGTAGGCGGTGGGGGACCGGTCCAGCCTGCGGGTGAGCTCCTCGGTGGCCGGCCGGATCCGGGCGTGCAGTTCCTTGTCGCTGCGCGGCACGTGCAGGGCCCATGTGCGGTCGCGGAAGTGGCGGCGCACCTCGCCCATGACGGTGGGGACGGCGAAGCTGAGGAACGGGGCGCCCTGGGTGACGTCGAACCGGTCGACGGCGACGACCAGGCCGAGGCGGGCGGTCTGCACCAGGTCGTCGAAGGTCTCCCCGCGCCCGGCGTAGCGCTGGGCGATGTGCTCTGCCAGCGGCAGGCAGATCTCGATGATCCGCGCGCGCAGAGCCGCGTGCTCGTCGCCTGCCGGATCGGTCAGTGACCAGCGGGCGAACAGTCCTTCCACGTTCTCGTATGTCCAGTCCTGCTCGCCGAGGGTGGTGGCGGTGTTCGGTGACATCGGATCAGCTCCTGGCCTTCGAGGGTTGTCTCCGGTGGTGGGCCTCACTGACTACGGGGTATCCCCCTCGTCCGGCCGGTAAACCGGGGCGGAAGGTGTTGGGGGAGAGCCGGGTACGGTCAGAGCGGAAGTAGCCGGGCGTGCGGCGGGTCACAGGACGGCGTTTGCCGGGAATGTGCCCGTCGCCGTCCCCGCCGCGCACCCCGGTGGCGCGCCGCGACGTGTGGGAACGTGGGAAGGCGGCCCGATACCGCGGGGCGCGTCGGTGGCGGTGATCGTTTCCGGCCGGACGACGCGGGTAGCTCCGTGGTGTGGAGCGGGTCCGGGCGGGTACGGGTGACGGGAGGCAGGCGATGGCCGACGAGGTTGTTGGGTCGATGGCGGCCCGGCGCGCCCGCACGACCCGGGTGGTGGTGGAGGTGACCGCCGAGGTCAGCCAGCTGATGATGATGCGGTCGCTGACCGACACCGTGAGCCTCATCGCGGGTCTGTCGCTCGACCGTGCGGCCGAGATCCGGGTGGTCGTGGACGAGGTCGCGACGAGCCTCATGCGCGCCGCGATCCCCGGGACCGATCTGCGGTGCGAGTTCGATGCCGACGCCCATCGCCTGCGGGTGCACGTCCGCTCCCGCTCAGCTGTCCGCGACCCGATAGACGAGTCCGGCTTCGCCTGGCACGTGATCAAGGCGACCACCGATCTGCTCGAGGTGCGCGGGGCGCCGGTCGCGGACCCGGACGGGGGCTACGACGTCGAGGTGGTCTTCGAGCAACGCCGTACGTCCCGCTGAACACCGGTCGCCCGCGCGGTGTCCGGCGGCCAGTGCGGCGCGCAGGTTCCGGTGGACGGACAGCCGCTCGGTGAGACCGGTGATGTCGAGGATGCGGCGGGTCGTGGCGGCCGATCGGCCCTCGGTCAGGGCCAGGGTGATCGCGCGGCGCTCCAGGCCCGTGGCGAGTTCGGCCAGGTCGGCGATGGACCGCGCGGACAGGAACGAGACCTCGTCGAGGTCGATGACGAGGTGGCCGCCGTCCTCGGTCGCGGCCGCGGCGCGGCCCAGCAGCGACCGCCAGTGCGGCAGCGTATAGGCGTCGACCTCGCCGCAGGCGCGCAGGACCACGGTTCGCCCGGCCGCCTCGACCGTGGCGTCGAATCGCCGCAGCACATCGGCGGGTACATCGGAGGTGCTCGTCACGGCGGACTCGATTCGACAGCTCCGGCGTGCCGGATGACACGGCCGGGGTCCTGGTTGTTCAAGATCGACCGGCGCGTTCATTCCAGCACGCGACCGCGTGCCCGCTCCACTCGGTGGCCCGGCTCGCGTGCCGCTCTTCGCGAAAAGTCCGGACGGAGGCGTCCGGACTTCGCATTTCGTACTGTCGGCCGCCGTCGCCGTCGTTCCGCCCGGTCGGCGCCGCTCCGCTATTCGGGCGGGTAACGTGGGAACGTCGGGCCGTCGAGAGGAGGGTGCTGTGCGTAACCTGGCGTTCGACAGCGGAGACCTCGGCGCGACCGAGGAATTCCTCAACAGCGCCTACACGCGTATGCAGATCGGCAACAGCGGGCCGAGGGAGGTCCGCACCCGCATCCGCCGCGAGCATCTGGGACCGGTGAGTTTCGACCGGATCGATCTGGGCTTCGACATGGCCTACGATGCGGACCCGCTCGGTCGGGTATGCCTGGTGAACGTGCATTCCGGCCGGATCGAGGAGAACTATCACGACGGTGAACCCGACGTGTTCACCCCGGGCCAGACCGGGCTGCTCACCCCGCACGACCTGCCGTACTCGGGCACGATCCGCACCAGCCGCTACGACATCATCATGTTCGAGCCCGAGATCCTGGACCGCGTGGCGGCGAGTGCCGGTGGCGGGCCCGTGCGGTTGAGCGGGCACCGGCCGCTCTCCCCGGCCGCCGGGCAGCGCCTGCGCCACGTCATCGGGCACCTCCAGCAGATCGCCGCCGATCCCGAGGCCGCGGCGTGTCCCCTGACCGCCGCGACCGCCACGGACTACCTGGCCGCGACCGTGCTCGCCACGATGCCGACCGACGCGCGCCGCGAGCCGAACTGGATCGATCGCAACGACGCGCATCCCGAGACCGTCCGCCGCGCCGTCGCCTTCCTCGAGTCCCACCTGGGCGAGCCGATCGCCGTCACCGACATCGCCGCGGCGGCTTTCGTGACGCCCCGCGCGCTACAGCTGGCCTTCCGCAGGCACCTGGGCACCACGCCGCGCGAATACCTCCAGCGGGCCCGCCTGGCCGCCGCCCACGAGCAGCTCCGCGCCGCCGAACCCGGCGACGGGCAGACCGTCTCGGCGATCGCCCACCGGTGGGGTTTCACCCATCCCGGCCGCTTCGCCACCGCCTACCGGCGTCATTACGGCCGCCCTCCCGGGGAGACCCTGCGCGACTGAGCCGATCTCCTGACGATCGGCGCCGGGGGTGTTTGCCCCCGCGGCACCCGGGTAGTTGCCGACATGTAGCCGGGCATCGGCCGTCGAGCCGAACGAGCACCGCTACTGATCACGACAACCCCCGGTGACGGCACAGTGTTTCCGCGTGCCGCCGCCGACGACAGGTAGGAGGGATCATGAGCAAGACCACACTGGACGCGCTGATCGGCGCGACCGCCTACGACGCGCGCGCGGAGAAGATCGGCAAGGTCAAGCAGATCTACATCGACAACGACACCGGCGAGGCGACCTGGGCGGCGGTGTCCACCGGGCTGTTCAAGTCCGACTCGCTGGTGCCGTTGGCCGGCGCCTCCCACGACGCCGACCGCGACGTCCTGCAGGTGCGGGTGGACAAGAAACAGGTCGAGTCGGCGCCGCACCGCGACGACGACCGCGGCATCAGCGCCCGGTCCGAACAGGAGCTGCTCGCGCACTACCACCTCGCGCCGCGTCAGCCCGGCCGCAATACCGCTGGGCGACAGGACATCCGGCCCGGCGAGGACGAGCCGCTGACCTACGGCAACCGCGACGACGCCTCGGTGGTCCGCTCCGAGGAGCAGCTGCGGGTCGGGACCGAGAGCGAGGAAGCCGGGACCGCCCGTCTCCGCAAGTACGTCGTGGAGGAGGAGCAGTCGATCCGGGTGCCGACCACCCACGAGGAGGTCCGCGTGGAGCGCGAACCCATCCGCGCGGACGACACCGGGACGGCGCCCCGCATCGGCGAGGAGGAGCGCGAGGTGACCCTGCACGCCGACCGCGTCACCGTCGACAAGGAATCGGTCCCGGTCGAACGGGTCCGGCTCGCCGTCGACGAGGTCGCCGATGAGCAGACCGTCACCGACACCGTCCGCAAGGAGCGCGTGGAAACCGAAGGGATACAGGACGATCGCCGCGACCGCTCCTGAGCGAGTCCGGTCCGTCCGCTGAGCGTGGGCCGGTCACCTCCGGGTGACCGGCCCACGGCCGTGCCCGGCCGCGGCGGACGGTGCCGTGGGGCTCGTGCTCTCGGCCCGCCGGGGCGCCGGTGCCGTGATCCCGCCCGGAATGGGAGACTGTCGGGGTCGGAGCAGTGCGCAGTGGGGAGGAGGCCGGGTGCCCAAGATCGCGGCCGCCACCGTCGCCGAGCACCACGCGGCGCAGCGTCGCGCGCTGCTCGACGCCGCCCGTGCCGTGCTGGCCACCGGGCAGATCCCGACGCTCACCGAGATCGCCGCGCGGACCGGCCTGGCCCGGCCGAGCGCCTACCAGTACTTCCGCTCCCGCGACGACCTGCTGCTGGCCGTCTTCGAGGACGCGTTCCCGCGCTGGTCGGCGCGGACCGCGCAGCGCATGGGCGCCGCCCGCGACCCCGCCGCCCGCGTCCTGGCCTACGCGGCGGCCAACATCGACCTCGTCGAGGAGGGTGAGCACGCCGTCGCCCGCGCGCTGGCGACGGTCCTGCCGGGCGAGGCGCTCGCCGAGCGGGCGAGGGACCTGCACCAACGGCTGGAGACGCCGCTGGTCGCCGCGCTCGAGGAACTCGGCGCGCCGGATCCGGAGGCGACCGCCGGGCTGGTCAACGCCGTCGTGCACGCCGCGGCGGGCATGGTCGAGTCCGGCGCCGACCCGGCCGCGGTCCGCGCCCGGGTCGAGGAACTCCTCGGCCCCTATCTCGGGCAGCGGCTGCGCGCCGCGCGGCGCGGGCACGCGGCGGTTCAGGCCACGAACGCCAGGCCGTAGAACACCCAGCTGGTCACCGCCGTCAGCGTCATGCCGATCGCGGCGATCGGTGCCCAGCGGCGGTGCCAGGCGCTGTGCGCGCCCGGTGCCGGCGGCGAGCCGAAGCCGCGCGCCGCCCGCACGATCACCACCGGCCACAGCAGCACCGAGAAGACGGCGCACCCCAGGTGCACGGCGAGCGCGCACCACACCACCGCCGACGCGGTACCGCCCGCCACGCCCGCGGCCCGCTCCTGCCAGCCGTTGAGGCGCACGTCCAGCTCGAACAGCACCACCGCCGCGAGCAGGCCGAGCGCCAGCGCGATCTGGACGCGACGATGCAGACCGAACCGCCGCCGCGCTCTGGCCGTGTAGACACTCCAGGCCAGCACGGCGACCACCGCCGCCATCACCAGCACCATGGTGTCCATCGCCCACGAGGCCCTCGTGCCGAGAAACCCGTCGACTCCGGGGAAATCGCTCATCGCCGGTGCCTCCACCTTCCTGCGGACATTTTGCCGACGCTGCGTCGGCAAGATCCGCGGATCGAGACTGTAGCAGGGCCTCGCTCGCGCGCTGCGCGGGCGGGTGACGTGCGGACTCACGCTCGACATGTGCGCGACACCGAACCGGGATAAGGTCCGGGTCTCTACGGGAACAGGAAGGGAGCGGTTGCCATAACGCTTCGGGTTTGGCTCAGCAGTGCGGGCGCGGCAACTGTCCAGGTCATGCGGTTGCTACGCGAGAATCCCGACGGGGTCGACGTCGTCGTGTTCGCCAGCAACGTGGACCCCGGCGCGGCCGCCCTGTCGGTGTGCGACGTGGCGGCGGTCGAACCGCGCTACGCGGGCGACGAGGAGTACGCGCGGTTCGCGCTCGACTTCTGCCGCACGCACCGGATCGACGTCCTCATCCCGCCCCGGCGCCTGGCCGCCCTCGCGGGCCGCGCCGCGGACTTCGCCGCGATCGGGACGAGTCTCATGTGCTCGCCGCTCGCGGCGGTGACGGCGCTGACGAGCAAGGTGCGCACCTACGAGATCGCCGGTGCGGCAGGGATTCCGGTGCCGCCGTGGCGGGAGGTCACCGACGCCGAGGGGTTCCACGCGGCGGTCGCGGAACTCTCGTCCGGCGGGGAGACGCTGTGTATCAAGCCGAGCGGGGAGTACTCGGCCTTCGGGTTCCGCATCCTCGACGACCGGCCGTTCACCCTCGCGAGCCTGCGGGTGGCGCCGCGGCCGGTCGCCTCGGTGGAGGCCGTCGCGGGCGCCCTGCGGCGGGCGGCGGACGAGGGCGAGGCGGTGCCGCCGTTGCTCGTCATGCCGTTCCTCGACGACCCCGAGATCAGCATCGACTGCCTCTCGGCGCCCGGCGGCGACCTGCTGGTCGGCATCCCGCGCGCCAAACAGGGCCGCTTCCGGACCCTGCTCGACGACCCGGGCGTGGTCGACATCGCGCGCCGGCTGGTCGGGCATTTCGAGCTGGCCTACCTGACCAACGTCCAATTGCGGTATCGCGGTGGGCAACCCGTGCTGCTCGAGGCCAACCCGCGACCCTCCGCCGGACTGTTCCACACCGCCTTCGCCGGGGTGAATCTGCCCTGGGCGGCGGTGCGGCTGCTGCTGGAGCGGGACGCGGGGCTGCGCTGCCCGCCCCGGCTGGGCGCGCGGCTCGCCGTGGCCGAGGCGGTCATGGAGGTGACGCCGGGCCACGCCGATCCGAGCCCCGTCGGTCTGCGGCGCAGCGCGGATCTGATCCCGGGCTGACCCGGTCCGGGCGGACCGACCACGAGCCGTGCTCGTGATCGGTCGCCGGGCACTCAGCCGCGGCCGAGCCGCCTGCCGAGGGAGCGGATCACCTCCGTGGCGACCACCGCGTGGCCGCTGGTGGTGAAGTGGATGAGGTCGGCGCTCATCAGTGTCGGCCGGGTGCGGACCGGGTGGTCCCAGAACTCGGTGAGCACGGCGTCGTACTCGGCGGCGACGGCGCGGATGACCTCGTTCATGGTGGCCATGCGCTCGCGCATCGGCCGCATCGGCGCCATGCGCTCGACCTCCCACACGTCGGCGACGGTGAAGGTCATGAGCTGCGCGCCGGTCGCGGCCAGCGCCGTGAACATCGCGGACAGGTTGTCGCGCAGGCGGTCCGGGTCGCCCCCCGCCTCGAACAGGTCGTTGCCGCCGCAGCCGACATGCACCAGGTCCGGGGCGAAATCCAGGATGCCGGGCAGCTGGTGCGTCCTGACCTGGGTGCTGGTCGCGCCGACACGGGCCACGTTGCGGTACTCCGTGGCGGGGCTCGTTGCCGAGAGCGTCGCGGCGACGCGGTCCGCCCAGCCGGTGGCGGCGTAGCCCGGACTCGGGTCGCCGGTGCCCGCCGCGATCGAATCGCCCAGGACCGCGAAGCGGCGCCACGGGGCGTCGGCGAGCAGGGCGACGGCCTGCTCGCGGGGCAGCAGCAGCGGATCGTCCGCCTCGGTGAACAACGCGGAAAGTGGTGTGGGGAAACACATCTCGTCACTCCTCGCGAGGGCGGACGGTGGTGGCCGGGAGGGGAAGGGCGAGCAGGACGGCGACCGCGAGGCCGACCGCCGCGCCCACCGCGAACACGAGGTGGAAGGCGTGGATCGGGTCGTCGGGCACGGCGGTGAAGACCGCGGCCAGGATCGCGACGCCGAGCGCGCCGCCCACCTGTCGGGCGGTCGTCGTCATTCCGACGCCGGCCGCGAACTGGCGTGGCGGCACCGAACTCGCCGCCGCCGTGCCGAAAACGGTGACCACGATGCCGATGCCGCCGCCGCCGAGCAGGCCGGCGGGCACCCACGCCGACCACAGCGCGGGGTCGGGCCCGAACGCGCCGGTGCTCATCCAAGCCAGCGACGCGGTGTACATCAGCGCGCCGAGAACACCGACCCGGCGCTGGGCACCGGCTGTGGTGATCCGGCCGACGAGCACCGCGGTCACCATGGACGCCGCGGCCCCCACCGTGAGCGCGGCCGCCGAACCGAGGACCGAATATCCCCACACGGTGTCGAGGAACAGCGGCCCGGCCAGCAGCCAGGCGAACATGCTCGCCCCGAACAGGAACGACCCGGCGTTGGCGAGGGCGAATCCGCGGTCGCGCCAGAGTGATACGGCCACCGCGGGCGCGGGATGGCGACGCGACCGCGCCAGCGCGAAGCCGACGAGCGCGCCGCCGCCGCCCAGCGCGAGCAGGGTGCCCGGCGCCGTCCAGCCCCAGCTCTGGCCCTCGGTGACCGCGGCGACCACGGCGCCGAGACCCACCGCGACGGCGAGGATGCCCAGCGGATCGGGCAGGGCGGTCGCCCGCCGTGGGTCGTCGGTGGCGGGCAGGCGCAGGCCGGGCACGATGAGCGCGATCGCCACCGGCACGTTGACCAGGAACACCGAGCGCCAGCCCAGCGTCTCCACCAGCGCGCCGCCGATCGCGGGCCCGATCACGGCGGCGAAGCCGCCCGCGGCCGTCCATGCGCCCATGGCCGCACCGATCTTCTCGCGGGGCGTGGCCGCGAGGACCAGGCCGAGGGCGGCGGGGACCATGAAAGCGGCGGTCATGCCCTGCAGGACGCGCCCGGCGATCAGCCAGCCCGCGCCCGGCGCCAGTCCGCACAGCAGCGAGGTCGCCGCGAAACCGGCCAGGGCCAGCGCGAACAACTGCTTGCGGCCCACGACGTCGGCGAGCCGTCCGGCCGGGGTGAGCAGGGCGGCGAAGGCGATCGCATAGCCGCTGACGATCCAGGTCAGGGTGCCGGTGGCGGTGCCGGGGTAGGCGGCGGCGATGGTCGGGAAGGCGATGTTGACCACGGACAGGTCGAGGAAGGCGATGAACGCCGCGCCCGAGGCGATGGCCAGGGTGCGGCCCGCGGCGCCTGTGGTGGTGCCGGGCGGATCTTCGGGGCGGGCGGAGAGGTCGGTCATGGGAAACCCTCGGGGAAGAAAAAGAACGTACGATCGGTCGTACATAAACGTACGACCGATCGTTCACTTCGACAAGGGGTGGTGGGAGAATGGTCTCCATGACCCAGCTGACCGAGCCCGGTGACCAGCGACTGGCCAAGGGCGCGCGTGCCAGGGCGACCATCGCCCGGCGCGCCGCCGAACTCGCCTCCGTCGAGGGGCTCGACGGCATCAGCATCGGCATGCTGGCGACCGACCTCGGGATCAGCAAGAGCGGCATCGTCACGCTCTTCGGCACCAAGGAGGCGCTCCAGCTGGCGGCGGTGCAGACCGCCCGCGAGGTGTTCATCGAACGGGTGATCGCCCCGAGCCTGCGCGAACCGCGCGGGGGCGACCGCATCCGGGCCCTGGTCGAACGCTGGTTCGCCCATATCGAGGACCCCCCGTTCCCCGGCGGGTGTTTCCGGGTCGCGACCCTCGTGGAGTTCAGCAGCAAGCACGGCGCGGTCCGCGACGCCGTGGTGGCCGATCACGACGCGTGGCTGGCCTTGCTCACCGCCGAGATCGTCAAGGCGCAGGAACTGGGCGAGTTCGACGGCGTCGACCCCGCGCAGCTGGTCTTCGAGCTGAACGCGGTGGTCAGCGCGGCCAACGTCGCGCGTCAGCTCGGCGACGGGGCCCGCGTCGACGCCGCCCGCGCCATCGCGGCGCGTCTGGTCGCTCCGCGCTGATCAGGTACGCGATCCTGTTCGCGCTCAGCGGTTTCCGGGCGCAGGGGCGTCGGCGACGGTCCACAGGACCTCGTCCAGGGGGCGCCGGTCACGGCTCGTGCTCGCCCCGCTCACCTCGCCGGGCGCGTGGGCGGGCAGCCCGACGGCGGCCAGGGTGGCGATCTCCCAGTGGCCCGGCACGGCGAACTCGCGGTGCAGGCCGTCCCGATCGAAGGCGCGGAACTGATGGACCTGCAGGCCGAGGTCGTGGGCCTGCACCGTCAGGTGCGCGACGGCCTGCCCGAGGTCGTAGTCGGCGAACTCGGAATACGCGAAATCGCCATCCTCGACGCGCCGCTGCACCAGGTTCGCCACCAGCAGGCTCGCGTCGGGCGCCCACGCGCCCGAGCTGCGGGCCAGGTGGCGCACCATCCGCCGGTGCACCGCGTCGTCCCGCGCGCCGGCCACGAAGGCCCACGGTTGCGAGTTGCCCGCCGAGGGCGCCCGGCGCGCCGCCTCGATCAGGCTGACGATCTCCGCCGGCGCGATCACGTGATCGCGCCGGAAGCGGGCGGGGCTGAAGCGGCCGGCGACGAACGGGTGCAGCGTGGGGGCCTGGGTGGTCACACGGAAGGCAACCGCGGCCGCTGACCCGGGATTCCCGGCCCGGGCCGCCGCTCACCGCCCGCCCGGGACGCCGCGGCCGATCACCGCGTCGGCGAAGTCGCGCACGACCGGATCGCCGGTGGCGCCGAACAGGCAGACCAGATCGCGGAACAGGCGGGGCCGCAACGGTTTCGAGTCGAATGCCGGATCGAGGGCGGTCGCCGGGACGACCGCGACGCCCAGCCCCGCCTCGGCGAGGCGGGCCGCCGTGGTCGCCTGGCGTGTCCGCACGACGGGGCGGAGCGCCACGTCGTGCCGGGCGGCTTCGGCGTCGAGCCAGCCTGCCAGCCCGTTGTCGCGGTGGTAGTGCACGACGGGGTGGTCGGCCAGGTCCGCGAAGGACAGATCTGCCCGGTCGACCAGCGGGTGCCGGTCGGGTACGACCGCCCGGATCTCCTCCGCGCCGACCGTGTCGCTCCTGCCGGGCCAGCGGGTCGGGCGCGGACCGACGGCGAGGTCGGCTACGCCGGAGTCCACCAGTTCGGCCAGGCGGTCCGCGCTGGCGGCCTCGGTGAGTGAGACCCGCAGCAGCGGCACGCGACGCAGATGTTCCCGCAGTACGGGGGCGAGCAGGGGCGCGGTGAGGCTCTCCGCGCAGGCGAGCCGCAGTTCCCCGCCGCCGCCCCGGGCGACCGCGCGTCCGCGGCCGACCACCCGATCGGCGGCGGCCAGCGCCGTGCGGGCGTCCTCGGCGATCGCCCGGCCGACCACCGTGGCCCGCACGCCCCGCGGCAGCCGTTCCACCACCGGCGCGCCGATCTCCCGCTCGAGCGCGGCCAGCTGATGCGACAGCGCGGGCTGCGACATGTGCAGCGCGGCCGCTCCCTCGGTGACGGACCCGGTGTCCAGCACCGCGACCAGACATTCGAGAGCGCGCAACGTCGGCATTCGGGAATTCTATGTCAGAGCACGAAAACATTCATGACGCGAGGGGATTACCAACGGAGGCCACGACGCTGACAGCGGCATGACAACACAACGGGAACAGAAGAAGATGATCATCGTCGGCGCCGGGTCCGGAATCGGCCGCGCGCTGGCCACGCTCGCCGAACAGCACGAGATGCGGGTGGATACGGTCGGCAGGCCGGAGGTGGACCTCGCCGACGAGACGACCCTCGCCGCCCTGGCCGAACGCGTCGGCGAGCTCGACTACCTCGTCACCGTGGCGGCCGATCCCGCCAATGGGCCCGTCACCGAACTGGACCGCGCGGCCGTCCATCGCGCCTTCGACGCCAAGGTCATCGGCCCGGCGCTGCTCGCCAAGCACTTCGCCGGCCGGTTCCGGCCCGGGGGCGCGATGCTGCTGTTCTCCGGCGTCGCCGCCTGGCGTCCCGTGCCCGGACGGACGATCATGGCCGCCACCAACGCCGCGGCCGCCACCCTGGCCGAGGCGCTCGCGGTCGAACTCGCGCCCGTCCGGGTGAACGCGGTCTCGCCGGGCATCGTCGACTCCGGCGCGTGGAGCGCGGAGGCGCGCGGGCAGCTGTTCCCCGCGACCGCAGCGCGGAACCCGGCCCGGCGCGTCGGCACACCCGACGACATCGCCTCGGCCGCGATGCTGGCCCTGACCAACCCGTACCTCACCGGCACGACCCTGCACGTCGACGGGGGAGGTCGCCTCGTCTGAGGCGCGCCCGCGCCCGCCTGTCGGACCCCGGTGACAGACTTCCGCCCATGCGATGGGCGGTGACCGAGACCGGTGACGGCGGCGCCCGCCTCTGCCCGCTCGGTCCCGACGGGCGGCCGGCGGGCCCCGTCGTCGACGCGCCCTCGCCGGCCGAGGCGATCCGGTCGCGGCCGCACGTGCAGCGCTGGGTCTGGCGCTCCACCGCGGGCATCTACCGCACCCTGCTCGCGGCGGGCGTCCGGGTGGAGCGATGCTACGACGTCGAGGCCGCCGAGGCGCTGCTCATCGGTCACGAGGAGGGGCAGTCCGGGCAGCCGTGTTCGCTGGCCGCGGCGTGGGCACGCCTGCACGGGCTGCCCGTGCCGCCGGACCCGCCGCCGCGTGCCGCCGAGACCCAGCCCTCGCTCTTCGAATCCGGCCCCGTGCCCCTCCCGCCCGGGACGGACGAGTTCGACGCGCTGCTCGCGGTCTACGCCGGGCAGGTGGACCGGACCGCGCGGACCCGGCACCCCGACCGGATGCGGCTGCTGCTGGCCGCGGAATCGGCGGGCATGCTGGTCGCCGCCGAGATGCACCGGTTCGGGATCCCGTGGCGGACCGACATCCACCGTGCCCTCCTCGACGACATGCTGGGCGAGCGCTTCCCGGGCGGCGCCGAGCCGCGCCGCATGGCGGAGCTGGCCGAGGAGGTGTCGCGCGCCTTCGGGACGCGCGTGCGGCCCGACCTGCCCCAGGACATCGTCAAGGCGTTCGCCCGGGCCGGTGTCGCGCTCACGTCCACGCGGCGCTGGGAACTGGCGCGCGTCGATCACCCGGCGGTGGCGCCGCTGCTGGCCTACAAGTCGCTCTACCGCGTGCACACCGCGCACGGCTGGTCCTGGCTCGACCAGTGGGTGCACGGCGGCCGCTTCCGCCCCGAATACCTGCCCGGCGGAACGGTCTCCGGGCGCTGGACCACCAACGGCGGTGGCGCCCTGCAGATCCCGAAGCTCATCCGCCGCGCGGTCTGCGCCGATCCCGGGTGGTCGCTGGTCGTGGCCGACGCCGCTCAGATGGAGCCGCGGATCCTGGCCGCGATCTCCCGCGACCCGGGCCTGATGGAGGTCGCGGGTAGAGGCAACGACCTCTATGCCGACCTGGCGGCCCGCGGTTTCGGCGGCGACCGCGCCCAGGCCAAGCTCGCCCTGCTCGGCGCGATCTACGGCCAGACCTCCGGCGACGCGCTCACCCACATGGCCGCGCTGCGCCGCCGCTATCCCGCCGCGGTCGCCTACGTCGACGACGCCGCGCACGCCGGCGAGGAGGGCCGTCTCGTGCGCACCTGGCTCGGCCGCACCTGCCCGCCGGTCCCCGGCGCCGACGCCGGCCCCGCCGGGGACATCGCCGGCTTCGCGGGCACCCCGGCGGCCCGCGCCCGCGGCCGTTTCACCCGCAACTTCGTGGTCCAGGGCAGCGCGGCGGACTGGGCGCTGCTGATGCTGGCGGGCGTGCGGCACGCGATCGCGCGGGCGGGGCTGCGCGCCGAACTGGTGTTCTTCCAGCACGACGAAGTGATCGTGCACTGCCCCGCGGACGAGGCCGCGACCGTGGTGGACGCGATCGCCACCGCCGCCGAGGAGGCGGGACGCATCGCCTTCGGGTCGACGCCGGTGCGCTTCCCGTTCACGACCGCGGTCGTCGGCTCCTACGGGGACGCCAAATGAGGCCCGTCACCGGTAGTGGATTACCGCGATCGAACTCGTCGGGATCTTCAGCTTCACCGTCTCCTCCGTCGTGGCGGAGAGCGCCTCGATGACGGCGAGGCTGGCCCCGCCGATGTCGGCGAAGGTCAGATCGGCGAACCGGATCCCCGCCGAGGAGATCACCACGCCCGCGATCTCCTCGGGCATCCCGCCCCGCGCGTTGTCGGTCAGAAAGACGGTCCCGATCGTCGCCATGCCCGCCAGGCTAAGGCCGTGACCCGCCCTGGGCGGCGATCCCACCGGTCCGGCGCGTCGTGGTTCGGCGCGTCGCGGCCGGGTATCCGGTCGGTGGGTCGGGGCCGAGCTGTCGAGGAGATGAGCGGCGATGATGACCTGCGAACAGATCATGGCCATGGTGCGCAACTGGTGGAACCAGATGTTCCCGGGGATGCCCATGATGATGTGACCGGAACCGCGCTGCGACAATTCGGTTGTCGACGAGTTCCGTCACCACCAGCATGGCGTGTATGGACGAGACCTGGGGAGCCGAGGCCGCACGCGTGTACGACACCCCGGGCACGGGGATGTTCGCGCCCGATCTGCTGGATGCCACGACCGATTTCCTCGCCGAGCTGGCGGGTGCCGGCCGCGCACTCGAATTCGCGGTGGGCACCGGCCGAGTCGCGATCCCGTTGGCCGGGCGCGGCGTGCCGGTGACCGGCATCGAGCTGGCGCCCGCCATGGTCGATCGGTTGCGCGACAAGGCCGACGAACTCACCGTGCCGGTCGTTCTGGGTGATATGACCGAGATCCGCGTCCAGGGGACGTTCACCCTGGTCTACCTCGTCTACAACACCATCTCCAACGTGCTCACTCAGGACGCGCAGATCGCCTGCTTCCGCAACGCGGCACGGCATCTCGCCCCCGGCGGCCACTTCGTCGTCGAGCTCTGGGTGCCCGACCTGCGTGCCCTGCCGCCCGGCCGCGAAGCCGTGGTGTGGCGCGCCGACGCCGACCATCTCGGCCTCGACACCTACGACGTGGTCGACCAACTGGTCGTCTCCCACCACGTCCGCACCGATGCCCGCGGAACGACCACCCTCGCCCGCAGCACCCACCGTTATGTCTGGCCCGCCGAACTGGATCTGATGGCCCGGCTGGCCGGTCTCACCCCGTGTGCCCGCTACGCCGACTGGTCACGGGCACCGTTCACGGCCGACTCGGCCTCCCATGTGTCGGTGTATCGCGCGCCGGACCGGTGAGACGCCACCGAGTACGGAGTTTCCCTGGAGTCGGGGTGACTGCGACCTTCGGGCGGATCAGTCCCCGTCGAGGACGAGCGCGCCGCCCTCGGTGCGCAGCGCCCAGTGGTTCTTGCCCAGAGCCTTGGCGCGGTACAGGCATTCGTCGGCGTCGGCCAGCAGTTCCGGAACGCTCGTGCCCGCCAGGGGCGTGACGGTGGCGCCGATGCTGATCGTGATGGAGATCGGCCGGTCGACGGCACCGAAGGGTTCGACGACGGCCTCGCGCAGCAGGCCGACCGTCGCGCGGGCCGTGTCGATGGCCGTCGGCGGGAGGACGACGATGAACTCGTCGCCGCCGATGCGGGCCAGCAGCGTCTCCTCGCCGTCGAGGACCCTGCGCAGCCGGGCGGCCAGCTCGGCGAGAATCCGGTCCCCGGCGGTGTGGCCGTGGGTGTCGTTGATGGCCTTGAAGTCGTCGACGTCGAGGGCGAGGACGGCGACTCGCTGTCCCGGCTCGGCCGCGGTGACCAGCGTGTGCAGGTCGGCGTGCAGGCGGCGGCGGTTGGCGAGTCCGGTCAGCGGGTCGTGGTGCGCCTGCCAGCGCAGCCGTTCGGTGACGGCGTGCTGCTCGGTCAGGTCCTGGCCGAAGCCGAGTAGATAGGTCCGCTCGCCGTTGTTCGACAGGCACTGGGTCACCGTCCACGCCACCCAGCTCGACCCGCCGTCGGGATGCGGCTGTGGGCCTTCGAAGCGCACCGTGCCCGAATCGGTGGCCGCCAGGTGCTCGAAGATCCGGCGGCGTTCCACGTCGGCGGCGTCCTCGGCCAGCTCGAAACCGTCCAGGCCGCGCAGCTGCTCGAGCGGGCGGCCCATGAGTCGTTCGAAGGCGGGGTTGGCGTCGATGATGCGGCCCTGCGCGTCGCCGATGGAGATGGCCACCGAGGCGTGCCGGAACGCGACCTCGAACCCGTCGGCCGCCGGGGGTGGCAGCGGCGCGGAGGCGCTCGCCCGCCCGATCCCGAATCCGAAGCGGGAGGCGACGCAGGTCAGCACGTCCGGCGCCGCGCCCGCCTCGGCGCATATCGCGCGCAGGGTCGGCAGCGAGACCTCGACCGCCTCGGGCGTGTGGAAACCGAGCCCGGCTACCGCGCTACCGAGGTTCTCGGCGGCGGCCGGATCCCAGGCCGGATTCGTCAGCGCGGTGAGCAGGGTGCCCAGCAGATGCTCCAGCGCGTCGGCGAGCCGGGCGGGTGGGGGCGGGGTCGTGGTCACCTCGGCCAGACGGGTCGCCCATTCCGCGGCGAATCGTCGTGCGGGCAGCATCGGTCACCTCCTGAACACCCCTTCTTCACATCCAAACAGAAGCATCCGGAATTCGGGGTGACACGGCGATGATGGCGCCGTCCGTGGGCCGGGAATCCGTGCGAAGGCGTGCGCGAGGCCCTTTCCCGCAGGGGAATGGAAGTTCAGGCCACCCGGTGCCACCTGCGCGGTTGCGGCTCAACGCGGGCCGGAGGCCGATTCCGGCGCATTCGGCGCGGAATTGTCGAATATCGCGCGCGGCCCGGTGTCTGCGGAAACGAGGGAATCGCTCGTACCGAGTGCGCGGACGGCCGGCGCGACCCAGGTCCGCAGATATTCCCGCACCGCCGCGCCGTCGCGCGCCGTCCTGCCGGGGTCGAGGACGAACGACCCGACCATCCGCAGCATGTGCTCGACCAGGTCGTCGAGCCGGCCGCCGGTGATGCCCGCGGCCGCCCAGTCGACGGCGGTGCGTTCCAGGATGCCGCGCCCGAGAACCAGCGCCGCGTCGGAGGTCATCCCCGCGGACAGCGCGCTGCCCCGGCCGGGCGTCAGCAGCGGACCGAGATGCCGGTCGTCGGGGAGGGTCTCGAGAGCGTGGGCGATGCCCTCGACCACCGCCTCGGCCGGATCGGTGATCGCGCCGAGGTGCTCTGCCAGAGCATCGAGGAATCGCCCGGTCTCGGCCAGCGCGGTGGCCGCGAGGAGCGCGTCGGCGTTGGGGAAGTAGCGATAGACGGTCTGGCGGGTGACGCCGAGCTCCCGGGCGATCTCGGCCATGCTGCACGCGGCGCCGGAGCGTTCGACGACGGCCCGGGTCGCCGCCAGTATGCGCTCGACGGCCTCGCTGTCGGTCGCGGGAACCGTGCCCGACCACCCGTGCCTGCGCATCGGTCCTCCCTCGGAGACGGCCCCGTTCCGTCGTGGACGGTCAACGGGTTCTCGCAATACAGACCATACAGTGTTGCACATCTGTATGGTCTGGATCGGAGCGCGCGAAAGACAGCCCTCGATGCCCGACCGGACCCGGCACCCCGGGAAGACCGAGGGCGTCGCCCGCAGACGAGGAACACCGATGACCCAGCCACCCCGGCCCGCCCAGCTCGATTCACCCCTGCTGCCGAAGCTCTTCAAATACGCGGGCCGAGCCCACGTCCGCCTCTACCGCCTGACCGGCGGCCGGGTCGGCGGCACGTGGCGGATCGGGGCCGGCTGGCGCAAGCCCGTGCCGACGCTGCTGCTCGAACACCGCGGCCGCAAGTCCGGAGCCGCCTACACGACCCCGCTGCTGTACCTCGAGGACGGCGCGGACGTCGTGATCGTCGCGTCCCAGGGCGGCCTGCCGAAACACCCCCAGTGGTACGGCAATCTGCGCGCCGCGCCCGACACCCACATCCAGGTCGGCCGGAACCGCCGGGCCGTGCGCGCGGAGGTCGCCGACCCCGCCCAGCGCGCCCGGCTCTGGCCGCTCCTGGTCGACCTCTACGCCGATTTCGACACCTACCAGTCCTGGACGGACCGCGAGATCCCGGTCGTCGTCCTGCGTCCGCGCGAGTCCTGATTCACCCGTCGCCCTCGGGCAGGTGGGCGCGGATGCGTTCGAGATCCTCGTCGCCCGCCGGTCGCTGGACGACGAGAAGCAGGTCCGGGTGCTCGACCAGCCGCAGCTGGAACAGCTCGAGGTCGATCCGGCCGGCCGTCGGGTGATCGATGCCGATGACGGCCGGCCGGAAATCCCGGACCGGATACTCCGACCACCAGGCGCGGAATTCCGGGCTGGCGGCGCCCAATTCGTCCGCCAGCCGGGTCAGGCGCGGATCGCCCGGCCGGTTGCCGAGGAGCACCCGGAACTGGCTGAGGATCGCCCGCGCGGCCGCCTCCCACTCCCGCATCATGGCGCGGTTGCGGTCGTCGGTGAACATCCACCACAGCAGGTTCCGGCGGCCGGGGGCGAGGGCGGCGGGGTCGGTGCGGACCCAGGCGAACGCGCGGTTCCAGGCGATGAAGTCCAGGCACGCGTCGTGCACGACGGCGGGGGTGGGGTGCAAGGTGTCCACCAATCTCTGCACGCGCGCCGGCTCGGGCAGGTCCGCGTGCCCCGGCGGGTCCGCGAGCCCGGCCAGACGCCGCAACTGCCGGTGCTGTGTCGCGTCCAGGCGCAACGCGCGCGCCAGCGCGTCGAGTACCTGCGGACTCGCCGCGATCCTGCGGCCCTGCTCGAGCCAGGTGTACCAGGTGAGGCTCACCCCCGCGAGCTCGGCGACCTCCTCGCGGCGGAGTCCCGAGGTGCGCCTGCGGCCCGGCAGGAGATCGCCGGGCAGCCCGACGTCGGCGGGCCGCAGCCGCGACCGGTGAACTTTGAGGAACTCGGCCAGTTCCGCGCGGGATGGGTCGGTCATCGGGGCCCCTGGGTCGTGTCGTGGCGGCACGGATGCCGGACGAGGGTTCTCAGCACGTCTTGTCGGCGAACACCACTGTTCTGGGTAGCAGTATTCGTACCAGGACCGGCTCGGTCCGGCTACGTAGCGTCGGACGTGCCGGTGATGGACCGCATCACCGCCGAGCAGGGAGCAAATACCATGAGCAGCAACGTATCCGCGCCGATTCTGGTCATCGGCGCCACCGGCCGGCAGGGGAGCGCGACCGTTGCTCACCTGCTCGCGCGGGGGTGTCCGGTCCGTGCCTTCGTCCGCGATCCGCAGTCGGTGGCCGCGCGGCGGCTGGCGGCGGCCGGCGCCGAGCTGGTCACCGGCGACCTCGACGACGAGGCGGCGGTGAAGTCCGCGCTGGACGGTGCCCATGGAGTATTCCTGATGCTGACGATGATGGAAGGCGTGCACATCACCGAGGCCGGGCTGGCCGCGGAGAAGCGGCGCGGCGAGCGGGTGATCGACGCCGCCCGCGCGGCCGGGGTCGACCATCTCGTCTACAGCTCGCTGCGCGGCGCCGGCCTCCGGACGAACGTCACCTACTACAAGGTGAAGGAGCATCTCGAGGCATACCTCGCCGACAGCGGGGTTCCGGCCACCGTGCTGCGGCCCGCGTTCTTCATGGACAACTTCGACACGCTCAACCGGCCCGCCCTCGACGACGACGGCACCTTGGTCGTGAATCTGGCGGTGCGGGAGGACATCCCGCTGTCGCTGATCGCGGTGACCGACATCGGCGCCTTCGCGGCGATCGCCTTCACCCGGCCGGACGACTACCGCGGCGCGACGGTGTCCCTGGCGGGGGACCGGCTCACGCCGCCGCAGATCGCCGCGGCCTTCGGCGCGGTGACCGGCAGGTCCGCGCGGAGCAACCGGATCCCGATCCAGGCCGTGCGGGCCTTCGACGAGCACGTCGCGGAGATGTTCGAACAGTTCGACGCCGCACCCGACCTCGGCATCGACATCGGCGAACTCCGGCGGGCCCATCCCGAACTGCTGGACTTCCCGGGGTGGCTGGCGCGCAGCGGGTGGCGCCGCTGAGGTCGAGCGCGACCCGTCACTCGTCCTGGCCGGGATCGATCGGCAGGATCGACAGCCGGATGACGGTCCAGGACGCGAGCGCGGTGGAGAACAGGACGTGCACGAGGTAGAGCCCGCTGACCAGGACGATCCCGTACCGGGTCATCCAGCTGCCCAGGGGGATGAGCGCGACGACGTCGACGCCGAGCATCAACAGGGACAGCAACAGCAGGGGCGCGGTCGACGGCGACGTGCCGGTGTCGTCCTCGGTCGCGGGGTGCGTGACGACCGGGGGTTCGGTATCGAGGGGCATGGCGTCCTGACAGTGGATTCAAGGGGGAGGGGTCGGGCGACTCGTCGACCCGTCACAAGTTCGGGGCCGGGGGAGGGCGCGGATCGGTCGCCGAAGTGAAAACTTGAACTACCGCAAATATGTGGCAACGTTTGCTGACGACGAGGTGAACGAGTGACCGGAGGGTCCAGCCTCGGTCAGGGGCGTGTTGTCGCCGCCGGTGCACGGCCGTCCGGGTTTGCCCACGGGCGAACCGGATCTCCGGCAAACGCTCGCCGTGGATATCCGGAGGCGATCCCCATCCCGGTCGTCGCCTGCGGCGTCGGGGCGGTGGCCCGGTGTAGCGTCACAGGGGCGTGGCCAGGTCCGATCGGGAACGGAAGGAGACGCGGTGGATTCGTCGGTGCGGGTCCGCGGTGCCCGGGTCCACAACCTGCGCGACGTCGCGGTGACGGTGCCGCGCGACGCGCTGGTCGCGTTCACCGGGGTCTCCGGGTCCGGCAAGTCGTCGCTGGCCTTCGGCACCCTCTACGCCGAATCCCAGCGCCGCTACCTCGAATCGGTCGCCCCCTACGCGCGGCGCCTGCTGCACCAGGTCGACGCGCCCGACGTCGACGTCGTCACCGGGATGCCGCCCTCGGTCGCGCTGTCGCAGCGCCGCTCGGTGCCCTCGTCCCGATCGACCGTCGGCACCGTCACCGCGGTCTCCAACTCGCTGCGCATGCTGATGTCGCGCGAGGGCCACTATCCGGCAGGCGCCGCGATGCTGTACTCGGACTCGTTCTCCCCGAACACCGTCGAGGGGGCGTGCCCGCGCTGCCACGGGCAGGGCGTCGTGCACGAGGCGTCGGAAGCCTCGATGGTGCCCGACCCCGCGCTCAGCATCCGGGAGGGCGCGATCGCGTCCTGGCCTGGGGCGTGGCAGGGCAAGAACCTGCGCGACATCCTGGCGACCCTCGGCTACGACATCGACCGTCCGTGGCGGGAACTCCCCGAGCGGTCCCGCGCCTGGATCCTGTTCACCGACGAACAGCCGACGGTCACCGTCGAACCGCAGCGGGAGGCGGGCCGGATCCAGCGGCCCTACCAGGGCACCTACACGGCCGCGCGGCCCCTGGTGCTGCGCACCTTCGCCGAATCCCGCAGCGAGTCGGCGCGCGCCCGCGCGGCGCAGTTCCTCGACACCCGCACGTGCCCGCTGTGCCACGGCAGACGCCTCAAGCCCGAAGCGCTGGCGGTGACCTTCGCCGGCCGCGACATCACCGAACTCGCCCATCTCCCGCTGGCGGAACTCGCGGAAGTGTTGCGACCCTTCGCCTCCGGCGCGGGCGCCCTCGGCGTGCTCGCCCAGGACCTGACCGTGCGCCTGGACATCCTGACCGAACTGGGCCTCGGCTATCTCAGCGTCGACCGCGCCGCGCCGACCCTGTCGGCGGGGGAGTTCCAGCGCCTGCGGCTGGGCACCCAGCTGCACTCGGGCCTGTTCGGCGTGGTGTACGTACTCGACGAGCCGTCGGCCGGGCTGCACCCGGCCGACACGGTCGCCCTGATCCGCGTGCTCGACGGGCTGAAGGACTCCGGTAACAGCGTGTTCGTGGTCGAACACGATCTCGGGATCGTCGCGCGCGCCGACTGGATCGTCGACATCGGGCCCGGGGCGGGCACACACGGCGGGCGGGTCCTCTACAGCGGCCCGGTCGACGGGCTCGCGACGGTCGCCGAATCGGTCACCCGGCCTCACCTGTTCGGCGAGATCCGGCGGCCCGCGCGCGAACCACGCAGCCGCACGGGCACGCTCGCCCTGCGCGACGTCACCCGCAACAACGTCCGCGGACTCGACGCCGACCTCCCGCTCGGCGTGTTCACGGTCGTCACCGGGGTGTCGGGCGCGGGCAAGACGACGCTGCTGCACGCCGTGTCCGACGCCGCGGCCGCCGATCCGGCGGTGCACCGGGTCGTCGAGGTCGACCAGCAGCCGATCGGCCGCACCCCGCGCTCGAACGTGGCCACCTACACCGGGCTGTTCGACACCGTGCGGCGCCTGTTCGCAGCGACCGACGCCGCCCGCGCCCGCGGCTACACCGTGAGCCGGTTCTCCTTCAACGTGCGCGAGGGCCGGTGCCCGACCTGCCAGGGCGAGGGCTACGTCTCGGTGGAACTGCTGTTCCTGCCCACCACCTACACGCCGTGCCCGACCTGCCACGGCGCCCGCTACAACCCTGAAACCCTCGAGATCACCTTCCGCGACACCACCATCGCGCAGGTGCTGGACATGACCGTCGACCACGCCGCCGGCTTCCTCGCCGACATCCCCGCCGCCGCGCGCCCGCTGCGCACGCTGGCCGACGTCGGCCTCGGCTACCTCACCCTCGGCCAGCCCGCCACCGAACTCTCCGGCGGCGAGGCCCAGCGCGTCAAACTCGCCACCGAACTCCAGCGCACCCGCCGCGCGGGCGCCCTCTACCTGCTCGACGAACCGACGACGGGCCTGCACCCCGCCGACACCGACGTCCTCCTGCGCCAGCTCGACGCCCTGGTCGACGGCGGGGCGACCGTGATCGTGGCCGAACACGACATGACGGTCGCCGCCCGCGCCGACCACGTCATCGACCTCGGCCCGGGCGGCGGGGAAGCGGGCGGGCGCATCGTCGCGGCGGGGACGCCGGCACAGGTCGCCGCCGCGTCCGAGAGCCGGACCGCGCCGTATCTCCGTGCGAGGCTCACCGAGTCCTGAAGGGGGACAACGCCACCGGGTGCGGAGGCGCCGACTGTCGGGAGCCTGGTCCTTTCCGCTGTTCGATCCGGGTCGCTGGTCTCGGCCGGTGACGGTGCCAGAGGTCGCGGAGCACGCGGACCGTGGCCGGTGTCCCTCGACCAGATGCGGTCGCCGCGTTCCGACGGCGAGCTGCGATCCACTGTCGCATCCCACGGCTGCGCCTCCGACCGAATCGGCCAGGGGCAGAAGCGGCTCGGGCCCGCGGCAGGCGATCGGGGGGCCGGCCAGACGGGGGCGACCGCTGTCCGGCGGGCGCGGTGGCAGCCGCCAGCGCGGATCGAGCGTTGCTATCCGCCGGAGAGGGATTCGGTGCTCGGGGCCTTGGGGCCGGGGCGCTT
>NZ_BAGK01000093.1 GCF_000308795.1 Nocardia thailandica NBRC 100428 | reverse complement strand
CCCAGGGCGACACCGACCTCGCGGACCGTGCTGTTGACGCCCGAGGCCATGCCCTGGTCCTCGGGGGCGGCGCTGGCCATGACGATGGTCGAGGACGGCGCGAAGGTCAGGCCCATGCCGATGCCGCCGAGGACGAACGGCGCGACGAAGGACAGGTAGGCGGTGTCGGTGTCCGCGGTCAGTGCCATCCAGCCCAGCGAGATCGCCAGGAAGAACTGGCCGGTGGCGATCAGCGCGCGCGGGCCGACGCGGTCGACGACCAGGCCGGCGAGCGGGGCGACCACCATGGGCGCGAGGGTCCAGGGCAGGGTGCGCACGCCCGCGGCCAGCGGGCTGTAGCCCTGGACGACCTGGAAGTACTGGGCCAGCAGGAAGATCGCACCGAACACGCCCGCGGAGAAGGCAAACGACACCGCGTAGCTCACGCTCAGGCCGCGCACCGCGAACATGCGCAGCGGCAGCATGGGATCGGCGACCCGGGCCTCCCACGCGACGAACGCCGCCAGCAGTACCCCGCCGCCGATCAGCGCGGTCAGCACCGGACCGGAGCTCCAGCCGTCGTCGGCGCCGTGCACGACGCCCCACACGACGGCGAGCACGCCGCCGCCGGACAGCGCCAGCCCCAGCGGGTCGAGGCGCCGCGCGGCGCCGCGCGATTCGGTCAGCACGCGGGCGGCGAAGGGCAGCGCGGCCAGGCCGATGGGGACGTTGAGCCAGAAGATCCACTGCCAGTTCAGGCCCTCGACCACCCCGCCACCGACCACCGGGCCGACCGCGACCCCGAGGCCGGCGATGCCGCCCCAGATGCCGATGGCCGCGCTGCGCAGGCGCTCGGGGACCGCGGCGGCGAGCAGGGTCAGCGACAGGGGCATGACCGCGGCACCGCCCGCGCCCTGCACGGCCCGGGCGGCGATCAGCTGCCACGGCTCGGTGGCCAGGGCGCACGCCGCCGAGGCGAGGACGAACAGCGCGATGCCCGCCAGGAACACGCGGCGCCGGCCGACGCGGTCTCCCAGCGCCGACGCCGAAAGCAGCAGCGCGGCGAAGGACAGGGTGTAGGCGTTGACGAACCACTGCAGGTCCGTCAGCGAGGCGCCGAGTTCGGTGCGGATGACCGGCAGGGCGTTGGTCACGACCAGGTTGTCGAGGGTGACCATGAACATCGGGATGCCGACGGCGGCGATCACGGCGCCGAGCGGGCGGGTCTTCGGGGAGTCGGGGGCGACCGCGCCTGCGGCGGGATCGAGAGTCTGCGTCATATCCAGTCCTAGTTGTAATCCACTGATTACCAACTCGGCCAGTGTTATGCATCGGCTGATAACATGTCAACCGATTCCGAGGAGGAGGGCGATGAGCAGGACCCGGCTGACCGCCGCCGAGCGCAGCGAACAGGTCGTCGACGCGGCCGTGCGCGCGTTCGCCGAGAGCGGTTACGCGGCAACCAAGACCGACGAGATCGCAAGGCTGGCCGGGGTGTCGCAGCCGTATGTGATCCGGCTGTTCGGCACCAAACAGCAGCTGTTCCTCGCCGCCCTGCACCGGGTGTGCGACCGGATCGAGGAGGTCTTCCGCGCCGCGCCGATCGAACCCGGCGACAGCCCGGAGGCGGCCCTGCGCAAACTCGGCGCGGGGTACGGGGTCTTCCTCGAGGAGAAGGAACTGCCGCTGCTCATGCTGCACGGCGCGGCGGCCGCCGCCGACCCCACCATCGGCGCCTACATGCGGGAGCGATTCGGCCGCAGCTACCGCCTGATCGAGGAACTGTCGGGGGCGAGCACGCTGGAGGTGCGCCGGTTCACCGGCACCGGCATGCTGCTGACGATGATGACGGCCATGCAGGTCGCCGGGCCGGGCGCGATCGAGACGCCGTGGGCGGCGGAGATCCTGGCCGACCTGCACGCCGCCAACGAAGCCGGGGAACCCGAGTGCTGACGCGCCCGGACGGGCCCGCCTTCCCGCCTCGGTCCGGCGGCGCGGACGCTCAGTCCCGGTAGCGCACGCGGGAATTCGCGTACAGGCAGATCGCCGCGGCGGTCGCGAGATTGAGGCTCTCGGCGCGTCCCCGGATGGGAATGCGGACGCGGTGGTCGGCGCGCGCGGTCACCTCGGCGGGCAGACCGTGGGCCTCGTTCCCGAAGAGCCAGGCGACCGGGCCCGCGAACAGTTCGTCGGCGTCGTCGAGGTCGACCTCGCCCTTGGCGGCCGTGGCCAGGACGGTGATGCCCTGCGCGGCAAGGGCATCCAGCGTCGCGCCGACGTCGCGGCTGCGGGCGACCGGGACGTGGAAGACACTGCCCGCGCTGGCCCGCACGGTCTTGCCGTTGTGCGGGTCGACGGTGTCGCCGGCCAGGATCACCCCGTCGGCGCCGACGGAATCGGCCACGCGGATCAGGGTGCCCGCGTTACCCGGTTCGGCGATCTCGACGGGCACGGCCAGCATCCGGGGCGCGGACGCCAGCACCTCGGCCAGCGGGACGTCGATCAGGTCGCACACGGCGACGAGGCCCGGCGAGGTGACGGTCTCCCCCAGATGCTCGGCGGCGCGGTCGCTCACCAGCGTGGTGCGCACCCCCGAGGCCTCCGCGCCCGCGATCAGCGCGGTGTCGCGCTTCGCGGCCGCCAGCGAGTAGAACAGCTCACGGACCCGGCCGGTCTCCAGCGCCGCGGTGACCGCGTTGCTGCCCTCGGCAAGGAAGCGGCCCGCCTTGCGGCGCGCGGCGGCGCGCTGGAGTTTGACAGCGGAAACGACCCGCGGATTGCGCTCGGAGAGCGCGTCCACGGGTCGTTCCGGAATACCGCTGTTGGTCAACAGCTACCGGCTCAGGCGGCCGGGGCGTTGACGTCGGCAGGCAGCGCGGCCTTGGCGACGGCGACCAGACCGGCGAAGGCCTCGGCGTCGGAGACGGCGAGCTCGGCCAGGATCTTGCGGTCCACCTCGACACCCGCGGCCTTGAGGCCCTGGATGAAGCGGTTGTAGGTGATGTCGTTCAGGCGCGCCGCGGCGTTGATGCGGGCGATCCACAGCTTGCGGAAGTCACCCTTGCGCGCGCGGCGGTCGCGGTAGGCGTAGGTGAGCGAGTGCAGCTGCTGTTCCTTGGCCTTGCGGTACAGCCGCGAGCGCTGGCCCCGGTAGCCCTTGGAGGCCTCGAGAACGGAACGGCGCTTCTTCTGAGCGTTGACGGCCCTCTTGACGCGTGCCACTTGTCAGTCCTTGTTCATCTGGGGAGCGCGGTGGTCGCGCCCCGGTTGGTCAGTGTCGGCGGCCGGTGTCCCGGACGCGGAAGAATCGGGATACCCGGGTCTCAGGCGAGACCGAGCAGCCGCTTCACGCGGGGAACGTCCACGGCAGCGACGGACTCCGTGCCATCCAGACGACGAGTACGGCGGGTGGACTTGTGCTCCAGGAGGTGGCGGCGGTTGGCCTGCTGACGCAGCAGCTTGCCCCGGCCCGACACCTTGAAGCGCTTCGACGCGCCGCTGTGGGTCTTGTTCTTCGGCATGGATTCCTCTATCTGTCTCGTGCCGGTGGATCCTCGCGGATCCACCGGTGGGCGAATCGGTGTTACTGCGGGTCGGCCTGCTCGGCCGGGGCCGCAGCGGGCGCCTGCTCGGCGGTCGCGGCCGGGCGGGCCGGTGCCGGAGCCGAGTCCTGCTGCGCCTTGGCGCGGGTCTTCGCGCCCTTGTGCGGGGCGAGGACCATGGTCATGTTGCGGCCGTCCTGCTTGGCCGAGGTTTCGACGAAACCGAGCTCGGCCACGTCGGAGGCCAGTCGCTGCAGGAGCCGGAAACCGAGCTCCGGGCGCGACTGCTCGCGACCGCGGAACATGATCGTCACCTTGACCTTGGACCCGGCCTCGAGGAAGCGCACCACGTTGCGCTTCTTGGTCTCGTAGTCGTGGTCGTCGATCTTGGGCCGGAGCTTCTGCTCCTTGATCACGGTCTGGACCTGGTTCTTCCGGGACTCGCGCGCCTTCTGCGCGGTCTCGTACTTGAACTTGCCGTAGTCCATGATCTTGCAGACCGGCGGACGGGCATCCGGTGCCACCTCGACGAGGTCGAGATCGGCTTCGAGCGCGACGCGAAGTGCATCTTCAACACGCACGATCCCAACCTGTTCGCCGCCGGGTCCGATCAGGCGAACCTCGGGAACGCGGATGCGATCGTTGATGCGGGTCTCAGTGCTGATGGGGCCTCCTAGGTCAAGCGGTGTCGTCATAACGACCGCGTGCAATAACTGCAACCCCTGGTTCAACACGAAAGCCCCGCCGCGAATTTCTCCGCCACGGGGCCCGATGTCGACCGATCCGCCCGCGCGAACCCGTCTCCGGGCTCGGCGCAGACTCCTGACCATGCAGGAACCCGCCACTCGGGCGGGTGACCGGACCGTAGACCCTGAAACGATCGCTCGCGGGCAACGGTGGGAGTCGGGCTCCACTTATCAG
>NZ_BAGK01000094.1 GCF_000308795.1 Nocardia thailandica NBRC 100428 | reverse complement strand
CGGCCGAACCGCTGCCGGATTCGATCGAGGCGTGGGCGCGCCGCTACGTGAAGCAGATCCGCGAGGTCCAGCCCGAGGGCCCGTATCACCTGCTCGGCTGGTCGCTGGGCGGCGTCCTGGCCCACGCCATGGCGGTGCGGCTGCGGCAGGACGGCGAGGAGGTCGCGCTGCTGGCCATGCTCGACAGCCGCCTCACCTCGGCCGCGCCGGACGCACCGGCGCGGGCGGGCGCGCCGGTCCTCCCGGCGGATCTGCTGGGTGGTTTCGCCGAGGGCGCCGCCCCCGACCTCGGCGACGCCGCGACCGACCCCCACGAACTCGCCCGGGTGCTGTGCGCGTCGTCGGCGCCCCTGGCCGCGCTCGACCTCGGCCGCGTCGAGCGCATGGTCGAGGCGGCGGTGACCTCGGCCGCGCTGGACGCCGCCTACCGGCCCGCCCGCTTCGACGGCGACCTGCTGTTCTTCACCGCGGCGCGGGACGACCCGCACGGGCACGCCAACGCCGCGACCTGGGAGGCGGCCGTCACCGGCGCCGTCCGGCCGCACCCGGTCGACGCGACCCACTGGCGGATGACCGAGGACGAGGCCCTCCGGGAGATCGCGCGGGTGCTCCGCGCGCACCTGTAGGCCCCCTAGGGCCCACCGCCGGCGCGGTCGCGCGGAACACGGTGCGCGAGCGGCCGTTCGGTCAGTCCGGCTTCGCGTCGGCCAGCAGGGCGTCCACCAGTGCGCGCAGGCTGGCCCGCACCCGGTCGGTGCGGCCCGCCCTGGCCATCTGCTGGGTCAGCGAGCCGCCGATGGTCGACAGCAGCAGCGCGGCCATGGTGTCAGCGTCGAGGTCCGGGCGTGCCTCGCGGAGCAGGGCGGTCAGATGCGCCGCCCAGAAGGCGTGGAACTCCTCGCTGTCGGGGTGCGGCGGCATGGCGCTGTAGGCCGCGACCAGTTCGACGTTGTCGGTCACCAGATCGAGCATGGCGTCGACGAAGGCCGGTAGCCGCTCGGTCGCCGGGGCGCCGGGGCCCAGCGGCGGCGGGCCGTCGGCGACCGCGTCGCGCAGGGTCAGCGCGCCCTCGGCGATCAGCTCGTAGAGCAGGCCCGCCCGGCTGCCGAAATGGTGGAAGACCGTGCCCTTGCCGACCCCGGCCGCCGCGGCGACGCGCTCCATGCTCACCGCGTCCGCGCCCGATTCGGCGAGCAGGGCCGCGGTCGCCTCCAGGATCGCCGCGCGGTTGCGCGCCGCGTCGGCCCGCAGACGGGGTGTCCGGCTGGTCATCACACTCGCTCTCTCGGCACCGTTGACAAGTTGACCGGCGGTCCATATCGTCGGGGCGACGATAAGTGGACCGTCAGTCAACTTCTATTCGAGGTGGTACTCGTGCAAGCAATCGTAATGACCACGGTCGGCGCGCCGGAGGTGCTGGTGGCGCGGGAGGTCGCCCGACCGCGCGCCGGAGCGGGGCAGGTCGTCGTCCGGGCCGAGGCGGTGCCGGTGCTGTACCCGGAGACGAAGCTGCGCTCGGGCGAATTCCCCGGCGCCGAACCCGAGACGGTGTTCGGTTTCCTCGCGGCGGGCACGGTCACCGAGGTCGGCGACGGGGTGGACCCCGCCCTGCGCGGCGTGCGCGTCGTCGCCGCGACCGCGGGCGCAGGCGGCTACGCGGAATTCGTGGTCGCCGAGGCGCAGTCCGTCACCCCGATCCCCGACGGCCTCGACACCGACACCGCCGCCGCGGCCCTGATGCCCGGCTCGGTGGCGCTGACCCTCGCCGCGACCGCGGGCCTCACGGCGCCCGCGACGGTCCTGATCCAGGCCGCGGCCACCGGCGTCGGCCACGCGCTGACCCAGCTGTGCGCCCGGCGCGGCCTGCGGGTCGTGGCGACCGCGGGCGGACCGGCCAAGCGGGAGCAGGCCCGCCGGGCGGGCGCGGCGGACGTGATCGACCACGCCGACCCCGGGTGGCCCGAGCGGGTCCGCGAGGTCCTCGGCGGCGCCACCCTCGACGTGGTGTTCGACGCGATCGGCGGCGACTCGCTCTCGCCCCTGCTCGACCTGGTCACCCCGCGCACCGGCCGCGTGCTGTCCTACGGCTGGCTCTCGGGCGCGCCCGCGCGGGCCGCGGTGAGCGAATTCCTGCTGCGCGGCATCTCCTTCACCGGCTGCGCGGGCCCGGCCTGGCTGGCCGACGTCACCCGCCACCGCGCCCCCGCCCTGGCCGCGGCCGCCGAGGGCACCCTCACGCCCGTGGTCGACACGGTACTGCCGCTCGCGCAGGCCGGCCGCGCACACCGGCTGCTCGAACAGCGTGCCCCGCTGGGAGCGGTACTGCTGCGGCCGTAGCAGCCGCGGGCGTTGCGGCCGTGCGGGATTCGGGCCGCTTCCGCGCGGTAGGGTCGGGATGCCGAGCGACGCGGTACCGGTCCGGGCGTGCGGGTATACGGCCACGGTCCGGCCCGACCACGGGCACCGCCCGCAGCTGCTCAACCCGGACGGGTAGGGCGGACAAGACATCGCCCCGTGAGCCCCGGAGCGGACTCACGACTCCGGGTTCACGGCACCACGCTCGGCCCTACAGCCAGCGGAACCAGCCTTCTTTTATGTAGTGACCGGTGCCCTCGACCAGATACCAGGTGGTGTCGGCGCCCCATGAGCTTCGTCGATAACCACCGCGGCCGGTCGCGCCGAGGATGGAATCCCAGGTACCGCGTATCTGTGTGGCCGGATCCTTACTGATCGGCAGCTTCTTGCCGCCGTACCAGCTCCACTCGCTGAACTTCATCTCCCCGGAACCGACGAAGTGTTCGCACAGGGCGGCATAGCCGCTCAGCTCGCCGGTCGCGGGGCGCGCGTCGACGATCTTGTTACGCTTCTCGCGCTCGATCTCGTACCACGGCCTGCCGTCGATGTTCTCGGTCGTCGGCGGCGTCGGGACGTGATCCACCCAGAAGAATGTCCGGCCGCCGTCGCCGGAGAACAGCAGCCACTGGCCCGGCCGCGTGGTGGCCACCAGCACGGCCGTCGGCCCGGCCGTGAATCGGTAGCAGGCATACTGCCGCGACTCGCCACCCAGTTCACCGTGGGTCTCGTGGTAGCGGTCATCGAAGGTGGCGCCCAGGCTCGCCCACCGTCTCACCTGGGGGGTCGTGCTGTCACTGGAGACCAGCTGCCAGACAGTGGAATCGACGTTCAGCAGGCGCTTCAGCTTCTGGATCTCGGGCACATGAGCGATCACGTCAGGTGTCGTGATCACCTCGAGCCGAGCGGCCGGCGCGCTACCGGCGAGAGCGGTCGACAAGGTGGCGGCGGCGTTGATCGTGCGGAGGGTCTGTTGCGACAACATCTCAGATCCTTTCCTGGCAAAGGTGCGTTCGATGGTCGAGCGGCTCGCAAGGGCGGCGCTGATCGCGCACAGTCACGCGGCGGCTTCCGCATCGGGCTCGAGCTCACCCACGAGGCACGTGAACAGCGTCACGAACTCGTCGAGGGCCAGCTTGCCGTCGCCGTCGACATCGAACGGCGCGATCAGGTCCCGGGCCTGCCCGGTGGTGTAGAACTCGCCGAGCCGGGACGCGATCGCGGTCAGCTCTTCGACCGAGACGGCCTGATCACCGTCGGTGTCGAGAGCGTAGAAGGCATCCTCGACCGCGCTGTTGCCGTCCTCGACCCGCACTCGGGCGCGCACGGCGTCGAACTCCGTCAGCGAGATCAGCCCGTCGCCGTCGGTGTCACCCGCCGCGACGAATTCCGCGGCCTCGGCCTCGCCGAGGGTCAGTCCCCAGCTGGTGACCGTGCGCAGCAGATCGGCCGCCGAGATCAAGCCGTCGGAGTCACTGTCACAGGCGACGAACAGATAGTCCCCGTCCGAACGACGCCACGCCGTGCCGTCATCGGCGTCGAGGTCGGAAGCCAGCGCATCCTCTGGAATTGTCATCACATACCCCCTGCTCATCGATTCTTGATCCGATAGACAGCGTCGTGCGCGAAAATCCTTGCACACCAATAGGACAAAGGCGCCCGAATCGCCGCCGCCGGATGTCGGGAGTTCAGTCGGTGGCCGAGTGGCGCGCCGCCGCGGAGCTTCAGCCGGCGCCACACCGCTGGTGATGCTCACCGGCATCATGGTTTCTCGGCCCCCTGCGGCTCGACCGGCACCGGCGCGGTCCTTGTGGGACCGTGTACTGGTGACAGAACAGTCGGCAGTGGCCGGCTCCAGTGGGATAGAGAACAGGTTGTCGAAGCTGTGGAAGATGGCCGCGGCGGTCTTGGTCGGCCTGTATCTGGCTACCGTCGTGGAAATGGTGGCCGGCGGCGGCTGGAACGATCACACGGGATGGCGGGTGATCGGCCTGATCACTATGGCAACAGCTGGGCTGTTTCTGATCGCGACAGCCCTCGCACATGTATCGGGTGCGTCGGCACCGGCGCGAAGGCGCTGGCCGGTTCGACAAATGGTTGCGGCAGCCATCGTCTTCGCCGTGGTGCTCGGCCTGACGACCCGGTGGATCAGTGCCGATTTCATCGATCCACTCGGCCGAGCGCTCCTCTACACCACCGTGGTCGCTCCGATGCTGATGTCTCTTGTCGGCTGGGTGCCGCTGCAGCCGAATCGCCGCTGAACGCATCGCTCATCGACGCCGCGCCGCGCCCGGCCGCGGCGACCCGACTCGCGCGCCCGTGCGCGACTGGGCGCGTCCGGTTCCCGTCGGCGCGCGCCACCCCTACGCTCGCGGTCGGGTGGCTTCGCCCGCCCGGACCGGACCGTCGAGGAGGCGCGCATGAGCCGGGCGAACGTGGTGGTCAGCCGGGTGCTCGAACTCGGGCTCGTGCTGGTGGGCGCGGCGGTGCTCTGGGTAGGCGACCCGAGCGGCTGGCTGCTCGTCTGGGACGTCCTGGCCGGGGTGTACGTCGCGACCTGGGCGTTCCGCCTGCTGCGCGGACGCCACGCCGACGACCCGGCGCAGTGGCTCGACCAGATCCCCGACAGCTGGACGGCGCTGGCGGTGACGCTGCTGACCAGCGCGGTCGGGCTGGTCGCGGTGATCGCGATCGTGGCCGACCAGGTCGACGAGGACTTCGGCGTGTTCACCAAACTGGTCGCCGCCGCGGCCGCCCTGCTCGCGTGGTTCCTGCTGCACCTCGGCTACGCCGAGCAGTACGCGCGCACCTACTACCGTCGCCTGCCCACCGAGACGCTGTCGTTCCCCGACACCCCGCGCCCCAACCTGCTCGACTTCGCCTACTTCGCCTTCACCATCGGGGTCTCCTTCGCGGTCTCCGATGTGGAGACGCACACCCGCGGCGTCCGCGCCCAGGTCCTGGTGCACGCGATCATCGGCTTCTTCTACAACGCCGCCGTCATCGGTGTCGCGGTCGGCGTCGTCACCGGCGGTCACTGAGAACACTGAGAACACCGCGAAACCGGGCTGACACGACCCGCCCCGACCGGCGAGGATGGTCCGATGTCGACTCGGGAACTCCTCGTGCTCGGCACGGCAGGTGCCGTGCCGACCCGCCGCCGCAACCACAACGGGTACCTGCTGCGCTGGGACGGCCACGGAATCCTGTTCGACCCCGGGGAGGGCATCCAGCGCCAGATGTCGCTGGCGGGCGCGTCGGCGACCGAACTACGCTGGCTCTGCGTCACCCATTTCCACGGCGACCACTCCCTCGGCGTGCCGGGCATCGTGCAGCGCCTCGGCCGCGACGGCGTCCCGCACGACGTGCACGCGGTGTTCCCCGCCGCGGGCGCGCGGTACTGGGAGCGGTTGCGTTTCGCCACCAGCTACTACGATCAGCCCTCCCTCGTGGAGCACCCCGTGCACGGCGACGGCGAAACCCTGCTCGGCGACCGCTTCACCCTCACCGCGCTGCCGCTGTCCCACAGCATTCCCACCTACGGCTACCGCCTGGCCGAACCCGACGGCCGCACCTACCTGCCCGACAAGCTCCGCGCCCACGGCATCACCGGCGCCGCCGTGCGCGAGCTCTCCGGCGACCTCCTCGCCGAATGCACCGTCCCCAGGCCTGGCCAGAAGGTCGCCTTCGTCATGGACACCCGCCTGTGCGACAACGTCTTCACCCTCGCCGACGGCGTCGACATGCTCGTCATCGAGTCGACCTTCCTCGACACCGAGACCGACCAGGCCGCCGAACGCGGCCACCTCACCGCCCGCCAGGCCGGCGAGGTCGCCCGCGCCTGCGGCGTGACGACCCTGGTCCTGACCCATTTCTCGGAACGCTACCGCGAAGCCGACGACCCGCTGTTCCTGGAACAGGCGGGGTTCGAGAACGCGATCCTGGCCGGCGACCTGGACCGCATCCCGTTGCCGGCGAGACGTGACCCCCGGGTCCGCCCGGCCCGCTGACCCCGCCACGACACGGCGACAGCCCGCACGACGGCCGATCCCGTCACCTCTCACGCACCGGCGCGGCCGCCGTGCCCGCCACCCCGGTCGACCGGTCCCGGACGGGCGCCTTCACCACGAGACACGGCGCCGACAGCAACCCGACGTCGTCGGCGAGACCCGCCGCGAGCAGCGCGGCCGCGGCGAGATTCAGCACGGCCGGCTCGGCGATGTCCGAGGAGACGGCCCCGACCGCCGACCGGCGGACGAATTCCTCGGCCGCGGCGCGCGCGTCGGTGACGTGCGGGTCGGTCGCCGCGCGATCCTTCGCCCCGCCGCTGACGAACCCGCCCCGATCCGCCGTCCGGGATTCCGCGTGACCGCTCATCCGAGCCAGTGTGCCAGGCAGCGCGACCCGGCGGCGCCACCGCCGGGAAGGGCCGAGGGCCGCCCGTCGGTGAACGGGCGGCCCTCGGAATCCGATGCGGTGCGGGGCCTATCCGCGCAGTTCGGCGCCCACCGCCGAGGCGGCCGAGGCGACGGCCGCGTCGCGGGCGGCGCTGGCCTCGTCCTCGGTGAGGGTGCGGTCGGGGGCGCGGAAGCGGAGGGCGTAGGTGAGGGACTTGCGGCCCTCCCCTGCCTGGGCGCCCGCGTAGACGTCGAAGAGCGCGATGTCCTCGAGCAGGTCGCCGCCGCCGGTGCGCAGTGCCGACTCGACCTGGGCGGCGGGGACGGACTCGGCGACGGTGACCGAGACGTCCTGCAGCACGGCCGGGAACGGCGAGACCACCGGGACCGGGCGGGCCTCGGTCAGCGGCAGCGCGTCCAGGTCCAGTTCGAGGGCGCAGGTGCGCGGCGGCAGGCCGGCACGCTCGAGGACGGCCGGATGCAGCTCGCCCGCGTGGCCGACCACGGTGCCGTCGACGACGAGTTCGGCGCAGCGGCCCGGGTGCCAGGGCAGGTGGGCACCGGCGCGGCGTTCGATGGTGACACCGGCGGCGTCGGCCACCGCGTCCACCAGCGCGAAGGCGTCGGCGGCCTCGACGGCGCGGCCGGGACCCCACGGGCCGCGCGGCTCGCGCCTGCCCGACAGCACCGCGCCGACGTGCACGGGCTGGGCGGGCAGGGAGTCGTTCAGCTCGGCGATCTGCTCGTCGGTCGGGCGGCGGTCGACCGGGAGGGCGTCGACCGCGCGGGTGCCGGCACCGGGCAACACGACCTGCGCGATGCCGTAGACGGCCAGGTCGCGGGCGCCACGGGAGATGTTGCGGGCGGCCACCTCGAGCAGCCCGGGCAGCAGCGTGGTGGCCAGCTCGGGCCGGTCGGCGTCGAGCGGGTTGAGCACCGTGGTGGTGTTGCGGCGCGGGTCGTCGGCGTCCAGGCCCCAGACGTCGAACACGCCGGCGGGCAGGAACACCGGGGCAGGCACCTCGACGGCGCCCGCGAAGGCCAGCGCGCGGCTCACCGCGCGGCGGCGCTTCTGCTCGGCGGTCAGCCCGCGGCCCGCCGGGGCGCTGGGCAGCACGGACGGGATCTGTTCGAGGCCCTCGAGGCGCAGCACCTCCTCCACCAGGTCGGCGGGCTGGGCCAGGTCGGGACGCCAGCTCGGCGGGGTGACCAGCAGCTGCGGGTGGCCCTCGTCGCTGACGGCGACCTCCACGGCGGCGCCGATCTGCGACAGCCGCCGCACGGCGGTGCCCGCCGGGTAGGTGACGCCGGCGACGCGGTCGGGCAGGTCGATGTCCATGCGGATGGCCTCGGTGGCCGGGAGGGCGACACGGACGTCGGTGAGGGCGGGTTCGATGGTGCCGCCGGTGATCTCGGCGAGCAGCGTCGCGGCCCGGTCGAGCGCGGCGACGTTGATCTCCGGGTCGACCACGCGCTCGTAGCGCTTGCCCGCCTCGGAGTGCAGCTTGTGGCGGCGGGCCGTGCGGTAGACGCGCAGCGGGTTCCACGTGGCGGCCTCGAGCAGGACCTCGGTGGTGTCGTCGCCGACCTCGGTGCTCGCGCCGCCCATGACGCCGGCCAGGGAGATGACGCCGGTCTCGTCGGCGATGACCACGTCCTCACCGTCGAGCACGCGCTCGGTGTCGTCGAGGGTGCGCAGGGTCTCGCCGGTGTGGGCCGAACGGACGACCAGGCCGCCGTTGACCTTCGCGGCGTCGAACGCGTGCAGCGGCTGGCCGAGTTCGAGCATCACGTAGTTGGTGACGTCGACGGCCGGGGAGATCGGCCGCACGCCCGAGAGCATGAGCCGACGCTGCAGCCACCAGGGGCTGACCGCCTTCGGGTCGATCCCGGTCACCTTGCGCACCCCGAAACGCGTGCAGCCGGAATCGGAGTCGACGCGGACCGGCCACGCCTCGGTCTCGGCGGCGGGCAGGGTGCGCACGGCCGGATCGGCGTATTCGAGGTCGAAGCCGCAGGCCAGTTCGCGGGCGAGGCCGCGCACCGAGAAGCAGTAGCCGCGGTCGGGGGTGATGTTGAGCTCGATGATCGTGTCGTCGGTGCCGAGCAGCTCGTTGGCGTCCTCGCCGGGCTCGGCCGAACCGGGCTCGAGCACCAGGATGCCGTTGTGGTCCTTGCCGATACCGAGTTCGGCGACCGAGCAGATCATGCCGTTCGAGACGTGACCGTAGGTCTTGCGCGAGGAGATCTCGAATCCGCCGGGCAGGACACCACCGGGCAGCACGACCACGACCAGGTCGCCGACGGCGAAGTTCCGCGCGCCGCAGACGATCTCCTGCGGTTCGGGGTTGCCGACGTCGACCTTGCAGAAGCGGATCGGCTTCTTGAACTCGGTCAGCTCGGTGATCTCGAGGACCCTGCCCACCACCAGCGGCTTGTCGACGCTGCCGCCGATCGGGGTCAGGCGGTCGACCTCCTCGACCTCCAGACCGACGCGGACGAAGCCTGCGTCGAGTTCCTCGGGCGTCACCGACCAGTCGGGGGTGGTGCGCTGGATGATCTCGGTCAGCCAGGACTGCGCTACTCGCACTTGACGTTTCGCTCTCTCGACTCGAAGGTGGCGGTCAGGACCGGATGCCGAACGGCAGGGTGAAGCGCACGTCGCCCTCGACGATGTCGCGCATGTCCGGGATGCCGTTGCGGAACTGGAGCGTGCGCTCGAGGCCCATGCCGAAGGCGAATCCGCTGTAGACCTCGGGATCGATGCCGGAGGCGATGAGCACCTTCGGGTTGACCATGCCGCAGCCGCCCCACTCGACCCAGCCCGCGCCGCCCTTCTTGTCCGGGAACCAGACGTCGACCTCGGCGGAGGGTTCGGTGAAGGGGAAGTAGTTCGGGCGCATCCGCGTGCGGGTGTCGGGACCGAACAGGGCGCGGGCGAACGCGTCCAGGGTGCCGCGCAGGTGCGCCATGGTCAGGCCCTTGTCGATGGCCAGCCCCTCGACCTGGGAGAACACCGGGGTGTGGGTGGCGTCGAGCTCGTCGGTGCGGAAGGTCCGGCCCGGGCACACGACGTAGATGGGCAGCTCGCGGGTCAGCATGGAGCGCACCTGCACCGGGGAGGTGTGGGTGCGCAGGACCTGGCGCGAGCCCTCCGGGGCGATGTGGAAGGTGTCCTGCATGGTGCGGGCCGGATGGTCGGGCAGGAAGTTGAGCGCGTCGAAGTTGAAGTGCTCGGTCTCGACCTCGGGACCCTCGGCGACCTCCCAGCCCATGCCGACGAACACGTCGGCGATCTGCTCGGAGATCACGGTGATCGGGTGGCGGGCGCCCTCGGGCTGCCTGCGCGCGGGCAGGGTGACGTCGATCTTCTCCGCGACGAGCACGGCGGCGTCGCGCTCGGCGAGCAGGGCGACCCGGCGGGCCTCGAACGCCTCCGACACGCGGGTGCGGGCCACGTTGACGCGCTTGCCCGCGTCGGCCTTCTCCGCCTTGGGCAGCGCGCCCATCGCCCGCTGGGCCAGCGCGATCGGCGACTTGCCGCCGATGTACTCGGTCTTGGCCACCGCGAGGGCGTCCAGATCCGCGGCCGCCGCAAACGCCTTCTCGGCCTCTGCCGCGGCGGCGGCCAGTGCCTCTTCGCTCAGCAAGGCGCTCTGCTCGACTCCACTGTTGTCGTCGGCCACGATCTTCTCGACTCTCCCCTGGGGATCGGTTCACGGACGCGCGTCGGTGCGCGCCCGCCGGACGTGCTGTGCATAAATCCTATGGGATGGCCCGACGGCGGTTCATCCGGATTACCCCGGCGCGCCCCTCCCCCGGTCCTGGGCGTGTCGCCACAGGTCGGGCGCTGATTCCCGCGCCTGCGGGGACCACGGCGGTCAGCTGACCCCGTAGGTGGGCAGGCAACCGGTTTCCAGGTCGACGCCGAACGGCGCCGGAAGTTCGGCGGGCGCGGAAGCGGCGGGATTCGGGCCGCGGACCTATCGGTCATGGAGGTGTCGCCCCAGGTCGGGCCGTGGCGAAGCTTGCGAACCGGCCTTCGCAGATCCCACCGGGAAACAGGGAACCGTGGCGGGCGCTGGGCCGTCCAACCCTGCAACAGCTCGGACTCGCAGATCGCCTCGCCCGACGAGAAGGACGGTTCCAGATGCCCGAACAGCAGCGCCTCCCCCAACCGGAACCCACCGATCGCGTCGCCGTGCCGCCCGCGGGACCACGAGTTCGCCGGACCGCCCCCGGCGCCGGGCTGCGCCTGCTCGGGCTGCACGTGCGGGCGGGCGCGGGCCGCTCCCGGCCCCGGCACGCCGGGCACTGCCGCTCGGCGCTCGTGACACGCGGCCGTCGCGGACCCGAGGGAGGAACGCCGGGCCACGACGGGATCTCGCCGGACGAGCTCGCCTGAGCGACTTCGCCCCCGAACCGCGCCCGCCCGAACGGCGCTCGATCCGGTGGGAGGTGGCCGCGCGCGATCGCCGACGGAGCGACCTGGATGATGACCCCATGATCCGCACCGACGATCTGGCCCGGGCCGACCCGCATCCTCCGGTGGTCGACACACCGCTCGGGCAGGTCCGTTTCTCGATCTCGCTGGCCGAGGTCGACCTGGCGGTGACGCCGGACGCGGTGTGGCGCTTGGCCAACGGGTCGTACCTGTACCGGTGGCAGCATCGGCGCTCGACGATCGATCTGCTGCTGGGGCGGGTGGAGATCCCCGCCTGGGACGGCGGCGCGGCGGTCCCGATGTGGGCGGCGATCTGGCAGGTGCAGGCGGGCGAGGGGCGGCCGGGACTGGTGATCGCGGCCGAGCTCACCGACATTCCGGCGGACGCGTTCGGCGGCCCGGATCCCGGGGAGTGCCTCGCCGCCGCCAGCGCCGAGAACGACCGGTTCATGGTGGCGATCGGCGGCCCGGACGCGGAACTGCTCGCCCTCCAGGCCGAGGACGGGCGCCTGATGCCGGCCGACTGGGCCGATCTGCTGGCCGAGGGCGCCGACGGCGGCTACGCGGAATACGGTGTGCGGTACCGGGATCCGGTCGGCATCGCCTGGCATCTGCCCGGCCTCGCGCGCGAGGAGGTGGCCCGGTTGTGCGTCGCGACGGCGTGGTGCCCGCGCGACGACGACCGTCCGGCGGCCTGGTACGCGGTCGACGTGCCGCTCGACACGGCCTACCTGCAGCTCATCGCGCAGCCGACCGGTCCGACGGAGATGTTCTGATCACCCGGCCGCGCGGCGCCACACGTCGTGGTCCTCGGGGACGCGAACGTCGGCGTCCCGGTCCGCTCGCGCGCGCAGTGCCGCGTCGAGCAGCTCGACCGACTCGACCACCGCGGCCTGCGCCTCCCACAGGACATCGCCCCAGGCGGCCCCGGTGACCCAGCGGATCCGGTCGGCGTGGTGGACCACCGTGGCGCGGACCTCGCGCCCCAGTTCCGCGGCGGCCTCCAGGTCGGCGGCGCGGCGGGCCGCCGTGTCGGGCAGCGACCGCGCGAACGACACCATCGACCCGACCCACCAGTTCGCGTTCACAGCTTCACCCCTCGAGTCGGTGCACGCTCGTTCGCTCACATGCCACCATCGGTTCCGATCACCCTTGATTCACCGAGCATAGGCCGCTATCGGGCCGGAATCCAGGGCCGACGCGGGTTCGACCACCTGTGCACCGAAATCGGTGGCGGTAGCGGCGCGGGAACCGAAACGGCGCGGCGGCCGTCCAACCCTACGAGCCCTTCCCGCGTGCCGCCCCGACGACAGGACCAGACCGTGACCCACCGCCGCAGCGAACCACCGGTGCGCCGGCTCTACGTCCGGTTCCAGGCCGCCGTGCCCGACCGGCACGGCCGGTTCCCCGGCGTGTTCGCGCTGGTCGACGGCCTGTCGGCCGCGGGCCTGCTGACCGAGACCCAGGAGCGGTTCCGCCGTACCGGCAACGCCTGGTTCCGCGAGCACCTGGTGAATCCGTACGAGATCGACCGGCGCGTCTACGACCGGGACCGGCATCCCGGCGCCGCCGCCTGGTTCAAGTCCGGCGCCCTGCCGGTGCTCGACCGGGTCGGCGGGTTCCTGCGGATCCTGGACCGGCACGAGATCGCCTGGGAGCGGCTGGATACCGACGATCCCGGCACGATCCTCTACGACGACCCGCAGCAGATCGTCGCGCTGCCGCAGCGCGCGCCGGGCTGACGCGCGCGGCCCGCCCGCCGCGGCGGCGGGCGGACCGCGGCGGTC
>NZ_BAGK01000095.1 GCF_000308795.1 Nocardia thailandica NBRC 100428 | reverse complement strand
GTCGGACTCGACCAGCGCGCGGCCGGTGTCGCCGTAGCCGCTGACCACGGCGAGGATGCCCGTCGGCAGCTCGGGGTTGGCCCGCGCGAAGGACTCGACGTACCAGTGGCCGATGGCGGTGGTCAGCTCGCTGGGCTTGAACACGACGGTGTTGCCCGCGGCCAGCGCGTAGGCGATGGACCCGTTGGGGGTGTAGACGGGGTAGTTCCACGGGCCGATCACGCCGACGACGCCGTGCGGGCGGTGCTCGATGACGGCCTGATGGTTGGACAGCATCGCGCCGGGCCAGACCTTCTCGGTCTTCAGCACCTTTCCCGCGTTCTTGGCGGCCCAGGCCAGGTGCTCGACGGCGGTCAGGATCTCGACCTCCGCGTCGTCGAGCGGCTTGCCGTTCTCGGCGGAGACCAGCGCGCGGAACTCGTCGATGTCGGCCACGATTCTGCCGGCCCAGCGGAGCAGGGCGCGCTTGCGGCCGGTGAACCCGAGGTCTTCCCAGGTCCGCGCCGCGCGGCGCGCCCGGGCCACGACGGCGGCGACCTGCTCGGGGCCGTCGACCGCCCAGCTCCCGACCGGCTCGCCCGTCGCGGGGTTGGCGGTGGCGAGAGTGGACCGGGAAGTGGTTTCTGTCGTGGGAGTTTCGGTCATCTGTGACCATCCTTCGAAGTGCAGAGGACGTGATGGTGCGGCGCCCGCTGATCCACGGGGCGCCGATCCGGGGCCCCGGCGACGATCTGTTGACACCCTGCGCCCGGGGCCGTTAAGTTAATTTTGATTCTGGTTAAGTTAATCACGATTCGCACCGGTTGCAAAGAGCTTCGCCGCTTTTCGCCGCGACCGGGAAGAACGTCGGATCCGAAAGGGAGAGCGCGATGCTGCGCACCCGATTCACCGAGACATTCGGTATCGAGCACCCGATCGTGCAGGGCGGGATGATGTGGGTCGGCCGCGCCGAACTCGCCGCCGCGGTCTCCAACGCCGGCGGGCTCGGCATCCTCACGGGGCTGACCCAGCCGACCCCCGACGCGCTACGCGAGGAGATCGCCCGCACCCGCGATCTCACCGACAAGCCGTTCGGGGTGAACCTGACCATCCTGCCCTCGATCACGCCGCCGCCCTACGCCGAATACCGGCAGGCCATCATCGACGGCGGGGTGAAGATCGTCGAGATCGCCGGCGGCAACCCGGCCACCCACCTGCCCTACCTCAAGGACGCGGGCATCAAGGTCGTGCACAAGTGCACCAGCGTCAAGCACGCGCTCAAGGCCCAGCAGGTCGGCGTGGACGCGGTGAGCATCGACGGTTTCGAATGCGCCGGGCACCCGGGCGAGAACGACACCCCCGGCCTCGTCCTCATCCCCGCCGCCGCGCGGGAACTGGAGATCCCCATGATCGCCTCCGGCGGCATCGCCGACGCGCAGGGCCTCGTCGCGGCCCTCGCGCTCGGCGCCGACGGCGTGAACATGGGTACGCGGTTCCTGTGCACCGCCGAGTCGCCGATCGCGCAGCGCGTCAAGGAGCAGATCGTCGCCAACTCCGAGCTGGACACCAAACTCATCTTCCGCACGATGAACAACACCGCCCGGGTCGCCGACAACGCGGTCAGCCGTCAGGTCGTGGAGATCGAGCGCAACGGCGGCAGCTTCGAGGACGTGCGCGAGCTGGTCGCGGGCGCGCGCGGGCGCCTGGTCTACGAGAACGGCGACGTCGACGCCGGGATCTGGAGCGTCGGCCAGTGCCAGGGCCTCATCCACGACATCCCCACCTGCGCCGAGCTGATCGGGCGCATGGTGCGCGAGGCCGAGGACCTCATCAACGGCCGGCTGGCCGGCGCCGTGGTCGAGGCGGTGGCGTCGTGAGCGAGAGCGTGCTGATCACCGAGGAGAACGGCGTCCTGCGGGTCACCATCGACCGCCAGGCCCGGATGAACGCCATCGACCTGACCACCATGGGCGAGCTCGCCGACATCGTCACCGCCGCGGTCACCCGGCCGTCGGTGCGGGTCATCGTGCTCACCGGCGCGGGCAAGGCCTTCTGCACCGGCGCCGACCTGGCCGCGGCCAGCGCGGCGGGCGGCAACGAGGCGACCCCCGAGGTCGTCATGGACACCGCCAACGCGCTCATCCGCGCCATCCTGGACTCGCCGCTGCCCGTCATCGCCGAGGTCAACGGCCCGGCCGCCGGCGTCGGCGCCTCCATCGCCCTGGCCGCCGACCTGATCTACGCGGCCGAGAGCACCTACCTGCTGCTGCCGTTCACCAACATCGGACTGATGCCCGACGGCGGCGCCACCGCGGTCGTCGCGGCGGCCATGGGACGGGCCCGCGCGGCGCGCATGGCGCTGCTGGGCGAACGCCTGCCCGCGACCGAGGCCGCCGCGGCGGGCCTGATCACCGAGAGCGTGCCCGACGCCGAGCTCGGCGCGCACGTCGCCGGCGTGGCGACCAAGCTGGCCAACGGCCCGCGCCGCGCCTACGAGCTGACCAAGGCGGCCATCAACGCGGCCACGCTCGACGGCATCGACGCGGCCCTGGCCCGCGAGAAGACCGGGCAGACCGAGCTGCTCACCTCCGCCGACTTCTTCGAGGGCATGACCGCGATGCTGACCCGTCGCGCCCCGAAGTTCGCAGGCACCCCCGAACCGGTCCAGCCCCACACCGTCTAGGAGACGACCGCCATGTCCACTGCCGCACAGCCGATCGCCTCGCGCCGCAATCATTGGATGAACCAGGTCGCCCTGCACGCGACCGCCCGCCCGGACGCGCCCGCGCTGCGCTATCTCGGCAAGACCACCACCTGGCGCGAACTGCACGAGCGCGTCGGCAAGCTGGCGGCCGCGCTGGCCCGCCGCGGCGTCGGCGCGGGCGATCGGGTCATGATCCTGATGCTCAACAACGCCGAGTACATCGAGTCGGTGTTCGCCATCAACACCCTCGGCGCGATCGCGGTGCCGGTCAACTTCCGGCTCACCCCGCCGGAACTGGTGTTCCTGGTGCGCGACAGCGGCGCGGAGACCATCATCACCGACGCCGCGCTCGCCCCGCTCACCGCGGCGGTGCGCGCGCAGACCGACGCGCTGCGCCACTGCGTGGTGGTCGGCGGCGCCACCGAGGGCGACGTGCTGGGCTACGACGATCTCGTCGCCGAGGACAACCCGCCGCTCGCGCCCCTCGACATCCCCGAGGACACCGCGTCGCTGATCATGTACACCTCGGGCACCACCGGCAACCCCAAGGGCGCGGTGCTGACCCACATCAACATGAACGCCCAGGCGCTGACCTGCATCCGGGCCATGCAGTACCGCACCGACGACATCGCGTTCTGCGCCTCGCCGCTGTTCCACATCGCGGGCCTCGGCAGCGTCGCGTCGTGCTTCCAGCTCGGCGCGCTCACGGTCATCCACCCGCTCAAGGCGTTCGACGCGGGCGAGGTGCTCGACGCCTGGGAGCGGGAGAAGGCCACCTCGGTCTTCCTCGTGCCCGCGCAGTGGCAGGTCGTGTGCGCGGATCCGACCGTGCCGCAACGGGATCTGCGCCTGCGGGTGATCAGCTGGGGTGCCGCGCCCGCCTCCGACACCGTGCTGAGGGCGATGGCCGAGACCTTCCCGAACGCGCTGAACGTGGCGGTCTTCGGCCAGACCGAGATGTCGCCGATCACCTGCGTGCTCGACGGCGAGGACGCCATCCGCAAGCTCGGCTCGGTGGGCAAGCCGATCCCGACCATCGCCACCCGCATCGTCGACGACGAGATGAACGACGTCGCCCCCGGCGAGATCGGCGAGATCGTCTACCGCGGCCCGACCATGATGCGCGAGTACTGGAACAACCCCGCCGCGACCGCGGACGCGTTCGCCGGCGGCTGGTTCCACTCCGGCGACCTGGTCCGCGTGGACGAGGAGGGCTTCGTCTACGTGGTCGACCGCAAGAAGGACATGATCATCTCCGGCGGCGAGAACATCTACTGCGCCGAGGTCGAGAACGTGCTGTTCGCCCACCCGCGCATCCGGGAGGCGGCGGTGATCGGCCGCGCCGACGACCGGTGGGGCGAGGTCCCGGTCGCCGTCGTCGCGGTCGAGGGCGAGGGCGAGATCGGCCTGGCCGACCTCGAGGAACACCTCAACGCCAACCTCGCCCGCTACAAGCACCCCAAGGCGCTGGTCGTGGTCGAGGCGCTGCCGCGCAACGCGGGCGGCAAGGTCGTCAAGCACGAGCTGCGCAAGGCGCACGCCTAGCCGCCGGGGCCGGGCCCGGCGCACCCTCGGCCGGGCCCGGCCCACACAAACCGGCATGGCGTACTGTTTTCGATCCGGGATATGTCACAACGCCCCGTGCCGCCCGGTGACTTGTCCGTAAAACCGGCGACACGTACGGTTCTGAGGGTGACCATGCAACGCCCCCGTCGCACGCAGGCGGAGCGCCGGGAGACCACCCGGACGCTCATCCTCGACAGCACCGCCGAGTGCCTGCTCGAGCGCGGGTACGCGGCGACCACCATCAGCGAGGTGCTCGACCGCACCGGCCTGGCCCGCGGGACCCTGCAGCACCACTTCCCGACCCGCACCGAACTGCTCATCGCCGCGATCACGCACGTGGTCGACAGCCGCATCGAGCGCTTCCGCCGCGAGGCCGAACTCATCCCGCCCGACCAGGACCGCCTGCAGGCACTGGTCGACCTGGCCTGGCGCGACCTGAACAGCCCGGCCTTCTTCACCGCGCTGGAACTGTGGGTCGCGGCCCGCACCGACGGCGACCTGCGCGACAACCTGCTGATCGAGGAGCGGCGCCTGTTCGCCGAGATCCGCCGCACCTACGCCGAGATGCTCGGCGAGCCCTACCGTTCCGACCCGCGCACCGAGCTGTTCGTCGAGTACACCATCGACATGCTCACCGGCCTGTCCATGACCACCATGCTGACCGGCCGCCTCGGCGAGCGCGAGGCCGCGCTGCGCCGCTGGAAACGCGCCCTGGCGGTGCTGTCCGGCGCGCTGCCCGCCGAGGAACTCCTCGGCGGGCGGGCGCCGCGCTGGGACGCGCGCGCGGTCTGAGTCCCGCGCCCGCGCCGACCGCGGTCAGCGCGCGGTGAGCCGGGTCAGGTAGGTGCGCGCGAACGCGCGCACGGCCGCGTCGTCGGTGGTCGGGATCGCGCCCTCCGGGGTCAGCGCGAGGGAGTGCGCCAGGCGGGCGTAGATGTCGGCGACGATCTCGGCGTCGAGGCTGCGGTCGCCGTCGATCTCCTGCCTGCGCCGGATCAGCCCGGCGAGGAAGGTGCGGCCGAGCAGCAACAGCGGCGCGCCGCCGGAGGTCAGCATGGGCAGGGCGTCGGAGTCGTTGCGGAACACCGCGGCCAGCACGGGCCTGCGGCCCAGTTCGCCGACGAAGGCGACGAATCCCTCGGTCACCTCGTCCTCGAGCGTCTGCGCGGGCGCGACGGCGGCGTCGACGTTGTCGATCATGCGCCGGGCCTCGCGCAGCAGCACGGCCTGGACCAGCAGTTCCTTGCGGGCGAAGCGCCGGTACACCGTGGCGACGCCGAGCCCGGCGCGGTCGGCGATCGCGTTCATGGTGACGCCCTTGATCTCGCGCGCGTCGGTGAAGCACGCCAGGGCGGCGTCGAGGATGCGCTCGTTGCTCGCGTCGGAGGGATCGAGCGCGTGCAGCATCTCGGCGAGGGGGGACTCGGGACCGGCCACGATCCGGCATTCTACCGGCCGCCCTCGGCGAACATTGATAGAGAACCTGTTGTTCTCTATCATCGGGGGTGATAGAAATTTAACAGGAACCTCTCACCGCGCCCCGCGGTGTGTTCACAACGATGTGAAAGGCCGGCCTGCGATGACCACCTCGGCTGTCCACGCTCCCACCGAGACCGACTTCCTCGACCTCGTCTCCCCCGATTCCCTGCTCGCGCGGACCGCCGGATTGTGGGCCTATCTGCCCGCCAACGGCGTCGCCTTCCTGCTGCAGACCATGCACCCCACCATCGGCGACGTCGTCGGGAAGTACTCGACCTACGGCAGCGATCCCTTCGGGCGTGCCATCCGCTCGATCGACTCGGTCAACCTCTGGGTCTACGGCGAGTCGGCCGCGATCGAGGAGGGGTACCGCCTGCGGCGCCTGCACCAGCCGCTGCAGATGGTGAACGGCGAGGGCAAGCGCATCAGCGCGCTCAATCCCGCGCCGTACGGCTGGGTCATCGCCACCGGCTACGCGGGCGCGGTGTGGCTGTGGCCGCACCTGTTCGGACGCGAGCTGACCGAGGCCGAGCAGGATGCGCTCTTCGAGGACACCGCCAAGGTGGCCCGCATCGTCCAGGTGCCCGAGAGCGCGTTCCCGTCCTCGCGGGCGGAGTTCTGGACCTACTTCGACGACATGGTCGCCAACACCCTGGTCAACCATCCGGTCACCCAGGACCTCATCGGCAACCTGATGACCGAGTCCGGCCCGGTGCCGCGCCACCTCCCGCGCGGGCTGCGCAGGCCGTGGGCCCCGGTCGGCAGGCTGATCGGCCGCTCGGAGTACCTGCTCAGCATCGGCCTGCTCCCTCCGAACGTCCGCGAGATCCTCGGCCTGGAGTGGACCGAGCGCGAGGCCGCCGCCGCCAAGGCCCTGTGGACCTCGGTCCGGCTCGGCTCGAAATACCTGCCCGACCGCCTGCGCTACACCCCCGTCGCCTATCACACGCTGCGCCGGGCCGCGGCCATCGACGCCATCAAGCACCGCGCCCGTTCGTCGTTCACCTCCTGAACCGGACCCGGCCGGGGGTGGTCCACCTCCGGCTACGAGGCCGCCGCGACGCCCGCCGCGCTCACGGTGACCGCGGCGACCAGGGCGGCGTCGATGGCCCGGACGGCCTGCCGGACCGCGCCCGACGCCCAGTCGCCCGCGCCGATCTCGGCCGCGCGCCGCTGCACCGCGCGCCGGTCGAGGTCGGGGAACACGCTGGCGGTGGCACCGATCGCCGACAGCAGAGCGATCGAGGCCACGGCCCGCGGATCCGACGCCGGGGTCGCGCGGTCGGTGAGGACGCGGACCAGCGCGGCGTGCAGCTCGGCGCGCGCGCCGGCGGGAACGCGGGAGGTGCGGGGGACGAGGCCGAGCAGCCGCGCGCGCTCGACCCGCACCAGCCCGGCCCGCTCGAGCCGCTCGGTCACCCTGGGCCGCAACCCTTTCTGCAGCTTCTCGATGGCAGCGCCCGGCTTCCTCGGCGCGCCCGCGCCGAGGGCCGCCGCCGCGTCATCGAGGAGCGGGTCGCCGACGCGGTCGCGCAGCACGACCAGGCGGCCCGGTGCCACCCGATCCCCCGGCTCCGCGAGCCGGATCGCCCCGGCCCGCAGGAGGTCGAGCAGGACCGCGCCGGCCAGCGCCCGCGGCAGCCGGGTGCCGTCGGTCAGCGGGCGCCCGGCCGGGTCGAGCAGCAGCAGGAGGAGGTCGTCGGCGAGGACCGTGCTCATCGCTGGTCCTCCGGCTCGGGATCGGGCCGGTTCCAGCCCAGGATCATGGCCGGGGTGCACCCGCCGACGAGCAGCGCCGTGAGCACCATCAGCCCGCCCGCGTAGGCGGTCTGCATCGCGTCCAGGCCGGTGAGCGCGCCGGCGAAGACCAGCCACAGCGCCGGGATCATGCCGAGGGACTGGGTCACCGTCAGCCCGATCGAGCGTGCGGCGTTGCGCTGCTCGATCTCCCATTCGTCGAGGGTGCCCGAGGGCGCGTCGGCCTGGCGGCCGCCCGCGATCTGCAGCATGATCCACGCGGGGAAGAACGCCACGCAGACCGGAAGCCACAGCAGCGGCGCCCACTCCAGACCGCAGGCGGTCAGCACCGCGACCACGGCCATGGACACGAACGCCCCGGCCAGGATCCGGACCAGCAGCCGCCTGCGCCGCCGGGTGCGCCAGCCGGGCAGCAGGTGCGCGGTCGTCTCCGACCGGCGCAGGAACCGCCGCGTCCGGCCCTCCTGATACCGCTCGAGCAGACTCGGGTGTGTCATCGGTTCTCCCCTCCGGTGCGATAGACCGCCGTGGACAGCGGCCCGAACTCCTCCCGTGAGAACACCGCCTCGACCGGCAGCCCGAACACCTCGCAGATGCGCAGCGCCAGATCCAGACTCGGATAGTGGTCGCCCCGCTCGAGCGCCCCGACCGTCTGCGGGTTGACCTCGATCGCCTCGGCCAGCTGGACACGGCTCAGCCGCCGCTCGGCCCGCAGCACCGCGATGCGGTTGTAGATGGGAAGGTTCTTCCCACGCCTCACCGGACTCATACAAGAAAGTGTTGCAAAAACCCAACACTTCGTCAATGAGTCCGAATGGGTCCTCCGGTCAGCCCGCCTTGGGCAGGTCCCTCGGCTCGCCCGCGGCCGCCGCCCCGCGGACCGCCGCCGGCAGGAGCCCGAACAGGACGAACTGATCGCGCGGCAGCCGGGCGACCTCGGGCGCCCAGTTGTGGACGAAGCCGACCGCCAGCCCGGAATCGGGGTCGGCCCAACCGCCGGAACCGACGAAACCGATGTGGCCGAAGCTGTTCGGCGCGCCCGGCACCGGGAAGGAGTGATAGCCCAGGCGCCAGCCCATGGGCAGCAGCATGTTGCGGTCGGGCAGCCAGGTCTGGACCCGGCTCATGGCGCGGACCCGGGGGCGCGACAGCAACGGCGACTCCGAGGCGATGGCGGCGAAGACCGCGCCGACGGCGCGGGCGGTGAACACGCCGTTGGCGCCGGGCAGCTCGCCGCGCAGGATGGCCGGGTCGGGACCGTGGGAGAGGCGTTCGATGCCGTCGGTGTAGATCGCGCGCAGGAAGCCGGCGCCGGGGATCGGGGTGCGCGCGCCGAGCCGGAAGACGGTGTCGGCCGAGGGGATACCGAAGGGAGTCGCCGAGCCGAAGGACTCGGCCAGCGCCACGCCCGCTCCGGGGGCGGGCGCGCCGAGCCCGAGCCCGTCGCCGATGCCGAGCGGTTCGGCGAGCTCGGTGCGGTACAGCTCGGCCATCCCCCGCCCGGTCACCCCGCGCGCGATCCCGCCGATCAGGGTGCCGAAGGAGATCGCGTGGTAGGCGGGGATCCCGCGGAACCGGTCGGGCGCGGCGGCGGCGAGCCGGTCCTCGAGGAGCCGGTGATCGGCGAGGTCGTCCACGCTGCGGGCGAATTCGCCGATCCGCGACAGGCCGGCGCGGTGGCTCAGCGCCTCGGCCACGGTGATGGTCGATTTCCCGTTCGCCCCGAATTCCGGCCAGTAATCGGCGACGGGAGCGGCGTAATCGATCAATCCCCGCCCGGCGAGCACGTGCAGCACGGTCGAGGTGATGCCCTTGGAGGTCGAATACGACAGCGCCGCGTGATTCTCCCGCCACGGCACGGTCCCCGCCGCGTCCGCCCAGCCGCACCAGACGTCGACCACGGGGCGCCCGTGGTGGTAGACCGACAGGGCCCCGCCACCGCGTCCCCCCGCGAACAGACGCGCGAACCGGTCGATCAGTTCCCGGTAGTGCGGCGCGGCGGTCCCCCGCACCTCGGGCACCGGCCCGTTCGACAGTCCCGGCAGCGGCCATTCCATTCGCACAGCGATTCCCTCACACGTCCCCGTTGACAGCAGAATGTCGACGCTACCGGCGCGACGGGCCGAAGAGAACCGCGACCGGGCGAGAATCGTGTTCGGCGACAACAATTCTCGTTTCCGACGAATTTTGCCGCCGAGATGTTGTCACCCGGAATGAACCCACGGATCCGATCAGGCGAGTTCTTCGATGCGGGCGGCGAGTTCGGCGCCGGTCAGCGGCTCCCGTGCGATGACGGCGATGGTGTCGTCGCCGGCGATCGTGCCGACCACGTACGGCAGTGCGGCGCGGTCGAGGGCGCTGGCGAGGAAGTGCGCGGCGCCCGGCGGCGTGCGCAGGACGGCGATGTTGCCGGACGCGTCGGTGGACACGAGCAGGTCGCCGAGCAGCTTGGACAGCCGGCCGGTACCGCCGGTGACACCGCGGACCGGGCTGCCGTCCTCGGGGACGACGTAGACCCCGGCGCCGCCGTCGGCGGCGCGCAGCTTCACGGCGCCGAGTTCGTCCAGGTCACGGGAGAGGGTGGCCTGGGTGGTCTCGATGCCCTCGGCGGCCAGCAGCGCGGCCAGTTCGGTCTGGCTGCGGACCGGGTGCGCCGAGAGCAGCTCGACGATGCGGGACTGGCGGCCGGCGCGGGTGCGGGCGATGGCGGGCGAGCCCTTGGCGGGTTCACTCATGATCGCCGCCCCGCGCCGGCCGGTCGTCGGGGAATCACGCAGCGGCCCGCTTCGCCAGCAGCCACACCAGCAGCGCCTTCTGGGCGTGCAGGCGGTTCTCGGCCTCGTCCCAGACCACGCTGTGCGGGCCGTCGAGCACCTCGTCGGTGATCTCCTCGCCGCGATGGGCGGGCAGGCAGTGCAGCACGATGGCCTCCGGGTCGGCGTGCGCGAGCAGCTCGGCGTCGACCCGGAACGGCACGAACGGGGCGACGCGGTCCAGGCCGTCGTTCTCCTGGCCCATGGAGGTCCACGTATCGGTCACCAGCACGTCCGCGCCGGTGGCGCCGGCGACGGGATCGTCGGTGACCGCGATCTTGGCACCGGTCTCCGCCGCCCGCTTGCCCGCCGCCTCGAGGATCCACGGCAGCGGCTCGAAACCGGCCGGGGCCGCGATGGTCACGTTGATCCCGGCGGTGACGCCGCCCAGCAGCAGCGAGTGCGCCATGTTGTTGGCGCCGTCGGCGAAGTAGGTCAGGTTCAGCCCGGCCAGGCGGCCCTTGCGTTCGGCGATGGTCTGCAGGTCGGCGAGCACCTGGCAGGGGTGGAACTCGTTGGACAGCGCGTTGACCACGGGAACCGTCGCGGTGGCGGCCATCTCGTCGAGGCGGCTCTGCTCGAAGGTGCGCCACACGACGGCGTCGACGTAGCGCGAGAGCACGCGGCCGGTGTCGCCGAGGGTCTCCTCGCGGCCCAGCTGGGTGTCGCGGCCGTCGACGACGACCGCGTGCCCGCCGAGCTGGGCGATGCCGAGCTCGAAGGAGAACCGGGTGCGGGTGGAGTTCTTCTCGAAGATCACCCCGACCCCGCGCGGCCCCTCCAGCGGGCGGTGCGCGAACGGCGCGGCCTTCAGTTCCGCGGCGAGGGCGAGGATCTCGGCCTGCTCGGCCTGGGTGATGTCGTCGTCGCGCAGGAAGTGGCGCAGCTCGGTCACTTCTCGGCTCCCTTCGCGTCGGCGGCCGCCGCGTCGAGGATGCCGGGCAGGTCGGCGACGAAGTTGTCGGCCTGGGTCTCGGTGAGGATGAGCGGCGGCGCGAGCCGGATGACGTCCGGCTTGGCCGGGTTCACCAGATAGCCCGCCGCCCTGGCCCGTTCGTCGACCTGGGCGGCGATGGGGTTGCGCAGCACGATGCCGATGAGCAGGCCCGCGCCCCGCACGTGGTCGATCTCGGGGTGCTCGAGCAGGGCGATGCCGTCGCTGAGCTTCTTGCCCACCCATTCGACGTGCGGGAGCAGGTTCTCGCTGTCGATGGTGCGCAGCACGGCCAGCGCCGCGGCCGCGCAGACCGGGTTGCCGCCGAAGGTGGTGCCGTGCAGGCCGGGGGTGAGCAGGTCGGCGGCGCGGCCCTGGGCCAGCACGGCGCCGATCGGCAGGCCGCCGCCGAGGCCCTTGGCCAGGGTGATGGCGTCGGGGACGATGCCCGCGGCCTGGTGGGCGTAGAAGGTGCCGGTGCGGCCGATGCCGGTCTGCACCTCGTCCAGGATCAGCAGGGCGCCCGCCTTGGTGGTGATGTCGCGGGCCTTGGCCAGGTAGTCGAACGGCGGGACGACGACGCCGCTCTCGCCCATGATCGGTTCGAGGAACACCGCGGCGGTGTCGGTGTCGACCGCGGCGGCCAGGGCGGCGGCGTCGCCGTAGGGGACGTGCACGACGCCGGGCGGCATCGGCTCGAACGGCGCCCGCTTGGCGGCCTGGCCGGTGAGGGCGAGCGCGCCCATGGTCCGGCCGTGGAACGCCTCCTCGGCGGCGACGATCTTGGTGCGGCCGGTGAGCCGGGCGATCTTGAACGCGGCCTCGTTCGCCTCGGTGCCGGAGTTGCAGAAGAACGCCCGGCCCTCGCCGTCGCCGAAGTGGGCGAGCAGCTTCTCGGCCAGCTCGACGGCGGGCTCGCTGAGGTAGAGGTTCGAGGTGTGCCCGAGGGTGCCCAGCTGCTGGGTGACCGCCTCCAGGATCGCCGGGTGGGCGTGGCCGAGGCTGTTGACCGCGATGCCGCCGAGGAAGTCGACGTACCGCTTGCCGTCGGCGTCGTAGAGCACCGCGCCCGCGCCGCGCGCCAGCGCCACCTTCGGCGTGCCGTAGTTGTTCATCATCGCAGCGGACCACCGCTGCTGGAGCTTCTCTACTTCACTCACGGTTTCACCATCGTTCCGATTCCCTCGCCGGTGAACAGTTCCAGCAGTACCGAATGCGGCACGCGACCGTCGATCACGTGCGCGCTCGGCACGCCGCCCTGCACGGCGCGTAAGCAGGCTTCCATCTTGGGCACCATGCCCGCATCCAGACCGGGCAGCAACTCCGCCAGCGCGGCGGCGTCGATCTCGCTGGTCAGCGAGGACCGGTCCGGCCAGTTCGTGTACAGGCCCTCCACGTCGGTGAGCACGACCAGTTTCTCGGCGCCGATGCCCTCGGCCAGCGCGGCCGCGGCGGTGTCGGCGTTGATGTTGTGCACCACGCCGTCGGCGTCGGGCGCGATGGTCGAGACCACCGGGATGCGGCCCGCGTCGATGAGGTCGAGTACCGCACCGGGATTCACCTCGGTGACGTCACCGACCAGGCCGATGTCGGTGGCCTCGCCGTCGACGGTCACGGTGCGCCGGGTCGCGGTGAACAGGTGCGCGTCCTCCCCGGAGATGCCGACCGCGTACGGGCCGTGGGCGTTGATCAGGCCGACGAGTTCGCGGCCGACCTGGCCGAAGAGCACCATGCGGACCACGTCCATCACCTCGGGGGTGGTGACGCGGAAACCGCCGCGGAACTCGCCCGCCATCCCGAGCCGCTTCAGCATGGCGTTGATCTGCGGGCCGCCGCCGTGCACCACGACCGGGTGCACGCCGACGGTGCGCAGGAAGGCCATGTCGGCGGCGAAGGCGGCCTTGAGCTCGTCGTCGATCATGGCGTTGCCGCCGTACTTCACGACGACGACCTTGTCGCGGAACTTCTGCAGCCAGGGCAGGGCGTCGGCGAGGACGTGGGCCTTGTCCAGGGCGCTGAGGCTGTGCACGGCGCTGCTCATGAGCTGTAGGCCGAGTTCTCTTCGACGTAGTCGTGCGAGAGGTCGGTGGTGCGCACCATGGCCTCGCCGTCACCGACGTTGAGCTCGATGAGCACGGCGATGTCCTCCCCCGACAGGTCGACCTCGCGCGCGCCCGGCGCCCCGACACTGTCCACACACACCGGATTCCCGTTGAACGACACCGCGATCCGGTTCGGGTCAAGGGTGACCGGGGCGATGCCCACCGCGGCGAGCACGCGGCCCCAGTTGGGATCGGAGCCGAACAGCGCGGTCTTGACCAGGCTGTCGCGGGCCACCGCGCGGGCGACGGTGAGCGCCTCGTCCTCGGTGGCCGCGCCGGTCACGGTGATCTCCACCCGCTTGGTGACGCCCTCGGCGTCGGCCATGAGCTGGGCGGCCAGGTCGTCGCACACCGCGAAGACCGCGGCCTCGAGCTCGTCCTGGGTCGGGGTGACCTCGCTGGCGCCGTTGGCCAGCAACAGCACGGTGTCGTTGGTGGAGCAGGAGCCGTCGACGTCGAGGCGGTCGAAGGTGTACTTCGTGGCCTTGCGCAGGGCGGCGTCGAGCTGTTCGGGGGTGGCCACGGCGTCGGTGGTGAGCACGACGAGCATGGTGGCCAGCGACGGGGCGAGCATGCCCGCGCCCTTGGCCATGCCGCCGACGTTCCACTTGCCCTCGGCGTGGAAGGCCGCCTCCTTGGGCACGGTGTCGGTGGTCATGATGGCGTGCGCGGCGTCCGCGCCGCCGGACAGCCCGCCCGCCATCTCGTGCACGATCTCGGTGATGCCCGGCAGCAGCTTGTCCATGGGCAGCCGGTCACCGATGAGACCCGTGGAGCAGACCGCGATCTCGCCCGCGCCGGTCTCGGTGCCCCAGTTGCTCAGCGCCTCGGCCAGCTTCTCGGCGGTGGCGTGGGTGTCCTGGAAACCGCCCGGACCGGTACAGGCGTTCGCGCCGCCGGAGTTCAGGACGACCGCGCGCAGCCTGCCGGTCTTCAGGACCTGCTGCGACCACAGCACCGGCGCGGCCTTGACCTGGTTGCTGGTGAACACGCCCGCCGCGGCGTACTCCGGGCCCTCGTTGAAGACCAGCGCCAGGTCGGGCTTGCCGCTGGCCTTGATCCCGGCGGCGATGCCCGCGGCGCGGAAGCCCAGCGGGGCGGTCACGCCCTGGGAGCGCACGAGCTTGCCGTCGGCGGGGAGCTGGGGGGAAGTCACGGGGCCACTCCTACGGTGGAAAGTCCGGCGGTCTCGTCGAAGCCGACGGCCAGGTTCATCGATTGCACCGCGGCGCCCGCGGTGCCCTTGGTCAGGTTGTCGATCGCGCCGATCACGACCAGCAGGCCCGCGTCGGCGTCCACGGCCACCTGCAGGGTGACCGCGTTGGAGCCGAGTACCGAAGCGGTCTGCGGCAGTTGGCCCTCGGGCAGCAGGTGCACGAAGGGCTCGTCGGCGTAGGCCTTCTCGTAGACCGCGCGGGCCTGGGCGGCGTCGACCTTCACCGGGGCGGTGCAGGTGGCCAGGATGCCGCGCGGCATCGGGGCGAGCACGGGGGTGAACGACACCGAGACGTCCACGCCGCCCGCGGCTTTCAGGTTCTGCGCGATCTCGGGGGTGTGCCGGTGGGCGCCCGCGATGCCGTAGGCGCGCGAGTTGCCCATGGTCTCGGAGCCGAGCAGGGCGACGTCGAGCTTGCGGCCCGCGCCGGAGGTGCCGCTCACCGCGACGACCTGCACGCTGGGCTCGACGATGCCCGCGGCGATCGCGGGGGCCAGCGCCAGGCTGGACACCGTCGGGTAGCAGCCGGGCACGGCGATCCGCCGCGCGCCGGTCAGCCGGTCGCGCCCGCCGGGCAGTTCGGGCAGGCCGTAGGGCCAGCTGCCCGCGTGCGGGGTGCCGTAGTACTTCTCCCAGGCGGCGGGGTCGGTCAGCCGGTAGTCGGCGCCGCAGTCGATGATCACCGTGGACTCGGGCAGCGCGGCGGCGATGGCCGCGGACTGGCCGTGCGGCAGGCCGAGGAACACGATGTCGTGCCCGGCCAGCTCCTCGACCGTGGTCGGGGCCAGCACCCGGTCCGCCAGGGGCAGCAGGTGCGGCTGGAGTTCGCCCAGCGGGGTGCCCGCGTTGGACCCGGCGGTCAGCGCCCCGATCTCGAGGCGCCCGGTTCGGTATTCCGGATGGCCCAGCAGCAGGCGCAGCACCTCACCACCGGCGTACCCGCTCGCACCTGCCACCGCCACCCGCAGCGCGGATCCCGAAGACTTCCCGGACGCATCAACCATGTGATGATTATGCACGACTGTGCAATCTCATTCATAGTCACCCCGCGGATCCGGCCCGCTCCCCGCGCGGCCCGCCCAGCAGCCGGGCGCACAGGGGGAACACCAGAACCGTCGCCGCACCGGCCGCCACCAGCACCGATGCCGTCGCGCCGGACATCAGGCCGGTCGAGACCGCCACCTGGGTGACCGCGACGATGATGGGCAGGCCGGTCGCCGCATACAGCGCCAGCTGCGCGCGCTCGCGCGGCGCCGCGAGGTTCTGCCCGTGCTGGACGAACCGCTCGGACAACCAGACCGGCAACCCGCGGGCCACCGCGATCGCCAGCACGAACGAGACCCACAGCACCGGCTCGGCCGCGACCGCCGCCGGGTCGATCCCCATGCCCGAGACCACGAAGAACACCGGGATGAGCAACCCGTAGCCGATGGTCTCCAGCTGCTCGTCGACCCGCGGGTGCCCGGCGGCGATGAGCCGACGCAGCACCATGCCCGCCGCGAAGGCGCCCAGCACCACGTCCAGGTCGAAGCGCTCGGCCACCACCATCAGCACCAGCAGCAGCAGGATCGCGCCGCGCACCGGCAGCTGCGAGGTGCCGCCGTCCATGCGGGCCAGGGCGGCGCCCAGATCGGGGACGCGGCCGAACAGGCGCAGCGGGACGAGGCCGACCAGCAGGGCGGCCACCACGAACAGCACGAGCACGATCACCGCCGCGCCGACGTCGCGGCTGCTCAGCAGCACCGACATGGCCACGATGGGCCCGAGCTCGCCGACCGCGCCGTGCGCGAGGACCGCCCGGCCCAGCGGGGTGTCCAGGAGCCCGGCCTGTTTGACGATGGGCAGCAGGGTGCCGAGGGCGGTCGAGGTCATCGCGATGGCCACGGCGACGTGCCCGGTGATCGATTCGCCCGGACCGACCAGCGTGACCAGCGCGAAGGCGAAGACCAGCCCGGCCAGCCACACCGCCGACGCGACCCGCCCGGAGCGGCCGCGCAGCAGCGCCGGGTCGAGTTCGTAGCCCGCGAGCAGGAACAGCATGCCGAGGCCGAGTTCCTCGATGAGGTCGACGCCGCCGTCGGCGTTCGCCCAGCCCAGCGCGTGCGGGCCGAGCGCCATCCCGGCGACCAGCAGGATCACCACGTCCGGGACGAAGCCGCGCAGCGCCCGGGCCAGCAGCGGCGCCGCCACCGCGACGAGCGCGATCCAGAACAGCGACACGATGGCCGACGGTTCCGTGTCGGCGGCGGCGTCGGCACCGGCGAGCAGTTCCATGCGCTGATGCTGACACGCCCGGCCCCGCGCTCACGGGTGCCGCGCGGGCCGGGTCACTCGCGCGGCGGGGTCAGCCACAGCTCGGCGACCAGGGCGCGGTGGTCGGCGCCGGGCAGCGCCACGGTGCGCACGGCGTCGGCCCGCCCGTGGGTCAGCAGGATGTGGTCGAGGGCGGCGAGCGGCGGGTAGGGCTTGTCGGTGGGGTAGGTCGGGGCGAAGCCCGCGCCCGCCTGCTCGGCGGCGTCGTGGAAGGCGGGGCCGAGCAGGGCGCGGAAGGCGCGGTGATCGCGGGTGGCGTTGAAGTCGCCGCCCACGACGGCGGGCCGATCGGGCGGCGCGGCGGCCAGCAGCGCGCCGAGCCGGTCGAGTTCCCCGGCCCAGACGCCGGTGTCGTAGACCGGCGGCACCGGATGCAGGGCGAAGACCGAGACCGGCCCGAGGCCCGGGACGGTCGCGGTCGCGGCGAGCTGGTTGAGCACGTAGCCGTCGAACTCGGTCGGGCCGGTGAGCGGATACGCGCTCCAGATCCCGGTGCCCGAGGCTGTTCGACCCGGCGAGAGGTGGCGATGCGGCAGCGCGCGGTCGAGGCCGGCCTCGGTGAGGGCACGGGCCATGTCGCGGGTCAGCTCGTTCACCGTGAGCAGGTCGACCCCGCGCTCGCGGACCTCGCGGACCACGGCCGCCGGGTCCGCGCCGTCGAACAGGAGGTTCGCCTGCATCACCGTCACGCGCACCCCGTCGCCCGCCGCCGCGTCCGCGACGTACAGCGGGACCTGCGTACCGATCCCGGCCACGGCGACCACCGCCGCCACCGCCGCGCCGACGCGGTGACCGCAGGCGGCGAACAGCACCGCGCCCGCCGCGCCGCCGAGGACGAGCACCGGCACGGCCACGGTCGCCGCGACCAGCGGGAACCATGGGAAGGGGTTGACGTACAGGGCGATACCGAGGACGCCCGCGGCGGTGGCACCCGCGGCGAGCACGCGCGCCACCCGCCGGAGTGCCGGGGCGGGAAGGGAGATCGGTCGCATCCCCCCACTCAACCAGCCGGCGGCGCGTCGGCCCCGATCCGTGCCGGCCACCACACCCGGTCGCCGAGGAGCGCGAACAGGGCGGGCACGACCAGGGTCCGCACCACGAAGGTGTCGAGCAGGATGCCGACGCCGACGACGATGCCCAGCTGGGTCAGGGTGATCAGCGGCAGGACGCCCAGCACGCAGAACACCGCGGCCAGCACGACGCCCGCGCTGGTGATGACGGCGCCGGTGGAGGCGACGGCGCGGACCATCCCGCGGACGGTGCCGTGCGCGGCGGCCTCTTCGCGGGCGCGGGTCACCAGGAAGATGGTGTAGTCGACGCCCAGCGCGACCAGGAACAGGAAGCCGTAGAGCGGCACGCCCGTGTCCAGCGCCGGGAACCCGAAGACGTGCGCGCTGATCCAGCTGCCCGCGCCGAGGGCCGCCAGCGCGCTGAGCACGGTGACGCCGACCAGCAGCAGCGCCGCGGGCACCGCGCGCAACAGGATCAGCAGGACCACCAGCACGACGGCCAGCACCAGCGGGATGATCAGCAGCTGGTCGCGGCGCGCGGCGTCGCGGATGTCGAGGGCCTCGGCGTCGGAGCCGCCGACGAGCGCGTCCGCGCCGGGCACCGTGGCCAGCGCCGACCGGATGTCGCCGATCGTGGTGAAGGCCTCCGCCGAGGCGGGCGGGGCCGCGAGCACCACCGACCAGCGGGTCGTCCCCGCCGGGGAGGTGCCGGTCGGCGTGGCCCGCACCACGCCGGGGACCGTCTCCAGGGCGGCTCGCACCGCGCCGGACGCCGCGGTGTTCGCGACCACCTCGGCCGGATCGGACGAGCCGGAGGGGAAGTGGGCGGCCAGGGTGTCGAGGCCGTCGACGGATTCGGCGCGGACCCGGAACTGCTCGGTCTGCGAGAGCCCGATCGCGGTGGTGGCCAGCCCGGTCGCGAAGACCGCCAGCACCGCGACGGCGGCCCCGGCCACCACCAGCGGGCGGCGCACCACCCGTTCTGCCACCGTGGCCCACGCGCCGCTCGCGGCGGGATCGACGCCGTCGGCGCGGGGCACGAAGGGCCAGAACACCTTCCGGCCGCACAGCGCGAGGGCGGGCGGCAGCGCGACCAGGACGAAGACCAGGGCGACCAGCAGCCCGGCCGCGGCGAAGGCGCCGAGGGCCCGGGTGTTGGGCAGGGTGCCGAGCAGCAGCGTCAGCAGGGCGAGCACCACGGTGACGTTGCTGGCCAGCACCGCCGGGCCCGCCCGGCGCACGGCCGCGCGCAGGGCGTCGCGGTGGTCGTCGTGGCGGTGCAGCTCGTCGCGGTACCGCGAGACCAGCAGCAGCGCGTAGTTGGTGCCCGCGCCGAAGACGAGGACGCTGGTGATCCCGGAGGTCGAGCCGTCGAAGGACAGCCCGGTCGGCCCGGACAGCAGGGTGCCGACGGAGGTGGCGACGCGGTCGGCGAGCGCGACCACGGTCAGCGGCACCAGCCACAGCACCGGCGAGCGATAGGTGACGATGAGCAGCACCATCACCACCAGCGCGGTCACCAGCAGCAGCAGCGTGTCGGCCCCGGAGAACGAGTCGGCGATGTCGGCGCCGAAGGCGGGCCCGCCGGTGATCTGGAGGGTCAGCCCGGCGGGCGCGCCGGTCGCGACGGCGGCGCGGAGTTCGGCGACGCGGTCGGTCAGGGCCAGCCCGTCCAGGTCGGCGGCCAGCGGGATCCGGCCGAGGGCGGCGCGGCCGTCGGCGGCGTCGGTCAGGTCGGGCGGCGCGCCCGCGCGAGTCAGGGCCGCGGCGGCCGCGGCGCGGTCGTCGACGGCCAGCGGGGCGCCGTCGGCCCGGCTGACGACCAGGATGGCGACCGCGGTCCCGGCGTCCGGGAAGGTGCCGAGTTCGGCCGCGGCGCGCGCGGATTCGGCGGTGACCGGCAGCGAGTCGGGCGCCCGGCCCGCGCTGTCGTTGCCGCCCGCCACGCCCATGATCGCCGACGCGGCGAGCGCCACCGCCACCAGCAGCACCCACGATCGCCGTCCGCTGACCACGCGCGCGAAGCGTTCCCATGCCGCATCCGCGCCCCATCGAGTCCGAGTCACGCCCCGAACTATTTCAGAAACTTAACTAATAGGCAACCCCGGTTCGCCCTGGGGCTAGGCTCTGACCCGGACGGACAGGAGGGCACGGGTGGACGAGGGCACGGCGGACCGGGCGGCACTCGAGACGGGTATCGCCCGCGACCTGCGCGCGCTGTCGGCGGTCTCGGAGCAGATCGGGCACGCGTTCGCCCGGTCGCACGATCTGCGCCCCAACGACTTCCGCGCGCTGGTCCACATCGCCACCGCCGAGGCCGAGGGCGCGCCGCTCACCGCGGGCGGGCTGAGCAGGCTGATGGGCATCTCCGCCCCGGCGGTCACCTACCTCGTCGAGCGGATGATCGAGGCCGGATATCTGGCGCGCGTCCCCGACGCCACCGACCGCCGCCGCGCGCACCTGCGCTACACCGACCACGGCAGCCGGGCCGCGGGCGGCTTCTTCGGCCCGCTCGGCAGCCGCACCCGCGCGGCCATGGCCGACCTGCCGGACACCGATCTGGCCGCCGCGCACCGGGTCCTGCTGGCGGTCATCGCGGCGCTGCGCGACTTCCACGCCGAACTGCCCGGCACACCCGCCCCCGACTGATTCCTCCCGCGCCGGGGTCGGGGCCGCTCGTTCGCCCGGCGTCGGCGGCTCGCCTCGCCGAACCGCTCCGCCGCTTCGACCGGGACGCGGAGCACGCCGCGACCAATGAGCGTGAGCGCGGCGGCGGATACCGCGCGGGCTCGCGTCGGTACACACTCGCCAGGGTCAGGTGCGGCGCGGATAACTCGCGCGCGCCCCGTCGTGTCGTCGATCCACCACCCATAGGCGTGCTTATCGTGAGTTTCCCGGCACATCCGCCTCGAGTGAGGAGCACAAGGTCATGTGGGATTCGTTCTGGGACGTCGTGTGGACGACACTGCTCATCTTCGCCTTCGTCGCCTACCTGATGATCCTCTACACCATTCTTGTCGACCTGTTCTGGCAGGACCACAAGACCAAGGGCTGGGTGAAGGCGGTGTGGGTGGTCTTCCTGATCATCTTCCCGTTCCTGACCGCACTGGTGTACCTGATCGCCCGGGGTGGCGGCATGGCCGAACGGGCCAGGGCCCGCGCGGTCAAGGACAAGCAGCAGGCCGACGAGTACATCCGCGAGACCGCGGGCCGCTCGCCCGCGCAGGAGATCGCCGACGCCAAGAAGCTGCTGGCCGACGGCAGCATCACCGAGCAGGAGTACGCGGCGCTCAAGGCGCGCGCGCTGAGCTGAGCGCGCCCATCCACCCGCTCCGCCCGCGGCCGGTCCTCCGGCCGCGGGCGGAGAAGTCTCTCAGTGCTTGCGCACCACCGTCTCCCCCCGCCCGGGCTTCCACACGGTGATGTCGAGGTGGTCGCCGACGACCTCGACCGTGGAGGCGCCGGTGAGGTCGGCGACGTAGAAGTGGGCGAATGTCTCCCCGCGCAGGTCCATCCCGCTGTCGTCGAACAGCTTCTGCGCGAAACGCGCGTGGACCCGCTCGTCACGCAGGTCGGTGACCGCGCCGAACAGCTTCGCGTCGCCGTCGGTGACCTGCGTGTCCACCGTGGCGGTGTGCAGGCAGAACCTCGGGTCGCGGGCGAGGTCGTGGAACTTGCGGGTGTCGGGCATGCCGGCCAGGACCAGCATGTCCTCGAAGATCACCGGCTCGATCGGGCTGATCCGCGGCGACCCGTCGGCCCGGACGGTGCCGAGCAGGCACAGGTTGCCGGTGGCGGCGTGCCTGCGCAGGAACAGCGCGCTGATGGTGGGTGCTTCGGCGGCGAACTCGCTCCAGGTGGTCATACCCGCGACGGTACGGCCGAACCTTGTCATCGCCTGTCAGGTTTTCCCGGCTAGTCTTCCCGGCATGCGAGCGAGCAGGCTGGTACACCTGCTGCTCCTGCTCCAGACCAGGGGCCGGGTGACGGCGCCGGAGCTGGCACGGGAGCTGGAGGTGTCGGTGCGGACGGTGTACCGCGACGTGGAAGCGCTGTCGGCGGCGGGCGTCCCGGTCTACAGCGAGCCCGGCCGCGCGGGCGGGGTGCGGCTCGTCGACGGCTATCGCACGCGCCTGACCGGCCTGACCTCCGAGGAGGCCGACGCGGTGCTGCTGGCCGGATCACCCGGCGCGGCGGCCGATCTGGGGCTCGGCACCGTGCTGGCCACGGCCCAGCTCAAGCTGCTGGCCGCGCTGCCGCCGGAACTGCGCGGCCGCGCCAGCCGCATCGCCGAGCGGGTGCACACCGACATGCCGGGCTGGTTCCACCGCACCGAGGAGACGCCCGCACTGGCCGTCCTCGCCGACGCGCTGTGGCACGACCGCCGCGTCGCGGTGGGATACCAGCGCGGCGACCGGGTCGTGGAGCGGGTGCTCGACCCGATCGGCCTGGTCGCCAAGGCGGGGACCTGGTACCTCGTCGCCCGCGCGGGCGAGGACGTCCGCTCCTACCGGGTCGGCCGGATCCGCACCGCGACCGCCACCGGGGAGACCTTCACCCGCCCGGCGGGTTTCGACCTCGCGGCGCACTGGGAACGCTCGGCGGAGGTGTTCGCCCGCTCGATCCTGCGGGTGGAGGCCCGCTGCCGGATCACCGCCGCGCGCCTGGGCCTGCTGCGGCTCATGAACGATCCGGTGGCGGTGGCCGACGCCCTGGCCGGCGCCGGCGAGCCCGACGCCGAGGGCCGGGTGGAGGTGACGGTGGCGGGCGAATCCTGGGAGATCCTCGCGCACGCGCTGCTGCCGCTCGGCGAACATCTCGAGGTGCTCGGGCCGCCGGAACTGCGGACGCGGATGGCGGACACCGCCGCCGCCATGGCGGCGCTGTACGGGCGCGGGCCCGTCACCGCCAGTCGAGGATCGGGGCCAGGGCGCGAAGCTGGGCCGACGCCGGGGTGAGGCGCGCCAGGGCGGTCCGCAGGCCGACCAGGGCGGGGTTGGACCACTGTGCGACCGCGCCGACGCGCGCGGAGCGCGCGGCGATCCGCTGGGTGCGGGGCCTGCGCTCGCGGTCGTAGGCGGCGAGGCCGCCGGGTTCCCCCGCCCGTCGTGCCAGGACGACCGCGTCCTCGAGGGCCTGGCAGGCGCCCTGGCCGAGGTCGGGCGTCATGGCGTGGGCGGCGTCGCCGAGCAGGGCGACGCGTCCCGCGACATAGCGCGGCAGGCGGGGCAGGTCGTAGATGTCGTTGTGCAGGAAGGTCGTCCGCCCGGCCTCGGCCAGCAGCGCGGGAATCGGCTCGTACCAGTCCGCGAAGCGCGCGGCCACCTCGGCGGGCGTGGCCCGGCTGCCCTCGGCGGCGTCGTAGACCGCGAAGCAGTAGACGCGCCCGTCGGCCAGCGGGGCCGTGCCGAACCGCGCGCCCCTCCCCCACGTCTCGCCGAATTCGCGGATCGGCACGGGCGGGTCGACCACCGCACGCCACGCCGTGTACCCGGCGTAGCGGGGCTCGACCCGGCCGCACACCGCCTCGCGGACGCGGCTGCGGATGCCGTCGGCGCCCACCACGAGATCGGCCGTCTCCGTGCCCCCGTCGTGCTCCACGGTGCCGTCCGGCCGCACCGCGCGCACGGTCACCCCGGTCCGCACCGCGCCGTCGGGCACCGCGCCGCGCAGGATGTCGAGCAGGTCGGCCCGGTGCAGGATCACCGGCAGCCCGAACCGCTCGCGCACCGCGGCGACGTCGGCACGCGTGAGCCACCCGCCGCGCGGCGCGCGCACCCCGGCCGAGAGCTCGCGCAGCGATCGGGCGCGCACGGCGTCGCCGATCCCGAGTTCGTCCAGGGCGTGTACCGCGTTGGACCACAGCGAGATCCCCGCGCCCACCTCGCCGAGCGCGGGCGCCCGCTCGAGGACGCGGACCTCCCAGCCGCGCCTGCCCAGTGCCACCGCCGCCGCCAGGCCGCCGATGCCGCCGCCGACCACCACCGCTGTCGCCATCCGTCCGCTCCTCCGCTCGCCGTCGCCGTGACGCTACTACAGCCGTAGTGCCGAGACACTACGGCTGTAGTGAAGGTCACTACGGCTGTAGTATCGCGGCGTGAGTACCCGACGCGAGACCGTGCTGGACGCGGCGATCGATCTGCTGGGCGCCCGCGGGTCGCGCGCGCTGACCCACCGTGCGGTCGACGAGGCCGCGGGCGTCCCGGCGGGCTCGTCGTCGAACTACTTCCGGACGCGCGAGGCCCTGCTGCTCGGCATCGCCGAGCGCCTCGAGGAACGCGACCGCCTCGACTGGGCCGCCCGCGACGGGGCACCGACCGACCCCGCCGCCCTCGTCGACGCCCTGGCCTGGTTCGTCACCCGCGCCGTCGGGCCCGACCGCGCCCGCACCCGCGCCCGCCTCGCCCTGCTGAGCGAGGGCGGCGCGACCCCCTCGGTCGCCGAGGCGGTCCTGCGCGGGCACCACCGCCTGCGCGCGGCCGCCACCGACCTGGCCACCGCCGCGGGACTCGCCGCCGAGGACGCCCCCGTCCTCGTCGACTACCTCGACGGGCTCGTCGTCCACCTGCTCCCGGGCGGCACCGCGGACCCGCGTCCGGGCATCCGGCGCCTGGTCGGCGCGCTGCTGGCTCAGCCCTGACCGGCGGGCGCGGCGAACATCGCGCGCACCGAATCCGCCGTCGGCCGCCAGGTCAGGCCGAAGTCGGCGAGGGTGGCCGAGTCGTCGGTCGGGGTCGCGGCGGTGAGCAGCCAGGCCGCCTCGTAGCCGAAGGCGGCGTCGATGTCGAACCAGCGGCCCGCCGCGTCGGCGGCGCGGCCCATCCCCCGGAAGACCGAGGGGCGCACCGGGATCCGGCGGATGCGCGTGCCGGACGCGTCGGCGAGCAGGTCGATCGCGCGGTCGAAGCCGACCTGGTGGCCGCCGCAGAGATAGCGGCGCGGCCCCCGGCCGGGACGCATGACCGCGGCGTGCACCTCGGCCACGTCGCGGACGTCGATCATGGCCATGCCGCCGTCCAGGCGCGGGGCGAACCCGGTGCGCAGCATGGTGTTCCAGCCGCGCTCGGTGATGCCGCGCGTGCCCGCCAGGCCGGGACCGATCACGCTGGAGGGGTAGGTGATCACCACCGGCGCCCCGGCCCGCTGGAGGGCGCGCGCCATCCGGTCGGCCGCGGACTTGGTGCGCCCGTAGGCGCTACGCCCGGGCGCGGTCGGGCTGTCGGGGGTCATGACCGGGTCGGGGCACGGGAACAGCGCGCTGTAGCTGGCCACGTGCACGATGGGGTCGAGCCCGGCCAGCGCCGCCCTGGCGAGGATCTCGGCGGTGGCGTCGACGTTGACCTGCCACATGAGCGCTTCGCGCTTGTCGTCGGTGGCGACGATGCCCGCCGCGTGCAGCACCGCCGAGCAGCCGTCGAGCAGCGCGGTGATCGTGGCGCTGTCGCACACGTCGCCGCGCACCACGGTGATCCGCTCGCGGTGCGCCGCGAAGTCGGGCCACCACCGCTGCAGGGACTCGGCCGGGTGGACGAGCAGGGCGATCTCGTGCCCGTCGGCGAGCAGCCGGGCGACGGTGGGCGCGCCGAGGTACCCGGTGCCGCCGGTGACCGCGATCCTCACGGGCGCACCCCGCCCGCGATCGGCAGCACGCAGCGCGTGCCGGTGTAGATGGTCGGCATGCACTCGTTGCAGTGGGTGCACACCGAGGTGGTGCCGACCTCGGCCCGGATCCGGTTCGGCAGATCCGGTTCGCACAGCAGCGCCCGTCCCATCGCGGCGAATTCGAAGCCCTCGGACCGGGCCAGCGCCAGGCCCGCGTGGTCGGTGATGCCGCCGAGCAGCACCAGCGGCATGCGCAGCGCGGCGCGGAACTGCCGGGCCCGCTCGAGCAGATAGCCGGGACGGTACGGATATTCGCGCAGGAACACCGGCCCGGCGACACGCATGCCCGCGCGCATCGGCTGCGGGAACATCCGCGCGAACGACCGGCGCGGCGCGTCGCCGTGGAAGTAGAGCATCGGGTTGAGCAGGGAACTGCCCGCGGTGAGTTCGAGGGCGTCGAGGGTGCCGTCGGCCTCGAGCCACCGGGCGACCTGCACCGATTCCGCCGGGCGCAGGCCCCCGGCGACGCCGTCGTCCATGTTGAGCTTGGCCAGGACGGCCAGCCTGCCGCCCACCGCCTCGGCCACCGCCTCGGCGATCTCCCTGGCCAGGCGCGCCCGGTTGGCGAGCGAGCCGCCGTAGCCGTCGCGGCGGCGGTTGAGCAGCGGGCTCAGGAAGGCGCTGACCAGGTAGTTGTGCCCGAAATGGATTTCCACGGCGTCGAATCCGGCCTCCTCGGCGTGCCGGGCGGCGCGCGCGTGCGCGGCGACCAGCCCGGCGATGTCGGCGGCGTCCGGCTTGCGTGTCATCCGCATGCCGAGCGGCGAGAACAGCCGGCTCGGCGAGAGCGCGGGCTCGCGGTTGGAGGCCGCGTTGGCGACCGGGCCCGCGTGGCCGATCTGGGCCGAGACCGCGGCGCCCTCGGCGTGCACGGCGTCGGTGAGCCTGCGCAGGCCCGGCACGGCCTCCGGGCGCATCCAGATCTGGTGCCGGTCGGTGCGGCCGCCGGGCGCGACCGCGCAGTAGGCGACCGTCGACATGCCGACGCCGCCCGCGGCCATGGCGCGGTGGAACTCGATCAGCTCGTCGGTGACCAGCGCGTCGGGGGTGCGGCCCTCGAAGGTCGCGGCCTTGATCAGCCTGTTGCGCAGGGTGATCGGGCCCAGGCGGGCGGGCGAGAAGATATCGGTCATCGTGCACTCTCTCCAGTGAGTCCGGCCAGAACGAAGTCGCGCAGGGTCGCCACGGTGGCCGCCGACGGCGCGCGGCCCGCCCCGAACCGCAGGAGCAGGATCTCGAAGGCGAGCATCCAGCGCCGCCCCGCCTCGGCCGGTTCCAGCTCGGGCAGGAACCGCAGCCACGGCTCGAGCCGGAACCAGTCACCACGCCAGACGACCTCGTCGCCGCCGAGCACCAGCTCCGCGAGCAGCCGCAGGTAGAGCCGCCCGCGCGGGTCGGCCGCCAGCTCGGTCAGCGGTTCGATGACCGCGTCGACCACCTCGGCGGGCTCGGCGTCGCGATGGGCGGCGGCGCCGAGCCGCTCGGCCCACAGCGGCGCGAGACGATCCTCGAGCAGGGCCGCGACCAGGGCCTCCTTGCTGCCGAAGTGGTAGTGCACCGCCGCCGGATTCGCCTCGGCCGCGGTGCACACCGCCCGCACCGACACCTCCGCCGACGGCTGCGTGAGCAGCAGGTCCTCGGCCGCGGCGAGCAGGCGCTCGCGGGTGGCCGCCGAGCGGGTGTCGCGGCCGCGGGTTCCGTTCGATCCCATACAGGGAGGGAACCAGATTTCAATCAGTGTTTCAATCACTGTTTGAAAATTGACCCGGAATCGGTCAGAAGAACGTCTGCACCAGGTCGACCACGCGGGGGCCGACGGCGTCGGCGGAATCGATGACCGGGAGGAGCCGCCACTTGTCGAAGGCGGTGCACGGATGCGAGATCCCCAGCCGCACCACGCTGCCCACCGGCAGGTCGGCGGCGGCGGCGCCGGGCAGGCGCAGGAAGGCGTGCTGGTCGTTGAGCGCGGTCACCGCGGCCTCGGCGGGCAGGACCCCGGCCCGGCCGTCCGCCCGCTGCGGCACCGGCAGGCCCAGGTCGAAGGGCAGATCGCGGCGGCCGGCGTCCAGCAGCGCCAGGCCGGGTTCGGGCCGGGACAGCACCCGGGCCCAGGCGTGCAGCGCGGGCCGCAGGCCCGGCTCCCGCGCCGGGGCGACCAGCGGCGAGATCGCCGCGTAGAACCCGTCGTCGTGAGCCAGGTAGGCGCCGCTGCGCAGCACCACCGCGGTCCCGGGTCCGGCGAGCCCGCCGAGCACCTCGGCGACGAGGTCGGGGTAGGCGCTGCCGCCCGCCGAGACGAGCGCGGGCCCGGGATACGCGTCGGCGAGTTCCCCGTGCAGCCGGGCCACGCGGTCGAGGAAGCCGCGCACGACGGCCAGGCTCTCCGGCGCGCGATCGTGCGCCAGGGCGCCCTCGTATCCCCCGACGCCGGCCAGGCACAGCCGCGGCGACCGGCCGATCGCCGCCGCCACCGCGTGCGCCTCGGCCGGGGTGCGCGCGCCCGTGCGCCCCCGCGCCCCGCCCAGCTCGACCAGCACCCGCAACGGCGGGCCGTCGGGGCACCCGGCCAGCACGCGGTCCATCGCGGCGACGGTCGCGACACTGTCGGCCCAGCACCAGAACTCGAAGGCGGGGTCGCGGGCGAGCTCACCGGCGATCCAGGCCAGGCCGACGGGGTCGAGCGGCGCGTTGGCCAGCAGGATCCGCCGCACCCCGAACGCGCGGCCGACCTGCACCTGCCACGGCGTGGCCAGCGTGATCCCCCAGGCGCCCGCGTCGAGCTGGTCGCGCCACAGCCGCGGCGCCATCGTGGTCTTGCCGTGCGGCGCGAGCAGCAGGCCGGCGGTGGCGGCCCAGTCCGCCATGAGCGCGGTGTTGGCCGCCAGCGCGCCCGCGTCTAGGGTGAGCACCGGCGTCTGCCAGTGCGCGAGTTCCGGTGCGGTGTCCAGGTATTCGCCTACCGTCCGTCCCCAGGCCGAGGGCGGCACCGCCTTGTGGTGCGGCCCGAGCACCGTGTCCGCGAGGGCCGCGACGGCGTCGCGATCGATGTCCACGGCGCTCCTCCGTCCGTCAGCATTAGAAATCGTCATGTTTCAAACTCTGGCGAAAGTCCTGGCCACCACCCGGCGAACGTGTTGTGATGGGAGAGGTCCCGACCCGGGGCCACCCACCCGAACAACCGAGGATGATGATCGTATGTCTTCCAGAATCGCCCGTCCGTTCGCCGTCACCGCCCTCGCGCTGACCCTCGGCGCCCTCGGCGCAGGCACCGCCTCCGCCGCCACGGTGGAGGCCACGCCGATCGTCGGTTCGGTCGCCATCTGCACCAGCATCCCGGTCGGCCCGATCAGCATCAACGTCTGCCTCTGACCCGGCCCTGACCCCACCGGCCCGCCGCGCCGGGCGGGAGCGTGACGCTCCCGCCCGGGGCGGCGGGTCCGGCGCGGGGGTGCCTAGCCCGAGTTGCGCAGCGCCGTGGCCAGGCCGTTCATGGTGAGCAGGATGCCCCGCTTCACCAGCTCGGAGTCGTCGCCGCCGCGGAGCCTGCGCAGCAGGTCGACCTGGAGCTGGTTGAGCGGCTCCAGGTACGGGAAGCGGTTGTGGATGGACTCCGCCAGCGACGGATTGTCGCTGAGCAGCTCGGGATGACCGGTGATCTGCTCGTAGACCGCCACCGTGCGGTCGTACTCGGCGCGGATCATGCCGAAGATCTTCTCCCGCAGCTCCGGGTCGTCGACCAGGCCCGCGTAGCGGGCGGCGATGTCGAGATCGCTCTTGGCCATGACCTGGGCCATGTTCGACAGCACGGTCCGGAAGAACGGCCAGCGCCGGTAGAGATCGGTCAGCCGGGCCAGCCGCTCGGGATCGCCGCCGATCCAGTCGCCGAGGGCGGTGCCGGTGCCGTACCAGCCCGGCAGCATCACCCTGGCCTGGCTCCAGGCCATCACCCACGGGATGGCGCGCAGGTCGGCGACGGAGTTGGTCGGCTTGCGCGAGGCGGGCCGGGAGCCGATGTTGAGGTCGCCGACCTCGGCCACCGGGGTCGACTCGCGGAAGTACTGCACGAAACCGGGGGTCTCGTGCACCAGCGCCCGGTACGCGGCACGGGCCCGGGCGGCCAGCTCGTCGAGGAGTTCGTAGGCCGGCTCGGCGTCCTCGCCGAGGCCCTCGACGTCCAGCAGCGTCGACTCCAGCGTGCCCGCGATCAGCGATTCCAGGTTGCGGTGGGCCGCGCGCTGTTCGGCGTACTTGGCGGCGATCACCTCGCCCTGCTCGGTGAGCCGCAGCGAGCCGCGCACCGCGCCCGCGGGCTGGGCCAGGATGGCGTCGTAGCTGCGGCCGCCGCCGCGACCGACGGTGCCGCCGCGACCGTGGAACAGCCGCAACCGGATCCCGGACTTGCGGGCCACCTCGACCAGATCGAGCTCGGCGCGGTACAGCGCCCAGTTCGCGGCCAGGTACCCGCCGTCCTTGTTGGAGTCGGAGTAGCCGAGCATGACCTCCTGGCGCATCCCGGCCGCGGCGACCAGATCCCGGTACACCGGCACGTCCAGCGCGGCGGCCAGGGTCGCCGCGCCCGCGCCGAGGTCCTCGATGGTCTCGAACAGCGGCACGATGCCGACCGGGCTGACCGCGCCGGAGTCGGCGTCGCCCGGGTCGAGGATGCCCGCCTCCTTCAGCAGCAGCGCGGCCTCGAGCATGTCGCTGACCGAGGTGCACATGCTGATGATGTAGTTCGGGACCGCGGCGGCGCCGAAGGTGTCGATGACGTGCTTGCCCGCGCGCAGCACGCCCAGCTCCTTCTCGGCGAGCTCGCTCAGGTGCGCGTTCGGTCCCAGCAGCGGCCTGCGGGTGCGCAGCTCCCCGGCCAGCAGCGCGACCCGCTCGTCCTCGGCCAGGCTCGCGTAGTCGGCGTGCACCCCCGCCCAGGCGAGCAGCTCGGCGACCACCTGCTCGTGGACCTCGGAGTTCTGGCGCATGTCCAGGCCCTGCAGGTGGAAGCCGAAGGTCTCCACCGCGTGGCGCAGGGCGGCGAGGCGATCGTCGGCGAGCAGGGCGTCCCCGCCCGCGCGCAGGGAGGCGTCGATCGCGTCCAGGTCGTCCAGGACGGCCTGCGGATCGGGGTAGGGCGCGGCGTCGCCGGGCAGGCCGTGCTCGGGCAGGTCGCCGAGCGCGCGGACGGCGGTGGCGCTGAGCCGGGCCCGGATGCCGTGGGCGGCACGGCGATACGGTTCGTCGGCGAACACCGCCGGATCGGGATAGCCCGCCTCGGCCAGGCGTGCCACGGCGTCGGTGACCGGCACCAGCCGGGCCGACAGCGACAGCGTCTTCTCCAGGTCGACGAGATCGCGCAGGTAGCGATCGAAGGCGTACCCGGCCGCCTGGGTCGCCGCGGTCCGCACGACATCGGCGGTGACGTAGGGGTTCCCGTCCCGGTCGCCGCCGATCCACGAGCCCGGCCGCAGGATCGGGCGCGCCAGCAGCTCGGCCTCCGGCCACCGGGAACGCAGGGCCGCACGGACTTCGGCGTTGATGGCCGGGATGACGTCGTAGAGGGTGAGGTCGTAGTAGCGCAGGCCGACCGCGATCTCGTCCTGGATCCGCAGGCGCGCCAACCGGATCAGCGCCGTGCGCCACAGCTGCAGGATCTCGCGGCGGATCGCCCGCTCCGACTCGGCGTACTCCGGCTCGTCGCGGCTGTAGTGCTGGCGCACGCGCATGAGGTCGGTGATCTGGGCCTGCACGTCGAAGACCGTGCGCCGCCGGGTCTCGGTGGGGTGGGCGGTGATGACCGGGGAGACCAGGGCGTCGGTGAGCAGCTCGGCCACCACGCCGCCGTCGAGGCCCGCGGCGTCGAGCTTGGCGTAGGTCGCGGCGAGCGAGGAGTCCTGCGGCGGCTCCCCCGCCCCGACGTGCACCGCGCGGCGCCGATCGCGCTGCAGGTCCTCGGCCAGGTTGGCCAGCAGCACGAAGTAGCTGAACGCCCGGATCAGCGGCAGGGCGGTCTCGACCGGGACGCCGTCGAGCATGTCGGCCACCGCGCTGCGGTCGACCTCCTCGCGGCGCACCCGGAACGCCTCGACGCGGACCCGTTCGATCAGGTCGAACAGCTCCTCGCCCTCGTGGTCGCGGATGGTGTCGCCCAGGATGCCGCCGAGGAACCGGATGTCCTCCCGCAGCGGACGCGTGGCTTCCTGTTCGGGCTCGGTGCGCGTGGGGCTCATGACAAGACAGTATTGCCGTCACGGCACCCGCGCGACCCGGCGACGCGCGCGGCGCGGGCTCAGCCCAGCGGCTGGCTGAACCGCAGGTGGTTGCCCCAGGGGTCGCGGACGCTGCAGTCGCGCACGCCGTAGGGCTGGTCGGTCGGCGGCTGCGCGCCGGTGGCGCCGGCGGCCTCGAGCCGGGCGTAGGTGTCGTCGGCGTTCTCGGTGGCGAAGATGAGCGTGGACATCGCGCCCGCGGCGATGCGGTCGCGGGCGGCCTGCCGGGCGGCCGGGTCGGGGTTCATCTCCGGCGCCTCGAGCAGCAGCTCCAGCGTGGGCTGCTCGGCCGGGCCGACGGTGAGCCAGCGGCCGCCCGCGAAGGGCAGGTCGGCCCTGACCTCGAGGCCGACGACGTCGCGATAGAAGCTCAGCGCCTGTTCCTGGTCGCCGACCAGGACGGCCACGTGGGTGAGGACGAGGTCTTTGCCGGTGCTCATGGGGTCTCCTCGGTGCAGGGGTGTGTCATGGGGTCCGACGGCGTGGCCGCGCGGAATTCATCGGTGCGCGACGAACTGTAGAGGCGGGCACCGACAACCACGCTCACAGCGCGCGGATCACCCGCGCCGGATTGCCCGCCGCGAACACCCGATCCGGGAGATCGCGGGTGACCACGCTGCCCGCGCCGACCACGGTGTCGTCGCCGACCGTCACCCCCGGGCACACGATGACCCCGCCGCCGAACCACACGTTGTCGCCGATCCGGATGGGCGCGGCGCTCTCCCACCGCTGCCTGCGCGCCTCGTGATCGGTCATCGGATGCAGCGCGGTGAGCAGCTGCGCGCGCGGGCCGATCGAGCAGTCGTCGCCGATGACGATGGGCGCGCAGTCGAGCAGGATCGCGTCGTAGTTGAGGAAGCTGTTGGACCCGATCTCGATGAGATGCCCGTAGTCGCACTGGAACCGGGGCATGATCCAGGACCCCTCCCCCAGCTTGCCGAGCAGCTCCCGCAGCAGCGCGGTGCGCTCCTCGGTCTCCTCGGGTCCGGTCCGGTTGAACGCGTCGCACAACCCCTGCGCCCGCCGCCGCTCGGCGACCAGCTCCGGATCGTCGTCCCGATACAGCTCCCCCGCCAGCATGCGCCGCTTCTGCTCGCCCATACCGACGAACCTACCGGGGGTCGATTATTCGATGTCGCGGTCCAGATCCGACCAGGTGATCTCCACAGCGACCGGATCCATGGCCGACACGGCGAAGACGGCGTCCTGACGATCGCTTCGCTCACCCGGCCGGCCTGACCCGGCGGGAGCCCACCGAGCCCCGGGCCGGTCCCGATCGCCGTGATCGCACCCCCTACAGGTACATCCCGGTCTCGAGCGGCTCGCTGGTGACGGCCTGGATGCGGCGGTCGCCGTCGCGCAGGGCGACCAGTTCGGCCAGCGAGAGGCCGCCCGGGCCGACCGGCGGGTGGTCGCCGGGTTCGCGGGCCAGCCAGGCGGCGGCCTCGGCGGCGGGCAGCTTGCCGACCTCGAGCTGGGCCAGGCAGCGGCCCGGCCGGATGACCGCGGGGTGCAGCCGGGCCAGGTCCTCGTTGGTGGTGATCGCGATGAGGACGTTGCGGCCCTGGCCGAGCATGCCGTCGGTGAGGTTGAGCAGGCGCGAGAGATGCTGCCCGGCGGACTCCTTGGCCTCGCCGCGGATGAGTTCGTCGCAGTCCTCGAGCACGAGCAACCGCCAGCGCGAGTTCTCGTCGTCGTCGCCCTCGGCGCCGGTGGCTACCTCCATGAGGTAGCCGGGATTGCCGAACAGCACCTCGGGGTCGAGCACGCAGTCGACCTGGCACCAGGGCGCCCAGGCGCGCGCGAGGGCGCGCAGGGCGGTGGTCTTGCCGGTGCCGGGCGGGCCGTGCAGCAGGACGAGGCGACCGCGCACGTCGGCGGGCTGCAGGCCCATGAGGTGGTTCATGCCCTCGGAGACCGCGCTCGCGTAGTTGCCGCGGATCTCGTCCCAGGTGGGCGCGGTGATGGCGCGGCGGCGGCGCAGCGGACCGCGCGCGGCCAGGTGCCAGAACCCCATCTCCACGGCGGTGTCGGCGGGCGGGTCCTGCACGGCGCCGTCGGTGGCGGCCTTCAGCACCGCCTCGGCGAGCGCGTCGGTGACGGCGGTGACCTCCACCGTCGCCGAGCCTCCGGACCACCGGTTGGCGCGCAGCGACCAGCCCTCGCCGACGGCGAGCAGCGAGCCGCTGTCGTCGTCGGACACCGAACGGATCACGCGCGCGTCGGCGGGGCGCAGCGGGGCGTCGGCGCGCACCCGGTCCAGGTGCGCCTGGCGGGCGAAGGGCTGTTCACCGCGGACGAACGGCGCCAGCGCCAGGGCGTCGATGGTGTCGCGGGTGGACCAGGTGGAGTCGATGGCCGCGTGCCACGGGAATCGTTCTCCGGGATCGGCCGCCTCCCCCGTCGTGTTCACGAGCCGTAATTGCTGTTCGTTGGCCTTCGTCATCGCCGACCATGATCCGGCCGGGTGGGTCCGGTTGTCCAGCCGATTTCGCCGACGTGGGCATGCTCACCCGGGCGCGGGCCGGTCCGCGACGCCGGGGAAGAGCCGGTCGGCCACGGCCGACGGATCCGGCATCGCGGCGATCTCGGCGGCGACCGCCCGCGCGCCGAGGACGAGCTGCGGGTCGTGCAGGAGCCGGTGCAGGCGGGCGGCGGTGATCCGGCGGGCGGGCACCGCGAGCCCGGCGCCGCGCCGGGCGACCAGGCGCGCGTTCCAGGCGCGGTCCCCCGGCGCCGGGGTGACCAGTTGCGGCACACCGGCACACAGGGCCGCGTAGACCGAGCCCGCGCCGCCGTGACCGACGAGCGCGGTGGCGGTGCGCAACGCCTCGGTCAGCGGCAGCCAGCCCGTCGTCGACACGTTGGGGGGCAGCCGTCGTGCCCGCTGGACGGCGCGATTCGGGCGCACGACGACGATGTCGGCGTCGAGGCCGGGCGCGGCGCGCAGGACGGCGCGCAGCATCGCGTCGGGTCCGTCGCCGAGCATGGTCGACCGGGTGACCAGCAGCCGGGGCCGCCGCGGCGGCGCACGCAGCGGTTCCGGTACCTCGTCCCCCGGTAGCGCGTACGGGGTGAACCGCATCGGCAGCCCGGGGACGCCGACCATCGACGGCGGCGCGACCGAGATCGTCTCCGGCTCCGGGAGATCCGGGTGCCCGAGCACGGCGAGCAGTTCCCGGCGGATCTCGCGCGCGTCGTCGAAGGCGATGTTGTGCAGCACCGTCGGCACGCCGAGCCGCTCGGCGACGATCGCGGCCGCCGCGGCGAAGGGCTCGTGCACGATCACGTCCGGCGCGAACGCGGACGCGGCGCGGGTGAGCGGGGCGAGCAGGGGCCGGTTGGTGACGGCGAAGACGTGCGCGCCGCCGCGCGCGTCGGCCATCCCGCGCGCGGAGCGCACCGCGAGCACCGGGTGCGCGGCGAGCCCGCGCAGGGCGGCGCGCACGTGGTCGATCGGGGGCCCCACCTCCAGCACGGGCAGGTCACGGCCGAGCACCGCGCACGGGCCCGCGCCGGTCGCCACCGCGACCGTGTGCCCCCGCGCGCGCAGCAGTCCCGCCAGCGGCAGCATCGGGAACAGGTGCCCGAGCAGCGGCATGCCGACGAACAGGACCCTGCTCACGGCGCCGCGCCGCCGCGCTCTGCCCGGATGCTCACACCGGATCGATCTCCGAACCTGCGGACTCCGTTAACCGTCCGGGCGCGGGCCGCCCCGGCACCGGGGTGTTCAGTAGGCTGACGGGAGTGAGTACGGCCCGCACCCGACACAGCTACCGCGGTACCTCCGTCGCCGAACGGCAGGTCGAGCGGCGTGCCCTGTTCATCGAGGCGGGCCTGACGGTCTTCGCGGACAAGACCTATGCCGCCAGTTCGCTCACCGACGTCTGCGCGGCGGCGGGCCTGTCGCGCCGCCAGTTCTACGAGCAGTTCAGCGGCCGGGAGGAGCTGCTGGTCGCGGTCTACGACGCGGTGCAGGGCCGGGCGCGCGACGCGGTGCTCGCCGCCATCGCGGCCGCGGGCTCCACCGATCTGCGGACCTTCGTCGCGGCCGCGGTGCGGGCCTACGCGCACGCCGTGGCCGACGACATCCGCTGCGCCAAGGTCGCGTTCGTGGAGATCGTCGGGGTGAGCCCGGCGGTCGAGGAACACCGGGTGCGGGTGCGCGAGCAGTGGGGCGAGATCGTCGCGGCGGCCGCGGCGAGCGTGCCGGAGGTGCGGACGCCGCCCGGCGGCTGGCGGATGGCCATGGCCGCGTTCATCGGCGCGGTCAACGGCGCCGTCCACCTGTGGAGCCTGGAGGACCCGCGCCCGCCCGCCGACGTGCTGGTGGAGATCATCTCCGCGCTGCTCATCGCGCTCACCCTGCCCACCGACGGTTGACGATTGCGATCCACGCCACACCCGTGCCATAGTACCCGTCATTGAGACGCAGACGTCTCAATGAACCCGAGGACTGTGAACATGAGAACTTCCCCCGTTCTACGTTGGGCGGCCCTGCTGGCCGGGGCGCTCGCCGTGGCGTCGGCGACGCTGGCCGCGCCGGTGACGGCCGAGCCGGCGGCGGTCGCGCCCGCGCCGGTCGTCCCGCTGCCGCCGGAGCTGGACGCCGCGTTCTATCGCCCGGCCGCCGACGTGGTCGCCGCGGCCGCGCCCGGCGAGATCCTCGCCGTGCGCGAGGTGCGGATCGCCGACTTCGGCCTGCTGCCCGTCGACGTGGACGCCTGGCAGGTGTCCTATCGCTCGAACAACAGCCGCGACGAGGCCATCCCGGCGGTCGCCACGCTGATCAAGCCGCGCGGGCAGTCCCCCGAGCCGCGCAAGCTGCTGTCGGTGCAGCTGGCCGAGGACTCGACGGCGGGCTACTGCGCGCCCTCCTACGCGCTGCAGCACCTGTCGGTGGCCTCGCTCGCGGGACAGATCGTCGTGCCCGCCGAGTTCCTGTTCGCCCAGGCCGCGCTGGCGCAGGGCTGGGCGGTCGTCGTCCCCGATCACCAGGGCCCGGACTCGGCGTACGCGGCCGGCCCGCTGGCCGGGCGGATCACCCTCGACGGCATCCGCGCCGCCACCCACTTCGCGCCGCTCGGCGTCGGCGAGGCGGGCCGGGTGGGGCTCTACGGCTATTCCGGCGGTTCCATCGCCACCGGCCACGCCGCCGAGCTGAAGGCCACCTACGCGCCCGAGCTGAACATCGTCGGCGCGGCGGAGGGCGGCGTCGGCGCGGATCTCGGCGCCGCGCTGCGCATGGCGAACAACCAGCTGACCTCCGGCCTGGTCTTCGCCGCCGTGCTCGGCCTCACCCGCGAATACCCGGATTTCGCCGCCTATCTGGAGCAGCGGCTCGACCCGGTGGGCAAGACGCTGCGCGCCGTGAAGACGCCGCTGTGCGTCCAGTACCAGTCCGCGCTGCTGCCGTTCCTGAACCTCACGGGCATGATCGGCTCCGACGGCGACCCGCTCGACGACGCACCCGTGGCCGCCATGCTGGCCGACACCCGCATGGGCAAGTCCGTCCCGGACATGCCGATGTTCGTCTGGCACTCGGCCTGGGACGAGATCCTGCCGCTGCACTCCACGAACGCGCTGGTCGACACCTACTGCCGGGACCCGAACGCCTCGGTCACCTACACCCGTGACCACGCCAGCGAGCACATCGTCGCCGAGGTCGTCGGCGGCCCCGCCGCGCTGCTGTGGCTGCGCGACCGGCTCGACGGCAAGCCCGCCGCTCCCGGATGTTCGACCTCCGATGCGGGCACCATGCTCGGCACTCCGGGTGAACTGGGCTTCCTCGGCGACACCCTCGCCGCCAAGTTCGCCACTCTCTTCGGCACCCCGCTGGGCGCGGGCCGCTGATCGGATCGGCCGGGTGCCGCGCGAGACCTCGTCGGTCGCGCGGCACCCGGTCGATCGGGCGGCGGCCCCGACGGCGTGGCCGTTCAGCTCACCTCGCGACGGGCGGGGCTGCGGGTGAACAGCACCTGCTCGAGCAGCGCGACCAGGACGTCGCGCACCGATTCGCGCGCGCGGGCGTCGCAGGCCAGCAGGGGAATCCAGTCGTCGAGGCCGAGCGCCTCGCGGACCTCGCCGAGGTCGAACAGCGGCGCGCCGGCGAAGCGGTTGACGACCACCACGAACGGGGTGCCGTGGTCCTCGAAGTAGTCCAGGACGGGGAAGCAGTCCTCGATGCGGTCGGTGTCGACCAGCAGGACCGCGCCGAGGGCGCCGTCGACGAGGTCGTCCCACAGGAACACGAAGCGGTCCTGCCCCGGCGTGCCGAACAGGTAGAGGATGAGCGCGTCGTCGAGGGTGATGCGGCCGAAGTCGAGGGCGACCGTGGTCGCGGTCTTGTCCGCGCGATGACCCGGATCGTCGACGCCGACCGACATCTCGGTCATGTCGGCCTCGGTGACCAGGGGCTCGATCTCGGAGATCGAGCCGATGAACGTGGTCTTGCCGACCCCGAAGCCGCCGCTGACGACGATCTTCACCGACGAGGGGACGGCGGGGACGGCACGGAAGTCAGAGTGCCCGAACAAGATCCCTGATCCTTTCGATGGCGGCGGTGGTCAGTTCCGGTGCGTCACGGACGGTGACGTGGCCCGCGGCGGCCAGATCGCTGACGACGACCTTGGCGACGCCGACGGGAACCCGTAGCGCCGTGGCGATCTCGGCGATCGAGTGCGGGCGGGCGCACAGCTCGACGACGGCGCGTTCCTCGAAGCGCAGCGGCGCCGCGCGCGCGGCGGGCGGGGCGAGGACGAGGGTCTCGATCCGCAGGCCGTCCAGCAGCGGGGTGGTGCGCCCCGCCGTGACGATGAACGGGCGCACCACCCGGTCCACCGGGTCGTCGGACGGGGTGGAGGCGATGTCCGGGCCGGGCCGATGCCAGGTCTGGGCGCGGTTCAGCGCGATCATGCGCGGATCGGGCAGCCGCAACCGGTCGGGATCTCTCATCTGCGCAACGTTTCCCGCAGCTCGGAGACCAGCGCCGGATCCAGCAGCGCGCCCGCTCGTTCGGCGAGCACCGCCATCTCGTACCCGACGAGCCCGACGTCGCACGTGCCGTCGGCGATCACCCCGAGGCAGCTGCCGTCGCCGAGCGCGGAGATCAGCAGGAAGCCGCGGTGCATCTCGATCATGATCAGCTTCAGCCCGTCGAAGTCGTAACTGCGGGACGCGCTGCGGGACAGGCCGGTCAGGCCGGACACGATCGCGGCGAGGCGGTCGGCGCCCGCCCGGTCGAGCCCGTCGGACATGGCGATGAGCAGGCCGTCGGAGGAGACGGCGACCGTGTCACGGACGCCGTCGGTGTTGCGGACGAAGTTGCCGAGCAGCCAGTTGAACGTGTGCGGGTCGGCGGTCTGGAGCGGAGCGGTCACCGGGTCTCCTGGGAGTCGTCACGGGGTGTTGGGTGGTCGCCGGGCCCGCCGCGCTGATGGCCCGACCGGAAACTGGACAGCATGCCGCGGGTCGCCTCCGGCGTGCGCTCGGGCACGGGGGGACGGTCGGCCCTGGGGCGCGGGGCCGGTTCCGGCGCGGCGGGACGGGCCCGCTTGGTGCGCTTGACCAGGCCGTTTCGGGTGCGCTCCGGCGCGGATCGACCGGCGGCCGAGGGCGGCGCGCCGTGACCGGTAGCCGTCTGGTCGGTGAGCCGGGCGGCGGGGAGCACCCGGTCGCGCCCGGGGTGTCCACCCTCATCGATGGACACCCCGGGCGATCCGGCGGCCGGGAGCGGCGCGAGGAACTGCGCGTAGGCCGACCCGGGGAGCGGCTCGGCCCGGCGCGCCCGGTCCGGGGGCAGCGTAGCGCTCCCGGCGTGATCGCCCACCGGTTCCCCGCCCCCGCTCCGCCGGTGGTGCCCCGTCCCGTTCGTCCGCGCCGCGGCGACCGGAGCGCCTGTCGCGGTGGCGTTCCCGGCTGCCTCGGCGGCGGGATCGTGCGCCGGGTCCCCGCCCTCGGGCGCCGCGGCGTGCCTGCCGCCCGCCGCGGTCGCGGCCCCCGGCTCCCGCCGGCCCGGTTCGGCCAGGACGGATTTCGGCAGCAGCACCCGGGCGACGATGCCGCGCACGGGCGAGGTGGTCAGCTCCACCCGCACGTCGAGCCGGTCGGCCAGCCTGCCGACGACATAGTGCCCGAGGTAGCGGGTCGGTGCGACGATGAAGTCGGTGTCGCCCCCGAGACGGGCGTTGGCCTCGGCGAGTTGCTCGGCGGGCATGCCGACGCCGTGGTCGACCACGGCGAGCAGGTATCCGCCGGGGACGACGCTGCCGTAGACCTCGACTTCGAGATCCGGCGGGGAGAAAGCCAGCCCGTTCTCGATCAGTTCGGCGAGCAGGTGCGCGAGATCGGTCACCGCGGATCCGGCGATGTGTGCGTCGTCCATGCGGCGCAACAGGACCCGGCGGTAGTCGTCGACCTCCGACAGGGCCGCCCGGATGACCTCCGTCAGCGGGATCGGTTCGGCCCAGCGGCGCGGGCCCGCCTCGCCGACCAGCACCAGCAGGCTCTCGGCGTTGCGGCGCATGCGGGTGGCCAGGTGGTCGAGCTCGAACAGTTTGGCCAGGCCCTCGGGATCGAGTTCCTCGCGCTCGAAGTCGCTGATGAGACCGAGCTGGCGGCGCACGAGGTTCTGGTTGCGGCGGGCGAGGTTGGCCAGCGACTCGGTCGTGTTGCGCCGGACGAGGGCCTGCGCGGAGGCGAGGTCGACGGCGGTGGCCTGCACCCGGTCCAGCGCGTCGGCGACCGCGGCGATCTCGCGGGTGGCCTTGGCGGGCACGGTCACCGGGGCGGGCCGTTCGGGGTGCGCGTCGGCGTCGCGGCCCCAGGCGGCGACGACCTCGGGCAGCCGGGTGCCCGCGACGTCGTCGGCCTCCGCGGCCAGGCCCGCCAGCGGCCGCACGATGGCGCGCAGGCTCGCCACGACGAGCCCGATCTGCACGGCGACCGCGGCCAGGGCGACCAGCAGGCACACGCCGAGCCACAGCGCGGCCTCCCGGCGCAGCTGCGCGGCCCGCTCGCGCACGTCCTCGCCGACGGCGCGCTGCACCTCGCGCTGTCCGTCGATGACCTGCGTCATCCGCGTCCACCAGGCGCCCGCGTCGACCGGCCGCGCCAGCGGCCCGGTGGCCGAGGCGATGGCGACGTTCTCCGACTCGGCGGCCAGGCGGGCGTGCTCGCCGCCGGTGACGGCGTCGAGCGCGGACTGCTGGGCCGGGGTGGCCTCGCCGGCGAACGCGGTCAGCGCCACCGCGCGCCCGGACCGCATCTCCAGGAACTGCACGTACTCCCCCGCCCCGAATTCGCCCGCCGCGAAGACACCGTTGAGGAAGCCGCGTTCGCGCGCGGTGTACTCCTTGGCGTCGCCGAGGGCGTAGAGGGCGGCCAGACCGTGCCGCACGCGCGCATCGCGGGCCTGGTCGAGGCCGAGCTCCGGACGGTTCAGGGCGGTGATGCCGTCGGTGTAGAACTGGAAGGCCGCCTGCCTGCCCGCGTTGCCCGCGTCGATGCTCGCGCGCAGCTGCGGCAGCCCCGCCAGATGGCCGAGCGCCGCGCGGATCTCGGTCGCGCCGGGCACGTCCCGGCCCGCGACCGCGTCGAGGGCGTCCAGCGCGCGATCGGTCTCGGCCCGCTGCTCGGCCACCGGCCGCCGCCAGCGCTCGTCGCCGCCGAGCAGCCCGTTGGACAGGCCGCGTTCGCGCTGCGCCTGGTGCACCAGGTCCTGCACCGCCAGGGCGACGGCGACGGCGTCGGCGGTGTCGCCGCTGCGCCGGTACGCCGCGATCTGCCCCGCGACCGTGACCCCGAGCAGGGCGAGCACCAGGATCAGCGACACGGCCAGGATCCGGCTCAGCTGTCCCCGGATGGTCCGGGGGTGCAGCCGGTTCCGGCGTGCTCGGTCCGTCGCCACCGACACCGTTTCTCCTCGCTCACTGCGGTCAGGTCAGGAGGAAAATGTCACGGGTGCGGGGCCGCGGCAACGGGGAGAGGCGCGAATGCGCGGTTTGTCGATTGATGTCAACACGGCCGAAACCTGCGGCCACCGATGTGGCCGAATCCTCACAACGGCGCCGGACGGGCCGTAACGCGGCCGAACAACGGTGTTTACATGCGCCGCCGGAATTCCGGTGACCGGCCGCACAGCCCGGGAAACGGACCGGCCGAAATACCGTGGAGTAACCCCGGACACATCACGGTACCCCGAAAACGACTCCCGGTGACCGCTTTCCGCGAAGACGCACGCCGCGAGCGACACCGCGGGGTGAATCCGCCCGCGGTGTCGCTCGCTGGACGTCGTCAGGCGCCGGTCTCGCCCAGGATGCCGAGCACGAGATCGGAGGTGTAGAAGGGTTCGAGGCGCTCGCGGATCAGCCCGGCCAGCACCCCGTCGGCCTTGGCCGCCTCGATCACCGCGGGCCCGTAGCGCAGGATCTCCGCCGCGACGTCGTCGGCGGTCAGGCCCAGCTCCGGCAGCATGGCGGTCAGGGTGTGGTCGGCGTAGCGCTGGTAGAACACCTCGGTGCACTCGCGCACGAGCAGCCCGAAGTACTCCTTCTCCCGCGTGGTGACGGCGATCTCGTAGCAGATCTGCACCAGCTCGTTGAGGTCCTTCTGCGTCAGGTACTCCCGCAGGCCCGACACCGGTTCGGCCGAGTGCAGGTCCCAGAATTCCATGGCCGCCGAGTGCACCGGCGCGTCGCGCAGCATCTCGCGGATGGCGTTGTTGGTGCGCTTGAGCGCGAACAGCGCGCCCTTGCCGGCCAGATCGCCGACGAAGGTGGAGTCGGCGACCTTCTTGGCCCGGTTGGCCGCGGACTGCCCCAGCGACATCAGCGAGGAGACGCCGGGGATCTTCTCCGCGCGTTCCCGGTTGGCCTGCATGAAGTCGCCGATCAGCTTGTCGACGAACTTGGCGGCCACCGTCGCCACGAGCGGGCTCTCGGTGAGCCGGTCCAGGATCCGCTCCTGGGCCTGGTGCATGCCGAAGATCTTCTCCAGCAACGCTTCCACGGGCTCCCGGTCGACGACGTCGCCGAGGGTGTAGTCGGTGTTGGCGGCGATGTGGTCGTAGATGGTGTCGGAGAAGACCCCCGCGTTGTCGGCGATGACGGGACTGCCGCCGATCCGGTCGAACACCGTGGCCACGGTCTCGTGCGCCTGGTCGAGGGACACCACGTCCCCGAAGCGGATGGTGTCGCCGACGGCGAGCACGGCGGCCACGTCGCGGGCGATCACCTCGGCGAACCGGTCACCGGTGACCTCGCCGAGCAGGAACTCGACCTGTGCGTCGAGCAGGCGTGCGGCGACCTCGCGCGCGTTCGTCATCGATCTCTTCCACCCAATCACTTCGCAGGCGGGAACGTCGCGCGCGGCGGCCCGGCGCTCAGTCGTCGTGCTTCATCGACTCGCGGATCCGTGCCAGGCGTTCGCGCGCGGCCTGCTCCCGCGCCTCCCATTGTTCGTCGGCGCCGCGACCCGCCGGGGTCTGCCGATCGAGCTCGCCCATGCCCTGCGCGGTGCCGAAGCGCTGCTCGACCTTATCCCGAACGGCGTCGAAAGTCGGCACTCCGGTGGCGGAATATCCGCCGGTCGCGGCGGGTCCCGCCGAGTGCGGTACCGGCGGTACCACGATTTCGGCCTCTACCTCGCCGGATGCGCCGAACACCGGCAGGGACGGGGGCGCGGACGTGCCGAGAGTCACAGGCGCGGGCGTGGGCGCATCACCGGCGCCCAGGGCCGCGACGACGGCCCCGAACCCGGCCCGGCCCAGCACGGCGGCGCGCAGCACGGCGCGCAGCTCGTCGTCGGGCAGGGCCGCCAGGCGGGTCACCAGGTCGGCGGGGTCACTCATGCCGTTCTCCCTTCCCGCGCGGCCCGGCCGAGCCGCTCTCCCACCCAGGCTACGCAGGCCGCCGTGGCGGGGGGCCGCTCCGTCCCCGCGCTCAGGCGGTGGCGCGCGCCGACCAGTCGGCCAGCAGCTCGCCCCACCGCGGGCCGAGGACCGTGGGGACGTCGGTGTGGCCCGCACCGGGGACGACGACCAGACGCTTGGGCCCGGCGGCCGCGGCGTGGTTGCGTTCGGCCTGGCGCAGCGGGATGAGCTCGTCGCGGTCGCCGTGCAGGACCAGCACCGGGACCCGCAGGGACGCCAGGCGCCGCGCGCTCGGGTACGCGTCGGGGATCAGCGGCGCGGGCAGGACCGGATACACCGCGCGAGCCGCGTCGCGCATGCTGCTGAAACTCGACAGCAGCGTCAGGGTCGCCGGCGGGTGCTCCAGGGCGAGCTCGACGAGCACGCCGCCACCGAGGGATTCACCGAGATAGTGGACGCGGCCGGGATCGACGCCGGGCTGGTCGAGCAGGGCGGCACGCGCGGCCCGCGCGTCGAGATAGGTGCCTGCCTCGGTGGTGCGGCCGGTGCTGGCGCCGTAGCCGCGGTAGTCGAAGGCGAGCACGCCGAAGCCCGCCGCGACCAGGCCCGCGATCCAGGGCACCCGGTCGCCGATGGTGCCGCCGTTGCCGTGGGCGTAGAGGATGTACCCGCGCGCGGCCGGGGCCGGGACGAACCACGCGTGCACGGTCTCCCCGTCCGCGGTGCGCGGGCGCAACTCGGTGAAGTCCAGGCCCGCGGCGGCGGGGGTGACGGGGATGACGCGGTCGGGATGGAAGACCATCGACTCGAGCACGCGGGTGGCCGGATGCCTCATTTGCCCTCGCCCCGGCGGAAACCGAAGTCCCAGTTGTACAGTCGCGCGATCTCCATGACGCCCGCGCCCGGCTGTCCGGCGGGCGGCCGCACGAAGGTGCCCTCGCGGCGCACCACCAGCTCGCCGTCGACGTTCTCGATGACCGCCAGCACGGCATCGCGCGAGTTGTCCTGGCAGCCGTCGAGGAACATCTCGATCGGCGGCGAGTTCACCGGGTGCAGGGTGACGGTGGCGTGCACGCCGCGGAAGTCGCCCGCGCCCTCGTAGATGGAGGCGAAGACCAGGATCCGCCGGAACAGGGGCGTGAAATCGAGATTGATCGACAGGTTCTCGCCCGTGGCGCTCGCGCCGGTGCGGTCGTCCTGGTCGAGGTGGATGAACGGCGGCTCGTACAGGGCGCCGAAGCGGCGGTCCAGGGCGCGCACCGACCCGATCGCGCCGTTGACCAGCTCGTAGAAGCAGCACAGGTCCAGGTCGATGTTCTTGCCGCGCAGCTTGCCGAACAGGCGCCCGGTCGCGGCCATCGAGGTCCAGTTGAGATTGACCCGCATGACACCGCCGGTCGCCCCGTGCTTGCGCAGGGACACCGACGGGGACTCCTTGGTGAGCGAGACCTTGCCCGGCGCGGGCGGGTTCGGTCCGGGCGGCTGATTCCAGGACGCCACCTGCGTCACGTCGGCGTCACCGGGCCGCGGATGACCGCCCGGGACGTGGCCCGGCCCACCCGCGACCTGCTGCCCGCCGTTCGGCGCGAAACCCGGTGCGGGCGGCGGGAATCCCCCGGGCGCCGCCGGATATCCGCCCGGTGGATACGCGTTCGGGTCTCCCCCGACCGGAGGCGGCGGATAGCCCGGCGCGCCGCCGAAACCGTCCGCCGGGGCGCCCTGACCGGGAAATCCCGGCGGAACCTGCCCCGGGTGACCACCGGACGGCACGCCCTGACCCGGAAACCCACCCGGGGCGCCCTGACCGGGCTGCTGACCCGGAAATCCGCCCGTCGGGGCGCCCTGGCCAGGTGCCTGGCCCGGGAATCCACCCGTCGATACGCCCTGGCCCGAGCCCGGCCGCGAGAAGTGGTCGCCCGACGGACCCGCACCGGGAAACCCGCCCGGCGGCGCGCCGTGACCGGCGGCCGGGGCGGACACACCCGGCGCCGGGTTCCCCGGGTGAGCGGCCGGAACACCCTGTCCGGCAGCGGGATACGCGGGCGGGGCCGAGGCCGGACCGGGGGCAGGGGCGGCGTGCGGCGCTGCCGATGGCGCGGCGCCCGCGGGCGCGTCGTCGACGCTGATCCCGTAGTCGGTGGCCAGGCCGGCGAGGCCGGAGTCGTACCCCTGGCCGACGGCGCGGAACTTCCAGGCGCCCTGGCGGCGATAGAGCTCGCCGAGGACGAAGGCGGTCTCGGTGGTGGCGCCGGGGCTGTCGAAGCGGGCCAGTTCGGCGCCGGTGCCCGCGTCGAGGACGCGGATGTGCAGGCCGGGGAACGCGCGGAAGGTGCCGCCGTCGGCCGAGGCGGCCAGCACGATGGTCTCGATCTGCGGTTCGACCCGGTCGAGCCGGACCGAGAGGGTGTCGACGATGGTCGGGCCCTGCCGTTTGCCCTCGTGGCGCACCGCGCCCGCGGGATGCACCGGCTGGTTGTAGAAGACGAAGTCGTCGTCGGACCGGACCCGGCCGCCGCTCAGCAGCAGCGCGGAGGCATCCGCGTCCGGTACACCCGCCCCCGCCTGCCAGCCGAGCTCCACCCGGACGGCAGCAGCGGGTACCACCACATTGGCACCCTTGATCATCGACACCCTGCCACGGTATACGGCGCCCGCCGACGGGACCACCGGTCCCACCGGCTTATGCCTCGGGCACAAACCGGTCAGGTGCCCGGGACGGCGGGCTCGGCGGGGGCGAGCACCCGCGGGTGCCACCGGCACACGCCGAGGGCGAACCGGATGCCGAAAGTGTCTGCGCCGAGGTCGATTCCGTAGCGGCCGGTGATCTGCTGGATGCGGTAGTGCACGGTGTTGCGGTGCACGTCGAGCGCGGCTGCCGTGCGGGCGTGGCTGCCGTCCTCGGCGAGGAAGACCTCCAGGGTGTGGCGCAGCAGTTC